>CANJJS010000007.1 GCA_947474705.1 Acetobacteraceae bacterium | reverse complement strand
GAAAGCGAACTCTACGCGGTGCACGAGCCCGTGCTGCGCACAAGGCTGGCCGATTTCGGCGAGGATTTTCTCGGCCGGTCGCTGGGCGCGCTGCTGTTCTCCGGCGCCGATTACGTGCAGGCATCGCGGGAACGGCGGGCGATGATCGCGGAAATGGCGCCCATCTACGAAAAATTCGATTTTCTGGTGACCCTGGCGCCCGGCCCGGCGCCGCGGCTGGACGGGCACCAGACGATCGCTTTCTGGCAGCGCGCCTCCCTGACCACCCCGTTCAACGTGCTGGGCGGCCCGGCCGTGGCGCAGTGCATCGGCTTCTCGCCGGAAGGCATGCCGCTGTCGATGCAGATCGTCGGCCGCCCCTTCGGCGAGGCGGACGTGCTGCGCGCGGCGAAGGCGTACGAGGACGCAACGGGATGGGGCAAAAGGCGGCCGGTGCTGGACCCGAACGCGGTGTTCTCCACGGCCCTGCCTCCGGTCCCGCCCCCGGCGAAAGCCGAAATCGGCCAGGCGGAACGCGATCGCATCGCCGGCATCTGCCGCCGCGCCGGCCTGACCCTGAACGAACGCCACTTCGAACAGCTTTGCGCCACCGCGCCTTATATCGACGCCATGCTGGGACGGTTGAACCGCAAGCGGGATTTTTACGAGGAACCGAGCCAGATCTTCGTCATGACTCCCACCGGCTGATGCCGCGCCTGACCGAACTGCGCCTGCCGCTGGATCACGACGCGGCGGCGCTGGAAGACGCGATTCGCGCCCGTCTGGGGCTGGACGAGGCGGCGGAGCTGACCTGGTCGGTCGCGCGCCGCGGCTACGACGCGCGGCGCCGGGACGCGATCCAACTCATCTATTCCATCGACGCGACGGTGCCGGAGGCGGTCCCGCCAGGCGACCGGCATATCGGGCCGATCCCGGATACCACGTACCGGAGCCCGGCGCGGGCGCCCGCGAACCTCGCCTCGCGCCCCGTGGTGATCGGCGGCGGCCCCTGCGGGCTGTTCGCGGCGCTGGTGCTGGCGGAAATGGGCTTCCGTCCCCTCATCCTCGAGCGCGGCAAGATCGTCCGCGAGCGCACCAAGGACACATGGGCGTTGTGGCGCCGGGGCGTCCTGACACCCGAAAGCAACGCGCAATTCGGCGAAGGCGGCGCGGGCACGTTTTCCGACGGCAAACTCTACAGCGGCATCAAGGAAGCCCGCGACCTTGGCCGCAAAGTCCTGACCGAGTTCGTCGCGGCCGGCGGGCCGGAAGAAATTCTGTGGTCCGCGAAACCGCATATCGGCACCTTCCGCCTGGTCACCATCGTCGAAGCAATCCGCGCCAAAATCGAGGCCCTGGGCGGCGAATACCGGTTCGAGTCAAAAGTCTCGAATATCGATATTTCGGAAAACCCCGGCGGGACGCGCCGCGTGCGCGCGGTGGAACTGGAAACCGGGGAAACCATCGCCACCGATCGCGTGGTGCTGGCCATCGGCCACAGCGCGCGCGAAACCTTCGCCATGCTGCACGCGCGCGGCGTCGCGATGACACCGAAACCGTTTTCCATCGGCGTGCGAATCGAACACCCCCAGGCACTCATCGACAAGGCCCGCTTCGGCCGCTTCGCGGGCCATCCGCTGCTCGGCGCGGCCGATTACAAACTGGTCCACCACGCGAAAAATGGCCGCTCCGTCTACAGTTTTTGCATGTGCCCAGGGGGACGCGTGGTCGCCGCGACGTCCGAACCCGGCCGGGTCGTGACCAACGGCATGAGCCAGTATTCCCGCGCGGAATTCAACGCCAACGCCGGCCTCGTCGTGGGCATCTCGCCCGAGGATTACCCAGGTGGCGCGATGGCGGGGATGGATTTTCAACGTCACTGGGAAGCGCTGGCCTTCGCCGCCGGCGGCGGCGATTACGTGGCACCGGGACAGCGCGTGGAGGATTTTCTCGGCGGCCGGGCCTCGACGGCGATCGGATCGGTGACACCGTCCTACAAGCCAGGCGTGCACATGACGGACCTCGCCGCCTGCCTGCCGGACTATGCCATCGAGGCCATCCGCGAGGCGCTGCCGGTGTTCGACCGCCGTATCGCCGGTTTCGCGATGCCGGACGCGGTCATGACGGGCGTGGAAACACGCACATCCTCGCCGTTGCGGATTTCCCGCGGTCCGGATTTTCAAAGCCTGAACACAATGGGCTTGTTTCCGGCGGGCGAAGGCGCGGGCTACGCGGGCGGAATCCTGTCGGCCGGCGTGGACGGGATCAAGGTCGGCGAGGCGGTGGCGCTGTCGATCGTGGGGTGACGACGCCGGCCCGCGTGGCCACCGCGCGGCAGTCATTATTCCCGAATATCGTATGCCTCGAAAAATCCGGCCTCGCCCCTCTCCTCGTATTCCTCGAACGCCGCCAGACACAACGCCGGCGCCCCGGCGTTGGATTTGTGCGAAAATCCTGAGAGCACATGGGCATAGCCCGCGCGCGTCAGACCGTAACCATGCGCCACCGCGGCATCCAGCGCGGCCCGCAACCCCGCGGGATCGTCCGGCGGTCCCGGCGCATGGGAACCCAGTTGCTCCTGCCATAACGAATCGTACGCCCCCGGACGAAACGACAACCGCGCGGCGCCACGCGCCAGAAACGCCAAAGCCGCCTCGCTCAACGACGGCGCCGGACAGGCGTTCAGCATGAACAGGCTGAGGCTGGCGGCGATTTTTTGCCGGACGCACCAATCGAAAACAAACGAATTGAAAATCGCGCACAGCGCCAGCGCCGCGGCATCGGGCCGCGCCCAAGGCGTTTTCTCGCAGGTCGCCTTATGACCGCACAAATGGTCGGGCGGCAGAATCGCGGCGATCGTCGAGCGCTCGTCGGTCGAACGGGCGATCTCTCGAAACACCAGCCGATAATGCCTGGCCGCCCGCAGCCAGGCGGGTTTGCCGTCGAGCCCGTCGCGGCGGATCGCGTAGCGCGGCGGCGCTTTCCAGCGGTCGGTGTATTGATGGAATGTCTTGCCTTCATGCAGAGGCAGCGCATCCAGGGTCCCGGCGGGCGAAAAGCGCCAGGCGTCGTCTGTCATATGCGCCTCCCGGCCGAACACGATGCCGCGCGCCGCCATCCAGCTTTTCATGTCGGGGCGATCCACGAACAAATCCCGTGCGATCCGCAAATCCTCGGCGCCGCGCAGTTCCAGGAACGAAGCGTGTTCCCCGCCCGACGCCGTCAGAAAAGCGCGGTCGTACGACATGATCCGATCCGGTTCGCGCAGCGCGGCGAGCCCGTCGAGATAGAACGCGCAGCGAAACGTCCCGGTCGGACCGGGCCGCCGCGCGACGATCGCGGAAAACTTCAGACTGGCGTGAATATCGAACAATTTGCGGCGGTTCTCGAAGGTGAAACAGGTTTCGAGCCGCGTCCGAGTCAGCATTTCCGTCCGCAGCCCCGCGGTGCCCTCGTTGGCCAGCAGCGAGGACGGCACGACGAAACCCAGCGCCCCCTCGGGCCCCATGCAATCCATCATGCGCTGCGCGAAAATCTGAAACAGATCGATCGAGCCCGTCGGACCGGCGCGGGGAAACAGCCGGTCGCACAGACGTTTGCGTTCCGCGAACCCGGCCCGGTACTGGCCGAATTCGGCGGCGATGGCGGGATCTTCCAGCAACCGCCGCTCGATGGCATCGCGCTCCCGCTTCGTCGGCGCGGCCAGAATCGCCGGATCGAAAGGGGCGAGAAACTCCCGCGTCTGATAATGCACGACATCCCAGGGCGGATTGCCGAGCACCGCGTCGAAACCGCCATGCGCGAAAACGTCCGGAAATATCAGATCGAGCGGCAGCGCATCCGCGCCCTTGGCCAGCAGCCGCGCCTGATGCGCATGCGGACGGTCCGGCGGCGCGCCGGTCTCGGCGACGGCATGGGCCAGGCCGAGCCAGGCGTCGTTGGCCTCCCGGGCGCCGGTGGCCACCGCGCCCGACCAGGCCCGCGCCAAAGCGCGCAGCGGCGCCAACGCCGCGTCCAGCCGCGCCCGCGCCGCTTCCTTCGCCGCGATTTCGGCGAGGCTGGCGCCGATATCGCCGTCCAATGTCCGGATTTCCGCCGCGACCGCGGCCCGCGCGGCATCGAGGCGAGCCACGACCTCGCCGGCCAACAAGGGATCCAGTTCGCCGCCGCCAACGGGAAGCCGACACATTTGGTCAAAAAACGGCGCCGCGATCGAATCGCCCTGTAACAGGCGATGATCCAGGAAGGTCAGCGGCAGGCCCTCGGCGAAGGATTCCAGCCAGATCGAGAGTTTCGCAAGCTCCACCGCCATCGGATCGCGATCCACACCGTACAGGCAATGCACCGCGACCAGTCTGCGGCAGATCGCCAAAGCCCGTTCCCGCGCCGGTCCGGGCGCCGCCCCGCCATGGCAGCGCGCCGGCAAATACGCCGCGAGACGCCGGTCCGGATCCGGCAAGGCATCGACCCGCGCGCGCGCCTCTGGCGTGGCGATCGCGTCGCAACGCTGGCAGGCCTCGTACAGCGCCGCCGCCAGGAAACGGCAGGATTCCACCAGGAAATGACCGCTACCCATCGCGGGATCGAAGACTTTGACGCGCAGGATGGCGGCGGGATCGGCGGCGTCCACCGCGCGCGCCGTCAACGGCGACAAGGTTTCCCTGACCAAAAACCCGACAAAGGCGCGCGGCGTGTAATAAGACCCGCCGGTCCGGCGGCGCGAACCGGCGCGGAGCTGAAACGGCCCCTCGCCCGCCGGTTCCAGGTCGAGCAGGGATTCGTAGACATGGCCGAGTTCCTCGACATCGAGGAAACCGTAATGCACGCGATCCCGTTCCCCGGCGCCGGGCGCGGTCCAAAGCAGCCGGTCCAACAACAACGCCACCGCCCGCTCGCCCCAGACCAGGCCGTCGAGGCAGGCGGTCGCGGCGGGATCGAACAGCCCGCCGCCCAAAGGCGCAATGGAAAAATCCGCGTGCGAGAGCCCATCGCGCAGCACGCCGAACAGCAGGCGCAACCCCTGTTCCAGCATCCGCCCGGTGTCGTGCTCCAGATCGAGGAGGCGGCGGACCAGTGGCGCCAGCGCGCGGCCCGGCGACAAATCGCGGCGCCAGGCGGCGGCGTTGGCGAAGCCGAAACCCTGTCCCGGCCCGGTGGCGCTTTCCATTTTCAGAACGAACAACAATCGGTAAACGATCGTCAGTGCCTGACGCCAGATCAGGCCCGGATCGGGATTCTGGCCGCGGTTGGCTGGATGGTCCAGGACCTGGCCGGCGAAATCCGCGATCGCGGCGCGGGTCTGGGCCCGCAACGATTTGGCCGCGGCGGCCTGGTGGGCATGCGCCGCCTCGAAAATCCCGGCGGCGGCGACGATCCCCGCGGGCGAGGCGAGCGCGGAAAGCGTGACAAAAGACGGCGGCGGGCTCGCATGCGCGGCCCAGCCGGACCGCCCCGCCAGCGCCGCGATCGCCTGCCCCTCGCCGCCATTGGGATCGTGCAGCAGCAGACGCAATTCGTGGCCGTTCAGCACCAGGCCCATCGTCTCGCCACACACGCGCAGCACCCGGAACGCGGCGCGGACCGGGCTGGCGCCGCGTTTCGCGCCGCTGTCGAGCGGCCGTCCGGCCTCGACCGGCCAGACGCGAAGACCGGGCCCCTCGGGCGCGGCGAGCAGGTAACCGCCGTCTTCCGCGCCGTCGCGGGTTTCGACCGGCGCGGACCGGCGCGGCGGCTGAAATCCCAAGGCATCGGCCAGCGGCGCGACCGCATGGCGCAGAACCCGGGTTGGTCCGACTGTGCCGGCCAGGGCCAGAAGCCCCGCTTTCACCCGCGCCCAGCCGTCCCCAGTCCCATCCCCTGTTCCCCCCCTTGGCCGCGAGCGCGCCAGCAGCACCGGCAGTTCCCGCGCCACGAAGACCGGGGAAAACAACGTCCCCGACAGCGCGAGGTCATCGCCCGGCATCGGCCACCAGGACCAAAAGCCCGATCGGACGATGGGTCGCGATGGGCGGGGCGCCCTGCCCGGCCCATGCCGCGCGAAAAATGGCCAGCGCGGCGTTGGCCTCGCGGCGTTTGCCGGGGGGGCTGTCCGGGCTGGTGGCGAACAGGATCAGCCGCTGTTCGGCATCGGCCTCGTGCCGCCAGGCCGGGCCGGGCGGCGGGGCGCCGAACAGGTCGGGCACCGGCGGCACGTAAGCGCCGCAAACACGCGCGGCCTCGGCGTCGGCCCACCGCGACCAGCGGGCCCGGGCCAGGGGTTTTCGCAATGCGAGGCTTTGCGCCACGGCGTCGCGCGCCCTGACCGAGATCCCGTCCATCGCACCGCGCGCCCCGGCGATCCATATCTCTGGAATTTCGGGCACGGAGCCCGGCGCCAAGGGCGACAAAACACCCTCGCCCAACCAGGCGCGGAGATCGGTTTCGACGGGCGGCGCGCCGGGCCCGGACAGAATGGCCACCGGGCGGCGCAGCAACAGCCGTTGCCCGGCGTGGATTTCCAGCAGAAAGGTGGACAGCAAACCCGCCCGCCCGGCGCGCGCATGGGCCACACAGGCCGGCGTCCGGCCGGCTTCGCGCAACGCGCGGAGCACCAGCGGATGGGCGCGGCCCAGAAACGCGACGGGCTGTCCGTCGCGGTCGCGGAACGTCTCCGGATCGCGCGTGAACCGCGCGATATTCCCGGCGGGATCGAGGCCCGGCAAACCCTCCAGACCTTCCATCCAGCGCGGCGGGAGACGCAATGTCTCGCCTTCCGCCACCGGCGCGCCGGTTTCCGCCGCGGCCACGGCGGCGACGAAATCGGCGAGGCACATATCCGCCGTTTCGGAGAACGGCGGCGGTGTCGCGGGCGTCCTATCGACTCGCCCCCCATCGAACCAACCATGCGCGACGGCCATGCGCTCGAAACCTTCGAAGGCGCGGTCGATGTCGCGGATCAAGGCGAGAACGGCGGCGCCCCCCGGATCGTCCCCCCCCGGATTGTCCCGGTCGCCGCGCAACGGCCGGATCGCGTCGCGGTCTGGCGGAAACAGATCGGCGGGGTCCTCCGACAGTCCCCGGGTCAGCGATCCCCTGGGTTCGGCGTCCCCGGCGGCGGCCACGCCCAGCGTGTCCGGCATGACATCCAGCGCGGCCCGGGATTTTTCGTATTTCGCGATCAGATGGAGCAGCAGCCGCTCCTCGAACGTTCCGGGCAAATACAGATACCGGATATCGGGATCTCTGGTCTGGCCGTAACGGTCGATGCGCCCGTTACGCTGTTCCAGCCGGTTGGGGTTGTACGGCAAATCCAGGTGGATCAAATGAAAGCAACGCCGTTGCAAATTGAGCCCTTCCGCCAGCGCGTCGGTGCCGACGAGAATAAGCCCGTCTTCCGTGGCGAAACGCTCGGCGGCGGCGGAGCGGATTTCGGTGCTGTCCTCGCCGCCGATCGTCAGGATCTCCCCGGCCAGCCCCGCTTCGACCCGCAACGTGTCGACGGCCGCGGCCTGGCTGTCGGTGTATTCGGTATAAACCAATATATTCGCACGCGGCCATTCCGCGCGGATCAGACGGACCTCCTGGACCAGAGCGCCAAGTTTCGGATCGGCGGCCGCCGCCGCCGCGCTCAACACGAGCAATTCGTCGAGCCCGGCCGCCGATTCCCGGCGCAGCGCGGCGGCCATGGTCTCGGCCTCGGCCTCGTGCCGGGCGGCATCTTCGAACATGTCGAGCGCGCCGAAACGAGCCGCGTGGCGGCGCCAGCGGCGCAAGGCACGGGCCCGCTCGGTCTGGGCCGCCTTCGGGTCCGCCACGCCGGTTTCGCCCAGCGCCAGGCGCCCGGCCACGACGCGCAACGTGGCGGCGCAGGCGGCGACGGTGGAAACGGAACGTTTCAACAGGCTGACGAAGGCGATGGCATCGCCGCCGCCGGGTCCGCGCGGCGCGCGCAGGCGGGGCACGACGAAAGCGGTCAAGGCGCGATGAAAGGCGCGCGCGGGCGCATGCTCGGGCCCCTTGGTGTCGACTTTCACCGGCTGAATCGTCCGCCGCCGGAACAAAGGCGCGCCGGTGCGGGGATCGCGAATATGGGATTTCAGGCGGCGCACCACATGGCGGCGGTACTCGCGCCCGATCAACCCGCCGGCGCCATCGGTCAAAGACGGGTCCAGCAAGGCGATCAGCGAGGCGAAATGCGCGTCGTGGCCGTCATGCGGCGTGGCGGTCAGCAGCAACAACCCATCCGACCGCCGCGCCAGCACCTCCGCCAGCCGCCGCCGGCGCGTGGTCTCGCCGCCACCGGCCGGGCCAAAGGCGTGATGCGCCTCGTCGAGAATCGCCAGATCCCAGGCGGAAAGCTCGATATCGTCGAGCACATGGTCCTGTTTGGCGAAATCCCAGGTCGTCAGACACAGCGGCACCGCGTCGAACGGGTTCGCGCCACGTTCCCGGTCGCGGCGCAGGTCGGCGAGTTCGGCGGCGGAAGCGGCGGAGACGAATTTCAGGCCGAAGCGCAGCCGTGTCTCCTGGTCCCATTGCCGCGCCAGCGGCCCTGACGGGCAGACGATCAGAATACGGTGCGCGCGCCGCCGGGCGATCAGATCGGCGGCGATCAGCCCGGCCTGCACGGTTTTGCCAAGACCCACACCGTCCGCCAGCAGCAGGCGCGGACGCGGCAAATCCAGCGCGCGCGCCAAAGCCACCCGTTGAAACGGTTCGATCCGCAAACGTCCCGGCTCGGCCGTGGCAATGGGTTCGCCGCCAACGCAGGCGCCCAACACATGCGCCCGCTGCGACAGGCGCCAAAGAGGTAACGGCGCGGGACGGCGAAAATCGAACACCGGCGCGTCGGGTTCGACGGTCTCAGGCGGAACGAACATCTCCCATTCGAGCCCGGCCAGATCGCCCGTGGCGCAACGCAAGGAGAGCTTCTCGCACGAACCCGCGCGAAGGGTTTCCAGGACCTCCCAGGTCAACCCTCGCGCGCGGATGCGCGATCCCGGCGCGATCTCCATTCAGGCGCCGCCGTTTTGGCGGCCAGGCGGGCGCTCCGGCATCTGTGGTCCCGTGTCGTGTCGTGGGACCCGGGGTTAGCGGCAAATACCTGGCGAAGCGTGAACGCGGACGTAAACCTTTCGGTAGGATCGGGCGGATTGACGCGGGCCGGTCTCAATCGCCAACGGAGCGGATCGCGCTGAACGGCACGATCAACCCGCCGATTTGCAAATTGACCGTGTTGTTGGCGACCTGAACCCCGGTCGCGGTGCCCGTGACGGTGAACGGCAGCGCCTGCGCCGGGCTGCCCGCCGGTCCGCCGGTCACCGCGACGGTATAGGCACCGTCCGGCACGGTCTGGCCGGTGTCGCTCTTGCCATCCCAGGTCCAGGTATTGTCGCCCGTCTGGGCCTTGATCGCCACCTGCCGCAACGTCTTGCCGCTCGCGTCCAGCACGGACACCGACACATTTTGCCCGGCCGGCGCCGTGAAGCCCAGCTTCGCGCTCCCCTTTTGCAGCGCGACCTGGGGGGCCTGCACCGTGACCTGCTTGCCGACGACGGACGACGACTGGGTGACATCCGCCGTCTGCGTCAACTGGATCAGTTGGGTGAGACTCGTATTGGTCGCGATCTGCTGTTCGACGCTGGAGAATTGCACCAGTTCGGAGGTGAACTGATTGGCGTCCATCGGCGCCGTGGGATCCTGGTTCTTCAGTTGCACCATCAGCAAATGCAGAAAATCCCCGAAATTGGAGCTGAGCTTGCCCAGCGCGCCCGGCGCCGGGGACACGCCCAGGGACGCACCCGGAGCGGAAACCTTGCCGGACTGGACTGTCTGGGCGATGGACGCGGGCGCCGCGATGGAAGCCATGCTGTTTCTCCTCGATCAGGCAACGATGTCGAGACCGGCCCGCGCCCACCGCCCTCGCGGCGAATCGCGATCCGCCACCGGGTCCTGAGCCGGGTCCTGGCCGCGGCCGGAGGCGGTGTCGCCATTCCGGCCGCCACCCGCCATGTGCTGGCCGCCCTGGCCCGCACCGCCGGACCCCGTGGACAAAACATCGAAACGGGCGTGCGGGGCCACAGGTTGCGGCGGCGGGACGTCGAAACTCACCGTCCGGCCCTCCGGCGGCAGGCCGGCGTCGTCGAGAACGCGGCGCAATCCAGGCTCGTCCTCGCGCAACAGGCGCAGGGTCTCGGGCCGGGCGGCGGAAATGGCGACATGGGCGAAACCTCCGATGGCGCGGTCGATCCGGATGCGAACCTCGCCAAGGTCTTCGGGGTGAAGCTGGACGGTAACGGTCTGGGTGCCGCCCGGCGCCGTCGCGGTGGCGACCAGCGCGGCGCCGATCTGTTCGGCGGGGGGCGGGGGGCGCCCAAGGGGAGACGCGGCGGGAGGGGCGGCGGCGGGTGGAGGCTCGGCCCGCGGCGGCGCGGCGGCGAGCTCCGGGACAGGCGCGGCATGACCAGCGGCGGGCGGGAGGCTGTCCGGCGGCGGCGCCATGTCCGCCATGCCGGAAACTGAAAAACCGCTGAAGGGGGCGCCGGCGCGGTCCGGTTCCCCGGCGGCGCCGGGTCCGGGTCCAGGTCCGGGCGCGGAACCCAGACCGGAACCGGGACCGGGACCGGGACCGGGCCGGTGCGGGATCGGCGAAAGACGCGCCGCGGCGGGACCGGCGGGGCGGGATGCCCCTCCCTCCCCCGCGACGGTGGCGGCCGGAGAGGCGAGCGGCGGTGGGGGAGCGGGGTCCGGGACCGTCATGGTCAGGACCGGAACAGCGGCGGCGGGGGACAGATCGTCCGGATTGTCCGAATTGTCCGGATTGTCCCCTGGGCCCACCCCGCCCGCGAGGTCTCGTGCCGCGCCCGAACGCGGCTTTGCCGCCGCGGGGCTGGCGGTCTGGACGGGGTCCCCCCCGGTCTTTCCGAGGCCGTCGGCGCCCGACAGGGTGACACCGGTCGCGTTGAGCCCGGTCGGATTAAGACCGCCGGGCGACAGCCCGAGGGCATCGGCTTGTATGCCCGACGGCGGTCCGGCTTCCGGCACGGGCGGCGCGGGGTCTGGACGTGGATCGGCCGCCAAACCGGGCGCCTCGCCGGGACGATCCGGCGGCGATGGACGGGTTTCGGTGGCTTCCTCTTCCCGGGGACGCGAATTGTCGCGCGCGGGACGGGCGCGGGCCCCACGATCGGCGGCATCCAGTTGCGGGTCCGGCATTTCGGCGGCGGGCTGACCGGGCGCCGGGGGGGCCGGCACGGGCTGGTCTGGAACGTCCACGTTGGGGTTTGGCGCTTCCAGTTTCGGCGCGCCCGCGGGAGGACCGTCCGAAGAGACTCTGCTCAATGGGGAAACACCCCGCGGGGCACCGCTCGAAACGGCGCCGCTCAATCTCGACGACGCGTCGCCCGGCGGCGCGCCGCCGGTGCGGGCGTAACCCGAAGGCTGAGCCACCAAGGAAGCCGCCGGCATCGTTTGGGGGGCCGCCGGATCGGGTGCTGACGCCGCGGGGGCAGCGGTCAAAGGGGGGAGCGGTGACGATCCCGGCGGGAACGCGGGAGTCGCGCCATCGGGCGGCGGGATCTCCGGTGGGCTCTCTGCCGGGATCGTTTGCGAAAAAGCGGCAACCCGCATTCCCCGGACAAAGGACGGCGGACCGGACCCGGAAACGGGTGCCGCCGGCCCAGGCGGCATGGGGAGAGGGGCGCCGAAAAGCCGCGCCAAGGAGATCTCTGGCACGGGCGCGGCCTGTCCCATGTCCGCCACCGCGTCCCCAGCGGCGGGTAACAGCCCGGCGAGCACGCCGGAAAAGGCGCTTGCGGCCGCGGCGTCGGGCGCCCCGGCGGCGGGACGTCCGGGCTGACCGGAGAGCGAGAACAGGGACTGCGATTGGACCTGGCCGGACACGGCGGATTGCCTCGAGGCGTTGACGGCCTCCTCCACGCAAACGCCGTGCCAAAGAGGCAGGAGCGCCCATGACCGCGGGCAAACCGGGAAAAAAGCCGGTTTACCGCGCGCGGCGGAACGAGAACGGGTCTCGCGCGGCCGGACAAGACGGCGCCGCCCCTGGGCCCGCGCGGCCGCGGGCTGGTCCGGGCCGGGGAAACCGTCGCGGCCGGGCCATCCAGGCAAAACCTGCCCGGCGGAAACAGCCGCGCGTCAGTCCCTCGCCCGCGGCCACCCCAGCAGCACGCCACCGCCCAACGCCAGCACCGCCATGGCGCGCCAGGTGGCCTCGTAACCGCCCAGCAGCGTGACGGAGGCACCGAACAGCGGCGGAATCAGCAGCACACCGGCGAACAAGATGGCGGTGCCGAGACCCGTGGCCTCGGTCCGGCGGGCACCGCCGAGCGTGGCGTATTCGGCATAAGCGAGCCCGGTGTAGCCGCCGGCCGTGACCCCGGCCAACAGGACCGCCGCGAACAGCCCGGCACCGGACCAGTCCGGACCGAACCGGCCGCAGAGAACGGCGGCAACCGCCATGCCCAGACCCTGAACCGCCAAAAGCCGCATGGGCGAGAGAAACCGATCCGCGATCCAGCCCCAGATGGGACGGCTGACCGACCCGGCGATCTGATAGACCGCCAGCAACTGCCCCGCCCGGATCAGGTCGAGCCCGACGGCCGAGGTCAAATGCACCGTCATGAACGACACGAAACACAACGACAGCCCAGAATAGACAAACGTCCCGGCGGACAGCCGCAGAATACGGCGGTCCCGCAACAACGCGAAAGGTTGCAGCCAGGTGCGCCCCCAGGGACGAACCCGCGGATCGCGATCGGCATCCCAGGCCTTACGAGGCATTTCCATCGCCGCGATCAGCAACGCGATCGGCACCATTTGCACCGCCAAAGCGCCGCGCCACCCCAGAACCGGCACCAGCCAGGGCAGGATCAGGGCGGCGAACACCCCGCCCAACGGCACGCCGATCTGACGCAACGACATCACCATGTTGAAAATCGGCTTCGGCGTGTGCGGCACCAGCAGATGCGTGCTGGCCGGGGCGGCGGCGCCGTACGCGGTACCCAGAACCGCCGCGCCCAGCGCCATGGTCCAAACGCCGAAACTCGCGGCGGCGATCGCGAGCATGCCAATCGCCGCCAGCAGCACCGCCTGTGTCGCCCTGACACCGCCGTACCGCCGGATCAGACCTGGCGACAGCAACGCCGAGGCAATGCCGACGCCATACGCGGTCGCGACGAAACCGCCGACGAGGTTGCCGTTGACGCGCAGGTCTCGCGCGACTTCCGGCGCCAGCGTCGGCAGCGAATACAGCGACATGGTGGCCAAGGTCTGCACGGCCAGCGTCGCCAGCAGCGGCCACACCGGCATTCTCACCGGCGGGACGGTCACTTCGCGCCGGCTTCCGCCAGAAACGGATCGAAGCCGCCGGACTGGCGGTTCCACAGACGCGCGTAAACACCGTCCATCGCCAGCAGCTCGGCATGCGACCCGGCCTCGACGATCCGCCCCTCGTCGAGCACGATCAACCGGTCCATCCGCGAAATCGTCGACAAACGATGCGCGATGGCGATCACGGTGCGCCCATCCATCAATCCGTCGAGCTGGCTCTGAATGGCGGCCTCAACCTCTGAATCCAGCGCGGAAGTCGCCTCGTCCAAAACCAGAATGGGCGCATTTTTAAGAATAACACGCGCCAAGGCGACGCGCTGGCGCTGCCCACCGGAAAGTTTCACCCCGCGCTCGCCGACATGGGCGTCGTAGGCCGTGCGCTCGTGCCAGTCCTCCAGGGTTTCGATGAAACCATGCGCCTCGGCCTGGCGAGCGGCCGCTTCGATCATCTCGGGCGTGGCATCGGGACGGCCATACCGGATGTTTTCCGCGATGGAGCGGTGCAGTAACGACGTGTCCTGGGTTACCATCGCGATCTGGGTGCGGAGGGATTCCTGCGTCACCCCCGCGATGTCCTGACCGTCGATCAGAATACGCCCCTGACCCGGGTCGTAAAAATGCAACAACAAATTGACCAAAGTCGACTTGCCCGCGCCCGACGGACCGACGAGCCCAACCCGCTCGCCCGGCGCGATGACCAGGTCGATCCCACGCAACACCCCGCCAGGCCGGGACTGACGCCCATAGTCGAAATGAAGATTCTCGAAACGAATCTCGCCACCGCGAATTTCAAGATCCCTGGCGCCCGGCGGATCCGGCATCAGCCGGGGAACATCGATCGAACGCATGCCATCCTGCACCGTGCCGATATTTTCGAAGATGCCGGTGACACTGCGCGCGACCCAACCCGCGATATTGGTCAATTGCCAGGACATCGGAATGGCGGTGGCGACCGCGGCCACGCCAATATGGCCCAAAGACCACTGCCAAATCGCGATCGTCGAGGTCGCCACGATCAACGACGCGTTCATGAACCCGAGAACCATCGTATAGGCCGTCGTCATCCGCGACTGCGCCCGCGACGCCGCGGTGTGCTCGTCGATCGATTCGCGGACAAACGCGTCCTCGTCCCGCGCGCGGGCGAACAATTTTACGGTGAGGATGTTGGTGTAACTATCGACAATCCGCCCAATCAGCGTCGATCGTTTCTCCGACATGGCCCGCGACCGCTCGCGCAGTCTGGGCACGAAATACCTGAGCATTGAAAGGTAAAAAACAAACCAGACCGAGATCGGCAACGTCAGCCGCCAATCCAGCGAACCCAGCAAGATCAGCGCGGAGGTGGCGTAAACCAGAATATACCAGGCCGCGTCGAATGCCATGACAAGCGACTCGCGCATCGACGGACCCGTCTGCATCACCCGGTTGGCGATGCGCCCCGCGAAATCGTTCTGAAAAAACGTCCAACTCTGCCGGACAACATGCCAGTGATTTTGCCAACGGACGAGATTTGTAAAGCTCGGATTGACGATCTGATTGACCAGAACATTATGAATCAGCATCGTCGTCGGACGCGCGACCCCGACGATCGCCGCCATGACAAGCAAATCGACCCACCGGTCCCGCAACAACGCCTCCGGCGTATGCGTGGTGACCAAGCCCACAACCCGCCCAATCGAGGTCGGGATCGCCGTATCGAGAATCGCCAGCAATCCGCCAATCGCGAACAACGCCACCGCGACCCACGGCGCCTGACGGATGAAATGCCAGTGAAAGCGGACAAGCCCCGCATTCGGCGGCGGACTGGGCGTGCCCCCGGTGGGGTCGAGCAGGTTTTCGATGCGAGTCAGCATGCGGTCTGCGTGAACCGTGCCCGGAGGTTCGTCAATCCAGCCCGGTTCGGCGGGACACACGCGTAAACCGCTCCCCCCACTGGCCGCTCCCACTGGCGCGGCCCACCCCGCCTTGCACCGCCCCCCGCGCCCCCGCACATTCCCGCCCGACACCACCAAGGAGGACCGGCCCATGACCGCGCACGACAACACCGGCGACAAACGCCTCCGCTCCCGCCGCTGGTTCGACAACCCGGCCGACCCCGCCCTCACCGCCCTGTATCTGGAAAGATACATGAACTACGGCATCACGCCGGACGAACTGCGCGGCGGCAAACCCATCATCGGCATCGCCCAGACCGGCTCCGACCTCTCCCCCTGCAACCGCCACCACATCGAACTCGCCTCCCGCGTCCGCGACGGCATCCGAGACGCCGGCGGCGTCCCACTCGAATTCCCCATCCATCCGATACAGGAAACCGGCAAACGCCCTACCGCGGCACTCGACCGCAACCTCGCCTATCTCAGCCTCGTGGAAGTCCTGCACGGCTACCCGCTCGACGGCGTCGTGCTGACCACCGGCTGCGACAAAACCACCCCCGCCTGCCTGATGGGCGCGGCCACCGTGAACATCCCGGCCATCGTGCTCTCCGGCGGCCCCATGCTCGACGGCTGGTGGCAAGGACGCCTGTCCGGCTCCGGAACGATCGTCTGGGAAGGCCGCAAACTCTTCGCCGAGGGCAAAATCGACTACGACGAATTCATGAAGATGGTATCTTCGTCCGCGCCCTCCGTCGGCCATTGCAACACCATGGGCACCGCCTCCTCAATGAACGGACTCGCCGAGGCCCTGGGCATGTCCCTCCCCGGCTGCTCCGCCATTCCAGCCCCGTATCGAGAACGCGGCTGGATGGCCTTCGAAACCGGCAAACGCATCGTCGGAATGGTAAAAGAAAACCTCCGCCCATCCGATATCATGACAAAAGCCGCCTTCGAGAACGCCGTCGTCGCCGCCGCCGCCCTGGGCGCCTCCTCCAACTGCCCGATACACATGGTCGCCATCGCCCGCCACATGGGCGTCGATCACTCCCTCGACGACTGGCAACGCCTCGGCCCCGACGTGCCCTTGTTATGCGATGTGCAACCCGCCGGCCGCTTCCTCGGAGAAAAATTCCACCGCGCCGGCGGCGTCCCCGCCGTGATGAAAGAACTTCTCCAGGCCGGCAAACTCAACGGTGCCGCCATGACCGTCACCGGCAAAACCATCGCCGAAAACCTGGCCGGAACACAAGACGGCGACCGCGAAGTCATCCGTTCCTACGCCGAGCCCATGCTCCCCGCCGCCGGCTACGTCGTCATGTCCGGCAATATCTTCGACAGCGCGGTGATGAAAATCTCCGTCATCGACAAGGATTTTCGGGCACGCTTCTTGTCCAACCCAGACCGCCCCAACGTCTTCGAAGGCCGCGCCATCGTCTTCGAAGGCCCCGAAGACTACCACAACCGCATCGAAGACCCATCTTTGAACATAGAGGAACAATCCGTCCTCATCATCCGCAACTGCGGCCCCGTCGGCTACCCCGGCAGCGCCGAGGTCGTGAACATGCAGCCCCCCGCCGCCCTGATGAAAAAAGGCGTCATGACCCTGCCCACCATGGGCGACGGCCGCCAGTCCGGCACCTCCGGCTCCCCCTCCATCCTCAATATCTCCCCCGAAGCCGCCGTCGGCGGCGGACTGGCACTGTTAAAAACCGGAGACAAAATCCGCATCGACCTCAACACGCGAAAAGTCGATGTGGTGCTGAACCCCGGCGAAATGGAAACCCGCCGCGCCGCCTATACCCCGCCGAAACTGACGAACATGACGCCATGGGAAGAAATCTACCGCTCCATGGTCGGCCAAATGAGCACCGGCGCATGCCTGGAACCCGCGACCCTCTACCTGAACGTCATCGAAACAAGAGGCGAAAGCCGCAACAACCACTGACCCGCCTGCCCCCGGCCCCGCCCCACCGGCGGAGCCGGGATCGAATGCCGCACGTAAACAGTCCCCCCGGCGCGCCGGGGGCCGTATCCCGTCGTGGCGCGGATCCCTCGTCATGGTCCGCGAAGGCGGACCACCCACGCCTTCGGGTCCCCGACGTCGCGAAAAGCGTGGATCGCCGGCCTCCGCCGGCGATGACGAAACCCGCCCTAAACCCCCGGCCGCTTCAACCCATAATGCCCCCGCAACGTCTCCGCCTCGTACTCCGTCCGGAAAATCCCACGTTTCCGTAACAACGGCACCACCTCCGCCACGAACACATCCAACATCCACGGCAACACCGGCGGCATCAGATTGAACCCGTCCGCGGCCCCGTCCTCGAACCAGTCCGCCATCAAATCCGCGATCTGCTCCGGCGTCCCCGCCGTGACATAATGCCCGCGCGCGCCCGCCAAATATCCCAACAACTGCCGCAGAGTCGGCTTCTCCCGCCGCACCAGACCCACGATCACCTCGGTGCGGCTGCGCGCCGCCTCCACCGTCTCCGGATCGGGAAAATCCTCCGGCGACAACGGCGTATCCAACGGCAAATGCGAAAAATCGAACCCGCCGAACCGCCCCGACAACCGCTTCCGCCCCACCTCCGGATCCGACAGATCGTTCAGTTCGCGCGATATCCGCAGCGCCTCCGCCTCCGTCCCGCCAATCACCGGACTAATCCCCGGCAGAATCAGAATCTGATCCGCCGCCCGCCCCTCCCCCACCGCGAGCCGCTTCAAATCCCCATAAAATTCCTTCGCCGTCGCCTTTTCCATCTGCGCCGTGAACACCGCCTCCGCGTGCCGCGCCGCGAACCGCCGCCCCGTCTCCGAAGACCCCGCCTGCACGAACACTGGCCGCCCCTGCGGTCCCCGAGGCAAATTCATCGGCCCCATCACCTGATAAAACGGTCCTTTGTGCGCGATCGGCCGGATCGCCCCCTCCCGCGCATACCGGCCGGACTCCCGGTCGTCGATCGCGGCATCGTCGTCCCAACTGTCCCACAACCCGTTCACGACCCGCATATATTCTTCCGCGCGCTCGTAACGTTCCGCGTGCGACAACTGCCCCTGCCCGCCGAAATTCGCCGCCGCCGCCACCAGCCAGCTCGTGACGATGTTCCAGCCCACCCGCCCATTCGAAATGTGATCCAAAGAGGCGAACTGCCGCGCCAGATTGAACGGCTCGGTATAGGTGCTCGAACAGGTCCCAATCAGCCCGATCCGGCTTGTCGCCACCGCCAGCGCCGAAAGCGTCGTCACCGGCTCCAGCCACGTCCGAGGCGCCCGGGAAATATCGTCCCCCGCCGCCAACTGATCCGCCAGAAACACACTGTCGAAACATCCGGCCTCCGCCTTCTGGGCCAGTTCCACATAGTAACGAACATCGGTCAGCGCGTATGGCGAGCCCTGGGGATGCCGCCACGCCGCCTCGTGATGCCCACGCCCGTGAATGAACAGATTGACGCGCAACCGGCGGCTCATGCCACACTCCCCTTCAGGTCCACGCCCAACTCTGGCCACGCGCGCCCATTCCAGGCAAGCTCCCCCCGCAAATCGGAGGAACCCGCGCATGATCGAAGTCCAGCCCTCCGGCGCCGCGCTCGGCGCCGACATCATTGGCGCCGATCTGTCGAAACCCCTGTCATCCGAGGATTTCGGCGCCATCCACCGCGCCTGGATGACCCACCTGGTCCTCCGCTTCCGGGGCCAAAACCTGACCGACGAACACCTCATGGCCTTCAGCCGGAACTTCGGCGCCCTCGACGGCAACCCCCGCCACGCGCAGGTGGAGGGACGCTCCCCCGCCGCGGCGTCCGGCTTCGTCAACATCATCTCAAACGTCGTCGAGAACGGCAAATCCATCGGCGGACTCGGCAACTACGAAGCCAAATGGCACAGCGACATGAGCTATAATCCCATCCCGCCCATGGCCAGCGCCCTCTACGCCCTGGAAATCCCCCCCGAAGGCGGCGACACCAGCTTCGCCAACATGTACACCGCCTACGAAACCCTCCCCGACGACATCCAGACCCGCGTCCGCGCGCTGAACTGCGTCCACGACAGCAGCCTGAACAGCGTCGGACAACTCCGCGTCGGCTTCGAGGACGTGACCGACCCCAGAAAAACCCCCGGCGCCCTCCACCCGATCGTCCGCACCCACCCCGCGACCGGCCGCCTTTGCCTGTTTCTCGGCCGCCGCCGCAACGCCTACATCCCCGGCCTCGACCTCGCGGACAGCGAGGCCCTGCTCGACACACTCTGGCACCACGCAACCCAGCCCGAACATTGCTGGACCCAACAATGGACGCTGGGCGACCTGGTCCTGTGGGACAACCGCGCCGCGCTCCACCGCCGCGACGAATTCGACGGCACCGCGCGGCGCGTCATGCACCGCACCCAGATTTCCGGAGATCGCCCCTTCTGAAACAACGCACGCGCGGCCCGAACCCGGGCCGCGCGCCAATGCCTCACGGTATCGCGACGATCTTCTTCGCCGCCAACGCGGAAATCTGCCCCTCGTCGTACCCGTGCTCCAGCAAAACCTCCCGCGTGTGCTCCCCTAACCGAGGCGCATGCGCGCGCTTCGTCCCACTTTCGAAATCCGGCAAACCCGGAATGTTCGGCATAGGCACCTTCTCCGCGAACCCCGGCTGCTCCAGCCACGAAATAATCCCCGTCGCGGCCACCTGCTCCTCGCGCAGGAATTCCTCGTAACTGTTGACCTTATAATTCATGATGTTGCGCTCGGTGAAGCGCTTCGCCAGCCATTCCGTCGTCTTCGCCTTGAACACCGGACGCACGACCCCATACAACCCGTCCAGATTCGCCCCCCGCGCCGCGTGAGTCGAAAACCGCGGATCGTCCAGCAAATCCGCCCGCTCGATGACATCGCAAAACGGCGGCCAATCGGTCGGGCGCACCATCGTCACATTCAACTGCCCATCGGCGGTATCGAACACCCCGTTCGGCATCGACGTCCGCGCCGCCGAACCACGCTCCAAATATTGCGCGATCAGCCGGATCACCGACAAGGTCGCGCCACCCTGCATCAAACTCGCCTGCAAATACCGGCCCTGCTTCTCCTTCTGCCGCGCCTGGACGAACAGCGACGCCGACAACGCCTGAAACCCCAGCAAACCCGTGTACATATCGATCGCCGAGATCGCGAACCGGTGCGGATGGTGGTCGTGGTCGCCCCGATTCTCGTTCACGATGCCAATGAAGGCCTGCAACACCGGATCCATCGCCGGACGCGCCGCCAAAGGCCCCGTCTGCCCAAACCCCGAAATCGAGTAATATAAAATCGCCGGCACCCGGGCACGCACCGCCTCGTAATCGAAGCCGAAACGTTTCATCGTACCCGGACGAAACCCCTCCATGAAAATATCCGCGCCCTCGGTCAGCCGCCAGAGAATCTCCTTGCCCTCCGGCGTCTTCAAATCCACCGCGACACTGCGCTTGCCCAACGTGCCATAAACCGAAAACGCCGAGTGATCCTGATAGGTCCGGCCCAAAATCCGCGACCAGTCCCCACCGGCATGCGGCGTCTCGACCTTGATCACATCCGCGCCATGCTGCGCGAACATCATCGCACAGGACGGCCCCGCGACCCCCCCGGTCAAATCGACAACCTTCACCCCCCGATACGCCGCATCCCAGCTCATGTGCCCACACACTCCCATCCAATGAAACCCATCCCCACAAACCTCGCCGAGCCGCCAAGGCCTGACAACCCCCAACGGAGATGTGGGGGGCTTAAGGGAATCGGCGGAGCGGTGGAAACCCCGGGGCGCTGCCCCGGACCCCACGGGGGCGCTGCCCCTCGACCCCGCCAAGGCAGGGCCTTGGATGCCGTCTCTTTGGGGGAGATGAAGAAGGGGGCCATGCGAGGCGGTTGCAACGTCCGAGTAGGCCCCCTTCTTCATCTCCCCCAATTAAATGGGTCCAGGCTTGCCCCTGCGAAGGCGGGGGGCCCCCGCCCTGGTGGGGTCGAGGGGCAAAGCCCCCGCGGGGTTTGGGGCGGAGCCCCAAGGTTCGCACCGCTCCACCGATTCCCTTAAGCCCCCCACATCTCCGCGCGAATCGCCGCGGCTTGCGCTAGTCTGGGGGCATGCGCGCAACCGGCCCCATCGAAGTGGACATCGTTCTCTTGGGCGCGGGTCATGCGCATGTGGAGGTATTGCGCCGTTTCGCGCTTCGGCCCGAGCCCGGCGTCCGCCTCACCCTGATCGGCCGCGAGCCCGAGACCCCATATTCCGGCATGCTGCCCGGCGTCATTCGCGGCGACTACGAACCCCGCCAGGCCCGCATCGACCTCGCTCCGCTGGCCGCCGCCGCCGGCGCCCGCCTGATCCTTGGCGAGGCCACCGCGATCCAACGCCTCGACCGCGCCGTCACCGTGCCCGGCCGCCCGGATATCCCCTTCGACATCCTCTCGATCAACACCGGCGGCGAACCCGCCGTGCCCGCCGATGGCGGCATCGCGGTGAAACCGATCGGCCGCTTCCTGACCCGCCTCGCCCAAATCGAGGCCGGCCTCGACGACCACGCCCGCATCGCCGTCGCCGGCGGCGGCCCGGCCGGCGTCGAACTGGCCCTGGCCTTGGCGCACCGCTACCGCGGCCGTTACCGGATCGCGCTGGTCTCCGGCAGCGCCGAACCGCTGATCGAGGCACCGGAAAAGGCACGCCGCATCGCCGTCGCCGCGATGGTCGACGCCGGCGTCGAAATCGTCCGCGGCGCGATGGCCGGCGTGTTCGCGGACGGCCGCCTCGCGCTCTCCGACGGCAGTTTTCTCGACGCCGCCGCCTGCCTGCGCGCGACCGGCGTCGAGGCACCGGGCTTCCTCGCCGACTCCGGGCTCGCCTGCGACGCCAAAGGCTGCGTCCAGGTCGACGCCACCCTGCGCAGCCTGAACGACCCGGCGATCTTCGCCGCCGGCGACTGCGCCGCGGTGCAAGGCTTCCTCCGCCCCAAAGCCGGCGTCTGGGCCGTGCGCGCGGGCGCGCATCTGGCGGAAAACCTCCGCCGCGCCGCCCGCCACCGCCCCCTGAAACCCTGGCGCCCACAGCGCGAGGCCCTCGTCATCCTGGGCCTTGGCACGGGCCGCGCCATCGCCTGGCGCAACGGCCTCTCCGTGTCGGGAACCGCCGTCTGGCGCTGGAAAGACTGGATCGACCGGCGCTGGATGCGCATGTACACCGAAATGCGGATGCCAACCCCGCCGGACGGCCCGATGCGCTGCGGCGGCTGCGGCGCGAAAGTCGGCGCCGAGGTCCTGGCGGGCGCCCTCGCCAACCTGCCCGCCGCCGCCGCGCCGGGCCTGCTGATCGGCCTGGACGCGCCCGACGACGCCGCCGTGCTGCGCGTGCCGCCCGGCAAACTCCTGGTCCAATCGGTCGACCATTTCCGCGCCTTCCTCGACGACCCCTATGTGTTCGGCCAGATCGCGGCGGCGCACGCGCTGTCGGACCTGCACGCCATGGGCGCCCAACCCTGGACCGCGCTGGCCGTCGCCTCCATCCCCTACGGACCCGGCGCGAAAATGCGCGCCGGTCTGTCGGACATGCTGCGCGGGGCGACGGACGTGTTTCGCGAGGAAGGCTGCGCGCTTATCGGCGGACACAGCGGCGAAGGCACCGAAGCCGCGCTCGGCTTCGCGGTCTCCGGCCTCGCCGAAGAAACCGGGCTGACCCGCAAAGCCGGCGCGCGTCCGGGCGACCGGTTGATCTTAACCAAACCGCTGGGAACCGGGATCGTGCTGGCGGGCCATATGCGCGGACTGGCGCGGGCGCGCTGGCTGGCGGCGGCGATTGACTCAATGCGGCGAAGTAACGGACCCGCCGCCCAAATCCTGCGCGCCCATGACACGGTGGCCTGCACGGATGTCACGGGCTTCGGATTGGCCGGACATCTGGCGGAAATCTGCCGGGCCTCCGGCACCGCCGCGACGATCTGGCGCGAGTCAGTGCCGGTGCTGCCCGGCGCCCTGGAACTGGCCGCCCAAGGGGTGGAAAGCACGCTCGCGCCGGACAACTGGCGCGCGGCCCCCAATCTCAGCACCGAACCCCGCGAACGGATCCTGCTCGACCCTCAAACCTCCGGCGGGCTGCTCGCGAGCCTGCCCATGGCACGAGCGGACGCCTGTCTGGCCGCGCTGCGCGCCGCGGGGATCGCCGCGGCCATGGTCGGCGTGGTGGAGGAGCCCCGCGCCGACGCCCCCACGATCCGCATCGGCACGCACGACCAACCCCGCGCGCCACTCCCCACAAACGCGAACTGAACGATCCGCGCCAGCGACATACCGCCGCGACCCCAACCAAATACCATCACAACCCGGCTTGACCGGGTTACCGGAAACGGCACGGCAACGGACCAATCGTCCCTCCGACCCCCGCCCCCTCAGCCCTGACGCACACTCTCGAACAACACCATCCGCTGCCCGTCGCGGACGAAAAACTCCACCGGAACCATCCCGATCGACCCCAACACCGTCCGCGAGGCGAAGTTCGTCTCCCGCGCCACCGCCACGATCCGCGTCAAACCCGCCCGATCGTGCCCAAAACGCAACGCCGCCCCCGCCCCCTCCCGCGCCAGCCCCCGCCCCTGGGCTTCCGGCCACAACGCGAACCGCAACGCCACGCCACGCCCATCCGCCCGCGGCTCCAACCCGGTCACCCCGACGAAACGCCCATCCCCACGCTCCCGAATGGCCCAGATGCCATACCCCCGAGCCCCCCAGGTCCCGACATCGCGCGCCAGATCCTCCGCCGTTTCCGCCGCGTTCCGAACACCCCCCAACATGATGGCGAACACCCGCGGATCGGCCTTGATCGCGCGCAAATCGGGCAAATCGGCGCCACTGACAGGCGTCAACACCAGCCGGCCCGTCCGTATCGTCCGAAACGGATTCACGCCGCGCCCCAACAGACCGGCATCTAACGCGCGGCCGCCCGACCGCGCGCACCCCGGCCGGCGGCTCTCACCGGACGGACCGCCGCGGCACATTCGCCAGCATCTGGCCTAACTGCCACTCCAACGCATCGATCCCGGCACGGCATCCCGCGATGTCCTTGGCCCGCGCCGCGACATCCATCGCCGCAGCCGCCCGCGCCAAGGGTTTCGCGCCCATCGATAACGCCGCCCCCCGAATGCGATGCACCGCCATCCCACATTCGGCGATGTCGCCCTCGCTTAACGCGGCCCGCAAATTCGCATGCTCGGCGATAATACTGTCGCGAAACTCCGCCAACATCGAATCGATCCGGGCATTGTCGCCCGCCAGCCACTCGCCCAGCACCGAACGATCGACCGGCGCCTCTTCCGAAGCGGCACGGATGTTTGGCCGGAACGGCACCAACGGCGGAGCATGAAACGGCATCTCGACTTCCCGCAATCGCCGGCCCAGAAGGCGGCGCCACCCGGCCAAATGGACGGAGGCGCCTTTTATTCCGCCATCGCGAAGGATGCCAGCTTTACCCGCCGCTCTTCGCGCATATCCGCCCCCCGCCGCGCGGACGGCGCCCGGCCGGCCCTGATCTGCGGAAACGGCGCCACCGCCGCGCCCGAGGCATCGTCGGGGTACCCGTGCTTCGCCAAAGCCGCCGAAATCTTGCGCCGCGCGCTGGCCTCGATCTGATGCACGCGCGCGATCGATACACCGAACATACCGGCGAACCCCTCCAGCGAGGGCACGTCGTCGTTGTCCGCCATGCACCGCGACAGAAAAACCACCCGCTCCCGCTCGCCTAACACGTCGTTCGCGAGAACCCGCAACCGCGCCCGCAACCGCTCGTGATCGATACGCTCATTCATATCGTCGGCGGACGGCGCGGCGGGATCGGGCACCGCGATCTCCCGCGTCTCCCCATCGCCATCTTCCACCGCCAAACTGGCGCGCCCGCTCTGAATCAAACGCAGCCCGGTCGCGACCTCCTCCGCCGGAAGCCCGATCCGGCGGCCGACGCGGGCATGCAACTCGCTGTCCGTGGCCTCCACACCCTCCCGCTCGCAGGCACGGCGCGCCTCCGCCATCAAACGAACCCCGCATTGCGCGAGCTGCCGGTGCGCTTTCGACTCCGGCAACCGCACCGGACCGGCGTTCTTCCGAATGTAATCCTGAATGTGCCAGCGGATCCAAACCGAGGCATAAGCCGCGAGCCGCGAGTCAAACCGGCTGGCGTCGAACCGGGCAATGGCGGTGTGCAAGCCCAAATGCCCGGCGGCGATCAGGTCGTCCCGGTCGAGCCCGGACTGCCGAAACCTCGCCGCCGCGGCACCGACCAGGCCCGCATGGCTCATCCAAAGCACACGCATCGCGGCGCGCCCCTCGTCCGTGACCGGGCCCCTGCGAACCCGCGCCAACAGCTCGCGCTCCGTCGCTTCGTCCAAGGCCTCAGCCCTGACTCCGGCCCGCTTCGTCCGGCGGGCCTCGCTTAACGTGAGACTCATCCAAATTCCCCAATACCCGGACCCCGCCTGGCAATGTTCCCCAACATCCAGACACAGCCTCTTTTTCGTCTAAGATTCGCGTCTTATTTGAGGCGTTATCTAGACATGGGATTTTCTCCACTTGGCCGATACTCGCTCACATTTTTGACGGCGTTCTTAACACCTTGTTAAGGTGTCTGAACCTTCGTATCAAATGTATGGCGAATTTGTATCGTTTGTATCTTATGACGCCGATTTACCGAATTGTTCAGATCGAGAGCAAGTACCGGAAATCCGGAAACATGCGCGCGTCGCATGAAAATGGACGACCGGACGCGGAGACAACCCCGCTCCACCGCGCCACGCCTGGCCTTTCATCGGCGCTCGAACAAAACTTAACCATAAGTAGCACGAAATGAACCAATACAATCGAAGATAGCATTTCGTGCCACACCCGCGGCTTGCCTCGCGCGGGCGATTGGGCGGAGGGGTGGAAGCGCCGGGGCTCCGCCCCAAACCCCGCGAGGGGCTTTGCCCCTTCGAACCCCACCAGGGCGGGGGCCCCCCGCCTTCGCAGGGGCAAGCCTGGACCCATTTCATTGGGGAAGAGGAAGCAGGGGGGCCATCCATCGCGTGTCGACATCCGAGTAGGCCCCCCTGCTTCCTCTCCCCCAAACAGACGGCATCCAAGGCCCTGCCTTGGCGGGGGTTGAGGGGGCAGCGCCCCCCATGGGGTCCGGGGCAAAGCCCCGGCGCCTCCGACACCCGTATGCAAGGCCCCTTGCTTTCGCGGGCCCTCGCGGCCTAACAAAAGGCAACCCGAGGGGCAAAAACGGGAATGTCAGGGTCCAGCCAGATCGTCGTGGTCGAAGACGAGGTCGCCCAGCGCCAGGCGATCGTGCAATACCTCCAGCGCCACGGCATGAAGGCCGTGGGCGTCGGCGACGGCGCCGCGCTCCGTCGCGAGGTTCAGCGCGCCGTGCCTTCCCTTGTCCTGCTCGATATCAGGCTTCCCGGAGAGGACGGCTTCAGCCTGCTCCGCTACCTCCGGGAGACCTGTCCCGGCGCCGGCGCGATCATGGTCTCCGCGATCTGCGAAACCGCCGACCGGGTCGCGGGACTGGAAGCCGGGGCCGACGATTTCGTCTCCAAGCCCTTCGAACCCAGAGAGTTGCTGGCACGCATAAGAAGCGTGTTGCGCCGGACGGAAAGCGCCGCGGCCAGTCCGTTGTCCCGCTCCCAGGTCGCGATGGGACAGTGGGTCCTGGACATGGCGCGGCGGACCCTTCTGGGCGCGGACGGCACGGACGCCGCCGGCCGCGAGGAACGGCTCGCACCCGGAGAATTCACACTGTTGAAAATGTTCGCCGAGAACCCGAACCGTCCGCTGTCGCGCGACTGGCTGCTGGAAGCGACCAGCCATCGGGAGGCGGAGGCGTTCGACCGCGCCATCGATCTGCGGGTCGCCCGGTTGCGCCGGAAGATCGAACCGGACACCGCGCACCCGGAAATCATCCGGACAGTGCGCGGCGTGGGTTACATGTTCGTGCCGAAAACGTTCTGACCGGCGGTCAGACCGTCTTCCACTGCACCAGCGTATAGGGCGGTTTGGCGTCGTCGTGCGGTTCGAACACCGCCTCCACCGCCGCGCCGATGGTCACGGTCTGCAAAGGATCGCCCAACAGGTTCCCGACCATGCGGATGTTGCCGTAATCCGGCAGTTCCACCAGCACGGCGATATAGGGCCCGTGACCGTTCAACGCCGTGTGCACGGGATGGTGCGGACGCTGGTACGAATAAATCCGCCCCTTGCCCTGGATCTCCTGCCAGCTCAGATCGAAGGAATGGCAGCGGTGGCAGATCCATTCCGGCCCCCATTGCCAGGACCCGCAGCCATTGCATTTCTGGATGCGGAGTTTTTTCTCCCGTGTGCCGTCCCAGTATGGCTGGGACAGGCCGTCGGGACCGGAAGAGGGCGTGGGCAGCCCGTTCGGAAGGTAAAAGCCGCTCATAGTGTCGCCTCCGAACCCAGAATAAGGGAACTGACGGGCGTCACCATCGGCCCGCCCATGATGATCGCCGCGTCGTTGTTTTTCACCTGGTTGATGGCCGTGCCGCGAATTTGGCGCGTCGCCTCGATGACCAGTTCGAGGCCGTGCATGTAGCACTCCGCCAGATTGCCGCCGCTGGTGTTGAGCGGCATTTTCCCGCCCTCGACGATCAGGTTCGACTTGACCAGGACTTCGTTGGCTTCTTCCGGTTTCACCATGCCATGCTCGATGAGACTCATCAGCACGCCACCGGTGAAATTCTCGTAGCACTGGACGATGCCCATGTCGGACGGCTTCATCTTCGCCATCTCGTACATCCGCGGCGCCAGCTTGCCAAAATGCGAGCTGGGATAATTCGGCATGTTATGCACCGGCGCGGCCGAGCGATGATCGCCGCCCTGCCCGCACGCCATCACGTACGCCGCCTTGTTCTTCATGTCCTTGGCGCGCTCCGCCGGCACCACGACCACCGCCGCCGCGCCGTCGTTCTCCTGGCAGCAATCGTAGAGGTGATGGAACGGCTCGATGATCCAGCGCGAGGCGTCGTATTTCGCCTCGTCCAGTTCGCGCCCGCGCATGACCGCGTTCGGGTTCTTCTGCGCGTGGTGATAGCAGGCCATGGCGATGCCGCGCAGGGCTTCCTGCTTGATCCCGTGATCGTGCATGAAGCGCGTGATCTTCATGGCGAAACGCTGCGCCGGCGACATGACGCCATAGGGAAACAGAAACGCGTCGTCGCCCATGACAGCCGCCGCCGCGCCGCTGCGCCCGTAACGCGCGTACTGCCCCTGCGCCAGCGACCGGAACGCGATGACGCAATCCGCCATGCCCGTCGCCACCGCCGCCGAGGCATTGCCAACCGCGCCGCACACGCCGCCGCCGCCGCCGCCCCAGAACATATTAGAAAATTTTAGCTCTTTGACGCCCAACGCCGCCGCCAAACGCGGCCCGTCGGAACGGTCGTTACCGTATGAGGCGAAACCATCGACCTCATGCGGGCTGATCCCGGCGTCCTCGCAGGCTTTCACGATCGCCTGAAGCGCGAGCTTGAACTCGCTGTCGGGCGATTGTCCGTGCTTATAGTAAATGGTTTCGCCGATACCGGCGATCGCGGTTTTGCCGCGGAGGGTTCTTTCGGCCATGCGTTTCCGTCCCTTGGTCCTACCGGACGATATTACGGCTTTCCCTCCGGTTTGGCCAGGGTCGAGAGGAGGTCTCTTGGGGAGCTACCAAGAAGATCGTCGAGCGGCCAGGGGCATCGCTCCGGAAGCGCGGCGAGCGCGGTATTGGCCTCACTGGCCGCGGTAGCGCGTACGCGCCGCCATATTGTATCGAGGTCGATGCGCTGACGCATGGAGGGCGTGAACCGGTCTCCCGCGCTCGCGAGAAATGTATCGGCTTCGATCAACCAATGGCCGCGCGCCATGTCGTTCGGAAACAGATGGGCCTTGAGCAAATGGACCATCGCCTGGCGCAGCAGTCCCCGCACGGCGTTGAGAATGCTACTCCCCACGTCCTCGATTTCCTCGGCGATGTTCGGCCAGTCGACACCGTTCACCCGTTCCCCGTTCGCGACGCGGCGGAGAAGGCTGGCCTGTTGTTCGGACCAGAGCAGGATATCTTGATCGTAAAGCGTGTCCGGCATGGCCGTAACTTACCCCGTGCAGAGGGACGGGCGCCAGGATTTTGGCGGCGCCGTACCCGGCGCCGCCATACGCGATTAAACCGGCAACAACGTCGACTGCCAGGTCACCATCTGCCAGCCCGAGGCCCGCTTGTTCCACACATCGACGAACCGCACGCTGAACGAGCGCGGATTGCCCGACGCCAGCACGGAAATCGCGCAAACCCCCGTCAACACCACCGTGTCGCCGAAATCCTGCGCCACCACCGAAGACGGCGTCATCCCCGTGTAAACCGTCGAACCCGACTCCATCGCCCCAATCAACGTCGCCTTCGTATCCATGCGCGCCGTCGAGTGCACGTAAATCAAATCGTCGGCGATCAGCTCTTTCAGCGTCGCGATATCCTTCGCCGCCGATGCCGCCATCCGCTTCGCGTCGAGCGCGATCACCGTTTCCCCATTACCAGCCATTATCTTCGTCCTTTCAGGAAGCCGCGAGTTGTTGATGCTTCGGCACCTCCAGCTTGAACAGCCGCGCCGCGTTCAGGCCGAGAACCTTCGCGCGTTGCGTATCGTTCAGCATGGGCATGGTGCGCTCGATGGCCTCGGCCGAATGCGGCCAGGTGCCTTCGTGATGCGGGTAATCGTTCGCCCACATGAAATTGTCGGACAGGTTGAACGGTTCCGCCAGCGTGAGGCCGACAGGATCTTCCTGGAACGAGGCGAACGCATGCGCCCGGTAATAATCGGACGGCAGCCCCTGCAATTTCGGCCGTACCCACATGTGATGCTTTCTGTAAGCCTCGTCCATCGCCTCCAACAACCACGCCACCCAGCCGATACCGGCCTCGATCGTCGCGAAACGCAGTTTTGGGAATCGCTCCAAGACACCCGAAGCACAAAGATTCGCCACCGGCTCGATCGTCGGCGACAACGAATGCGTGACATAGTTGATGATCGCCCCGCCATTCCCGCGCGAGGCCCGCGGATCGCGCCCCGTGGAAACATGGAACGTGAAGGCCAGATCGGCCTCCTGAATCAACGCCCACATTTTATCGAAATGCGGGAGATTATAGTTCACGTGATCGACGTCGTGCCCGCCCCAGATCGGCTTGCACGGCAAAGTCAACCCACGGAACCCAACCTTCGCGACCCGCTCGATCTCCGCCATCGCGCTGTCCAGATCGCCCGTGGCGATGGCCGCGCAAGGCAGCATCGAATCCTGATGCGCGCCATACTGTTCCCACGCCCACTCGTTCCACACCTTGCATTGCGCGCTGGCGAAAACCGGGTCCGGCGTCGCCCACATGGCGAGACCTTTGTTCGGGAAAATGATTTCCACATCGACACCGTCGCCACGGTTGTCGCGGATACGCTCTTCCACCACGGCGCCAGACTGCTGACGCAGCCAATCCTCGCCCTCGAAACTCATGACCCGGACGCGATCGGGGCGATACCCCTCGGTATAGCGCCACTGCACGCCCTTCTCGTCGGTGATGATGCGGGGCACGCGCTCCTTGTATTTCGCGTCGATGCGGGTCGACCACAGATCGGCCGGCTCGTTCGCATGGCTGTCGGTGGACACCATGTAATATTTGTTGGGATCGCCCACCCGCGCGGTGCGCGGCCAGCCCTGATGGCCCGGCGTTTCAAGGCGCCAAAGGTTCGGCGGATTGATCTCGGTCGATTTTGCCTGGCTCATGGAACACCCTCCTGTTGTCGATTGCCGGAACCCTATCCCCTGGTCGACGCCCTGTCGATGGCGAGTCCCCGCGCCCGCTCAAACACTCGCCGCCGCGATCCGCGCCAGCGCCTCCTCCTTCCCCAAAGCCCCCAACGTCGCATCGATCCCTGGGCTGACCGTCGAGCCCGTCAACGCCGCCCGCAACGGCTGCGCCACCTGCCCCAACTTCCGCCCCGTCCGCTCCGCGAACGCCCGCAACGCCGCATCCAGCGCCGGCACCGAAAAATCCGTCGCGCCAAGATCCACAGCCACCTCCCGCAACAACAACCGCGCCTCCGCCGTCAGTTGCGCCGCCGCCTTCGGCTCCATCGGCAAGGGCACCACCCGCGCCAAAAACGCCGCCGCGTCGGCCAGCTCGATCAAGGTCTTCGCACGCTCCTTCAACGCCGGCATCAACGCCCGAATACGCCCCGCCGCGATTGAACCTAAAGACAGATCCTGACGATGCGCCAGCCGCTCAAACACCTCCCGCGTCAACCGGTCGTCGTCCGCCTTGCGAATATAAACCCCATTCAAATTCGTCAGTTTCGAAAAATCCATGCGCGAGGCACCGCGATTCACATCGACAATGTCGAACAGCCCGATCGCCTCGTCCCGATCCACCACCTCCAAATCGCCATGAGACCATCCCAAACGCAAGAGATAGTTGCAGACCGCCTCCGGCAAAAACCCTTGCTCGCGGAATTCGGTGACCGACTGCGCCCCATGCCGCTTCGACAATTTCGCCCCATCGGCGCCATGGATCAGCGGAATATGCGCGAATTTCGGCGTCTCCCACCCCATCGCGTCATAAATCTGAACCTGCCGAAATGTATTGGTCAGATGGTCGTCGCCCCGGATCACATGCGTGATCGCCATGTCGTGATCGTCCACCACGACCGCGTGCAAATATGTCGGCGTCCCATCGCTGCGCAAAATAATAAGATCGTCCATTTCGGCGTTGGCGACCCGCACCGGCCCCTGTACCAAATCCTCCACCACCGTCTCGCCATCCCGAGGCGCCTTCAACCGAATCGCCGGCTTCACCCCGGCCGGCGCCTCCGCCGGATCCCGGTCCCGCCACCGCCCATCGTACCGCGGCGACCGCCCCTTGGCCACCGCCTTTTCCCGCATCTCCTTCAATTCCTCCGCCGTGCAATAACAGCGATACGCCTTCCCCGCCGCCAGCATCTCCATCGCCACCTCGGCATGCCGCGCCGCGCGCGAGGACTGGTAAACCGGCGCCTCGTCCCGCGTCAGACCCAGCCAATCGAGTCCCTCCAAAATGGTCTTCGTCGCCGCCTCGGTGGAACGTTCCCGATCCGTGTCCTCGATCCGCAACAAAAACGCCCCGTTATGGTGACGGGAAAACAAATAATTGAACAACGCCGTGCGAGCGCCCCCAATATGGAGCATCCCCGTCGGGCTGGGAGCGAAACGCGTGCGAACGGTCATGGCGGGCGATCCTGATGGCTTGGCGCGGAAGGCCGGGGGTTTAGCCTGGTCGCGGGGTTTGGGGAAATGGATCGTTCCACCCGGACCGGCAACGCGGGGACGAAAGGGCGAGAACACGCCCCCAAACCCGCGCCACCGCCGCGTCAACGCACCGCACTCTCCACCTCGTCATGGCACCGCCTGCCCAGGCCATCGGTCGCGGAACGCCACCGCCCCTTTCGCCACTCCTGGGCCAAACACCCGTTCCCCAGGCCCTCGCGTGCGGAACCATCGCTTTTTTAACACGGAGAACCAGGGAGCTTGCACGGAGCGCGCACGGAGGTCCTTCGCCCCATCCCGCCAAACCGAAACACCGCGCGCCAAGGAGCCCCTCCCGCCAACCCCATCCAAAACCTCCGTGCCCGCTCCGTGCAACCTCCGTGACCCTCCGTGGTAAAGACTTTCGCGTCCCCTCCCGCGGCACCGGCCATACCCATTCGTCCCACCCCCTTGTTTGCCCCCCACCCCAGAACCAATTACCTTCCGAGGTGAAAGGCACGATGCATGGTCCCGCTTCCGCACCGTCGTTACTGGTCCACATCCGCTGCCCCTCGCGGCGCGCGCCCAAAGCCGCGGGCACGTCTCCGCTTCGCCGCATGAAGGTTTTCGTCTCCTACGCCCACGACGACGCGAAGCCGTTCGCAATGGTCTTGCGCCTCATGGAGCAGTCCGTGGAACGGCTGGGTGGCGAAATATGGACCGACCAGCAACTCCTCGCGGGCGACAACTTCGATACCGAGATTAAGGAAAAAATCGCCGCCGCGGATATCGCGGTTCTGGCGCTCAGCGCCTCGTTTTTCCTCCCCGGCTACATCATGGAAACGGAAGTCCCCGCGATCAAGGCGCGCGGCGCGGCAGCGAAGCACTTCAAACTGGTGCCCGTGCTATTGAATAAATGCATGTGGGAGGAGTTCTCGAAAGACATCGGCGACGGCCTGCACATCATCCCCCTTGACGCCAACAGGCGCCCAAAACCGCTGAACACCTGGTCCCCGCGCAACCACGGCCATCACGCGATCCAGCAAGAAATCCACAAAACCTTCCAGGCCCAAAAAGCCATCTTGTCCGCGGGCGCGACCCCATGAGCACCACCCTCACCCCAGACTCCCCCCCACGCGCGCCCACCCCCGCTGAGGCGCTGACCCACGAACTCACCCAGCTCGCGCTCCGCGTCGACCGCATCCGCCGCGACCAAGGCAACAGCCCGCGCGAGACCCTCGACGCCGACATCGAAAAAGCCCTGGCCCTGACGGACGCCATGCTCGCCGTCCACCGGCCCGTGCATCACCACCGCGTCGTCCATGCCGCCTACCTGGTGGCCCGCGCCGTCAATACCCTGGAACCACCACCGGAACCCGAAGACCCCGACGAACCCGACTACCACACCGAACAACGCCGCCAGGCGATCTTCGGCCTGAAAGACCGCCTCGACCGCACCATCCGCGCTGCCCACCGTGCCTATAACGGCATCGCCCCCCTGGGCACCCACCGCGCCACCGTCGAGCGTGCCGCCGTCGCCGATGCCATCGACCGCCTGGACGCCTTCCAGGCCGCCGTCGTCAAACTCCGCGACGAACAGGACACCGCCCCGCATTTCGTTCAGCAGGGCCGCCTCGTCACCTTCTACCTCAAGGAAATGACGTTCGAGATCGACGCCTCCCGCTGGTTTCTCACCGTGGACAACACCAGCCTCGACCTGTCCGCTTTGGTGAACACCATCGAAGCCGTGCGCGACGTCTCCGACCGCTTCCGCGCCAACGTTCTCGCGTGGTTCGAGCGGCTGACGGTCGAACTCGTCAAAGACACGCTGAACCTCACCGCTCCCCTCTCCCGCCTCGTCCGGATCGTCCGCGCCTTGGGCGGCCTGATCGGCGCCAGCGAGGCCGACGCCCCCGACATGGTTCTGATCCCCCGCGGACGCTTCCTGATGGGCATCCCGCTGGAAGAATCCAAACGCTTCGAAACCGAGGGATTGGACACAGACGCCCAACCGCAACGCGAGGTCGCGATCCGCCGCCCCTTCCTTCTGGGCCGGACCCCGGTCACCGTCGCCGAATACGAGACCTTCGTTCAGGACAAGAACCACCCTTGGAAAAAGCCGGACGTTTCCACCTTCCCCCGCCACCCCGCCACCAACGTCGGGTTCGCCGACGCCATGGCCTACATCGCCTGGCTGTCGGAACGTACTGGCGAGACCTACCGCCTGCCCAGCGAGGCGGAGTGGGAATATGCCTGCCGCGCGGGCACAACGACGGCGCGCTGGTGGGGCGACGAGGTGGAAATCGATCACGAAAAGGGCAATTTCCGGATCCCCGGTATGACCGAGGTCGATGCTTACAAGCCCAATCCCTGGGGCCTCCAGGACATGCTGGGCAATGTCCTGGAATGGGTGGCGGACACCTACCACTTCGATCTCGCAAAGGCCCCCAGGGACGGCACAGCCTGGATAGAGGGCGATTCTGATCGTGTTCTTCGCGGCGGTTTCTGGTTCGACGGCCGGGACTACCGCGCGGGGGACCGCGGCAGAAACCTCGAGGCGCCCCGCTCCTGGGTTGGGTTCCGTCTCGCCAGGACCCTTTGATCTCTTGAATCTTTGCTTCTTTGCTTCTTGAAATCTTTCTTCCTGGGGCACGGGGGCGAAGCCCCCGTTCGATTTTTTTCAGCTCTCTCTCATAACGAAATCGTATCTTTACGAATATCCTTGCGCGACGCGGCGGCATCGGCGCCATGGTCCGTCTGCGAACAAAGGCCCTCGGGCCTGACGATCTTCCGTCCCCGGCGGTGCCGGGTAAGGAAGCCTGGCCACCTCCTGATCGTGTTCTTCGCGGCGGTTTCTGGAACAACAACCGGAACAACCGCGCGGGAAACCGCAACAGAAACAACGAGGCGCCCCGCTCCTGGGTTGGGTTCCGTCTCGCCAGTACGCATCAATGCCAGAGCTGGTTGGGTCATGGCCCAACCGGGCGTGCCGATGCTGCGTCCAGAGGTGTCCATGATGAGCGGGGCCGGGGTGAACAACACCCTTCGGGTCCCCTGGCGAAGGCGTCTGTCTTGGCTCACAAGGGCGACAGACGCCCGCGCCCAGGGCCGCGTTCCGGCCGTGGCGCGGCGCGATAAGATTTGTCCACGGATGCACACAGATATGCCTGAGCGGAGGTGAGAGCCGTGCCTCCGCTCAGGCATATCTGTGTGCATCCGTGGACTCCCCCCAAATTCCCTTTGACGCGGCCAACCCATCCCGACTATTCCCCTCATCAAGGGAATAAAAGGATAACACACCATGACCGCCTGCCATCCCTTCCCAGCCGACCTCGCCCAAAATTTCCTGGCCCAGGCCACGCGAGCCCTCTGCGATCGCCCCGGCGAAACCCGCCCCGACGCCGAAGCCCGCACCCGCCAAATGGTCCACACCGCCCTGGGCTTTGAACCCCGAGACGGCGCCGAACTCATGCTGGCAACCCTGATTTACGGCCAAATGGCCCTGATCCTCGACGCCACCCACGAGGTCTTCCACGCCGAGACCGCCCCACAAAAACACCGCGCCCGCGCCGGACTCCTCGCCCTGAACCGCGCCCTGCTGGGAACGATGCGCGAACTCCGCCTCCAGCAAAAACGCCCGCTGGCCGGACAGGACACGGAACAGCCCGAATCAGCCAAAGACCAAAATCCTAAACCAACAGCCAAACCCGAGCCGCCCCACCCCGATCCCGTCAAACCCAAACCCACTCCAACCGGACAGGCACACCCCCCATCCGCCAAACCCGCGCGCCCGCCCCACGCCAACCCGTCCCCAGACGCGGCCGGCGGCGACGGTCTCCTCGCCAACTTCCAAAAAACCCTCGCCGCCCTTCACAAAATCTCGCCGGCGGCCGCGCCCCCGGCGCGGCCCGCCGCCTGAGACAGCCTACCCCAGCCGCACCAGCTTCTGCATGCACCGCACATGCTGCTCCGGCGGCACGATCGTCCCCTTGTTCTTCAACGACGTCCGCGACACCTCACCCACGTAAATATCCCCGCGCGAGTCCACCGCCACCCCATGCGGCGCCATGAACTGGCTGGGATTGTCCTGTGTCGCATCGCCCACCGTCGCCAAATGCTCCCCCTTCAACGTCCAAAGACTGACCCGAGGCCCAATCCCCGGCACCTTCGCGTTGATCGCCAGCCCCGGCCCGCTCTCCCCAATATAAGCAATCGGATTCGGCCCCCGAGTCATGCAAAGACCGCAGGGACGATGCATGTTGTTCCACTGCGTCTCGAACTTCCCGCGCCCGTCGAACACCTGAATGCGATGATTTTCGCGATCCGCGACATAAACCCAGCCATCCTCGTCGCAACACACCTGATGCACGATATTGAACTGCCCCGGCTTCGTCCCCGGCTCGCCCCAGGAAAACAACAATTTCCCGTCGGGGCTGTATTTATGCACAACCGCGTTCCCATACCCGTCGGACACATACAAATCCCCCTCGGGCGAGAGCGCCGTATGCGTGCACCGGTGAAACGGCTCCCCACTCATGTAAGGCGCCGGCTTCCCCGGGATACCAAGCCGCAACAGCAACTTCCCGTCCGTGGTCATGTGCCGGACGGTATGATCCCCATCGTCCGTCAGCCACAACGTGTCGTCCGGCGCGACATGAATCCCATGCGCCCGCGAAAACACCCCCTCGCCCCACGACCGCAGAAAATTCCCCTCGCGATCGAACACCAGCATCGGATGCTCGCCCCGCGCGAAGACATAGACATTGTCCTTGCTGTCGACACCGACCGCCGCGACCTCGCCATAGGTCCAGCCGGGCGGCAAAACGCCCCAGTCCGGAATGACTTCGAAACGATAGGCGCCATCCTCGAGAATTTTGGTCATGGGTTTCCCTCCTAGTTTCCATCAGTCTGTCACCAGGAGGGCTCGTCCATCAACCGGCGGCGAAAGCCACGCCTCTACCGGCGCACCGCCAGACGGATCAGGTTCCCGCGCCGGCCGGAAGCGCCGATGTGCTCAACGACCCGGCGCATTTCGCCAGTTCCTTGGCGGCATCCGCCACCACGTCCCGGTTCGCCCGTTCCATCGCCGAGATGGCCCGGTCGTTCTGCTGGCCGTTCACATGGCTGAAGCCCCATTGACGAATATTCTCGCGGTGCGGGTCGGAGTCCAGGTACGGAGCGCGTGCCGCCAATGTTTCCGCCAACGGCTTCAGGCGCGCGAGACACGCGGGCAGCTCGGGCGCCTTTTTTTCACTGACCTCCAGAACGGGGCCGAGCTTAATCGCTTGCTGATTGCGTGCGCCCATGATCGCCACTGTCGCCATGACCGCGACCGAGGTGGAAACAACGCCCACGGTCAGGATGGTGACAACCGGCCGGGAAAGGCGGGCCTGCAAAGTTTCGCAAAACGCCCAGACACTGCCGGCACCGCGTTTCGCGGGGGCCAAAACGTTGCTCATGTCGATTCCATTCAGGGTTTCGGCGGGACCACGGATCGTCCATGGCAGGACCGGACCCGAGGCCTATATGAGTGGCGTGTCAGGCATTTTCAGGTCGGGATTTTGACAAAATTTGGATTTCTGTTGCGTCGGATTCCCGTGACCCACGCCGCGCGCCGGGACCTGAACCCGAAATCAAACGCCGCCGCCCGCCTCCGCCAGCCAGGTCTCCGCATACAGCGTGTCCAACCCGAACCGGAACCCAATGCTTTCGAGCACGATCTCGCCCACCGCCATCGGCGGCGCCGCCTCCGGCCACCCACCGTCCGGGTTCCGGCACAACACACAGGCCCCCGGCGCGTCCGTGCGAATGACCAAAATTTCGCGCATACTCGGAATGGTCGTGTACGCCCAGACGTTGAGCCAGGTTTCCGCCGGATTGCCGGGAGACAAAACCTCGACCAGCAGGATCGGATCGGACAACGCCGGCTCGCCCCGGACCAACGGCGAGCAGGTCACGCCAAGGTCCGGGATACGGAAATTGCGATCGGCGCGTTTGCCCAGGAAAACACCAGGATTGGACGCGACCCAGCAAGGCCCCCCCGCGCGCGGCGAGGTGGTTCCCGATCAGCCGGTTCGCCTCGCTCTGGATGGCCCCATGCACCGGCGCCGCCGGCGCCATCGCGGTGGGTTCCCCATCGATCAATTGCCACAACCGCCCATCCGGAGCATCCCAAACCAGGAACTCCTCCAACGACATCGGATCGGACAATTCGAGGGCAGCGGACATGCCATCCACATACCACACCCGCGCCACCCGCCACAAACCCATTGCACCGCGCCCCAAACCGTGCTTCAAGCCGCGCCTTCCCTGCCGGGCGCGATGGCATCGTTCCCGGCTATGCCCACGCGCCATCCCGGTGCGCGGCCCGATCAAGGCCGAGGGCTGACAGAAGCCGAAGGGAGACGCATATGCCATTATACGAAACCGTGCTCATCGCGCGGAACGACGTCACGCAGGCGCAGGTCGAACTGATCGCCGACGAAATCGGCACCGATCTGACCGCCGATGGCGGCGAGGTCAAGAAGCGTGAATACTGGGGCCTGCGCGGCCTCGCCTACCGGATCAAGAAGAACCGGAAAGGCCACTACATGCTTCTGGGCCTGGACGCGAAACCCGCCTTCATCACGGAAATGGAACGGAAGCTCGGCCTGAACGAAGACGTTCTCCGCTTCATGACCATCCGGATCGAGGCGATCGACGAAGCCCCCTCCGCGATCCTGTCCCGCAAATCGGACGAGCGCGAGCGGACCTTCCGCGGACCCAAACCCGCCGGACGCTTCGACAGCGGACGCCGCCGCGGTTACGACGACCGCGAGGAATTCCGTGCCCGCGACGAATTCGCGCCCGCCTTCGGCGGCGGCGAAGAGGAGTAAGAGATCATGTCGGATTCAGCCGAAGTTTCCCCCGCCGGCCGCCGCGCCGCCGTTGGCGCCCGCCGCCCGTTCTACCGCCGCCGCAAGTCCTGCCCCTTCTCCGGCAACAACGCGCCGAAGATCGACTATAAGGACGTGCGCCTGCTGTCCCGCTTCCTCTCGGAACGCGGCAAGATCGTGCCGTCCCGCATCACCGCCGTTTCGGCCAAGAAGCAACGGGAACTCGCGACCGCCATCAAACGCGCGCGCTTCCTGGCTTTGCTTCCTTACATCGTCGCTTAAGGAGGCAGGTTCATGGCCGCCGTCGAACTGATCCTGCTACAGCGGGTCGAAAAGCTTGGGCAAATGGGCGACATCGTCAAGGTGAAGCCCGGTTTCGCCCGCAATTATTTGTTGCCGCAGAAAAAAGCCCTGCGCGCGACGAAGGAAAACCGCACCTATTTCGATAACCGGAAAGCGCAGCTCGAGGCCGAAAACCTCAAGCGCAAGGAAGAAGCGGAACGCATCGCCGAGCGCGTGGCCGGCCTGTCCATCGTCATCATCCGTCAGGCCGGTGAATCGGGCAGCCTCTACGGTTCCGTGTCGAATCGCGACATTTCCGAGGGTTGCACGGAAGGCGGTCTGACCATCGACCGTAGCCAGGTCATCCTGCCGCACCCGATCAAGACACTGGGCCTGACACAGGTCCGCGTCGTGCTGCACCCGGAAGTCTCGCTGAACGTGACGGTCAACACCGCCCGCAGCCCGGAAGAAGCGGAACGCCAGATCCGCGGCGAGGCCGTGGGCCGCGCGGCGGAAGAAGACGTTCCGCTCGAATCCGACATCGTGTTCGACCCCGGCGCGGGCGACCAGCCGGACGTTCCCTGAAAGCGCGGGTCTGGGGGGCGGCGCTGGGGCTTTGCCCCAGACCCCACGAGGGGCTTTGCCCCCTCGACCCCCACCAGGGGAACGTCCCCTGGACCGCGATCGATTTTGGCCAGACATGAGAAGGGGCCTACTCGGACGTTTCAACGTCCGAGTAGGCCCCTTCTCATGTCTGGCCAAACCCCGGGGTTCCAAGGGCGAGCCCTTGGCGGGGTCGAGGGGCGGAGCCCTCGCGGGGTCTGGGGTCTTCAACCGGGCAGAGCCCCAGCGCCGCCCTTGATCCCGCCCCACCATTCAGGCAAACCCTCGCCGCCCACAGGAGAGTTCTCGATGTCCGACGAAGCCACCGTCATCACCCGCCGCGACGGCCGCGTCGGCCGTATCTTGCTCAATCGCCCCCGCGTATTGAACACGCTGACCCTGGACATGGTCCGGGCGATGACCAAAGCCCTGATCGATTTCCGCGAGGACCCGCTGGTTCATGCCGTGGTGGTCGAGGGCGCGGGGGATCGCGCGTTCTGTGCCGGCGGCGACATTCGGGCCCTTCGCGACGGGCAATTGTCCGGCGATCGCACGGGCGTCGAGCAGTTTTTCGGCGAGGAATACGACCTCAATTACCTCATCGCTGGCTACAACAAGCCCTATGTCGCCTTGATCGACGGGATCTGCATGGGTGGCGGCATCGGCGTGTCCGTGCATGGCGCCTACCGCGTGGCGACGGAGCACGCGATGTTCGCCATGCCGGAAACGGCGATCGGCTTCTTTCCGGATATCGGCGGCACCTTCTTCCTGCCGCGGTTGCCCGGCCAGTTGGGCGTTTATCTCGGCCTGACGGGCTTGCGCACCACCGGCGCGGACTCGGTCCACGCGGGGTTCGCGACTCATTTCGTCTCCCGCGCCCGGCTGTCGGCGTTGTCCGCCGCGCTGGCTGAAACCGGCGTTTCCGCGCTGGGACGCTTCGCCGAACCGCTGCCGGCCTTCAGTCTCGAACCGCATATGGCGGCGATCGAACGCTGTTGCTCGGCCGATACGATCGGGGAGATCGCGGCGCGCCTCGCCGCCGAAACGGGCGATTGGGCGAAAGCCGCTCTCGACGCCTTTCATCACGTCTCCCCGACCGCGCTGGCGTTCACGCTGGAAGCCTTCCGCCGGGCGTCGCGCATGACCTTGCGGACGGCGCTGGACGCGGAGATCGCGCTGACCCGCACCACCATGGCCTGGCCAGATTTCGTCGAGGGCGTGCGGGCGATGGTCGTCGACAAAGACCGGCAGCCGAAATGGACGCCCGCCCGTATCGAGGATATCGACCAGAGCGCCATCGCCGCGATGTTCCCGTGAACCGGCCCGGCACGCGGGGGAAGGACACACGATGACCGAATACGAAGACATCCTGTACGAAACCCGCGGCGATGGCGTCGCGCGCATCGCGATTAACCGGCCCGAGAAATACAACGCCTTCCGCGCGAAAACCGTGGACGAGTTGATCCACGCGTTCCAGCGCGCGGGCTGGGACGACACGATCGGCGTCATCGTGCTGACCGGCGTGGGCGATCGCGCCTTTTGCACCGGCGGCGATCAAAGCGCGCATGACGGCGGCTACGACGGGCGCGGTGTCATCGGCCTGCCAATCGACGAGTTGCAGAGCCTGATCCGCGACGTCCCCAAGCCGGTGATAGCCCGTGTCAACGGCTTCGCGATCGGTGGCGGCAATGTGCTGGCGACGATCTGCGACCTGACCATCGCCTCCGACACCGCGCAGTTCGGGCAGGTCGGGCCGAAAGTCGGCTCGGTCGATCCGGGGTTTGGGACCGCCTATCTCGCGCGGATCGTGGGCGAGAAGAAAGCCCGCGAAATGTGGTATCTCTGCAAGAGATACACCGCCGTCGAGGCCCTCGCGATGGGCCTCGCCAACGCGGTGGTGCCGCACGCGGAACTGGACGCGGAAGTGGACCGGTGGTGCGCCGAACTGATGGAACGCTCGCCCACCGCGCTGGCGATCGCGAAGCGCTCCTTCAATGCCGACAGCGAGAATATCCGCGGCATTTCCTCGATGGGGATGCAGGCGCTGAGCCTATATTACCAGACCGACGAGTCGAAGGAAGGCGGCATCGCCTTCCGCGAGAAGCGGAAGCCCAACTTTCGCAAGCCCAAGGGCTGAGAACAACACCCCGGCCCTTGTTTTCGGGCGGCCGGTCACATCTGAACCGCCTGGATGGCTTCTTCCATTTCGGCGAAGCTGGGCATGTGCGCGTTGGGCACCATCTTACGGCCGGACTCGATACTGACCTGCGGGGCGTTGCCGTGCAGATGGGTGACGATCACGGCGCGGATGACTTCCATGAACATCGCTTCCTCGTCGACGACGCCTTTCAGGCGGCTGGCGAAGGGCGCGAACATGCCATAGGCGAGAAGAATTCCGAGAAAGGTTCCCACCAGCGCGCCGCCGATCATTTCGCCGAGCACGGCGGGCGGCTGGTCGATATGGGACATGGTTTTGATAACGCCGAGCACGGCGGCGACAATCCCCAAAGCCGGCAGACCGTCGGCCATGGTTTGCAGCGCATGGGCCGGGTGCAGTTCCTCGTGCAGGGTTTTCTTCAGTTCCCGCGCCATGACGTCTTCGATCTGATTGGGATCGTCGGCGTTCATCCCGACCATGCGCAAATAATCGCAGATCAGGGCGCAGGCGTGGTGGTTGCCGACGATTTTGGGAAATTTCTGAAAGGCGGGACTTTCCGAGGGCTTTTCGATATGCGGTTCCAACGCCATGTTCCCCTTGGTGCTGGCCAGCCGCACCAGGAAATACATCAAACTGAGCAATTCGACATAGTCTGATTTATGATAAACCGCGCCTTTCAGAATTTTCCCGAACCCGCCCAGCGTGTGCTTCACGTCGTGCATGGAGTTCGACATCAGGAATGTCCCGATCGCCGCGCCGCCAATGGTCCAGATTTCGAACGGCATCGCCTCGATCAACGGCGCCATGCTGCCGCCCGAGACGATATAGCTCGCGAAGACGCAGAAAAACACGAAAGCGAGTCCACCGATTGTCAGCATGTCACCAACCGCCGCGCGCGAGGCATGGGAAAAGGCTCATCGGGTGACCGAGGCCGGTTTGGGGAGCGGGCTCTCGCGGATCACCAGGATCGCGATACGCCGGTTGGCCGCCGCCAGCGGATCGGCCGGCAGCAAAGGGTCGCGATCGGCGTGACCGGTGACGGTCCGGATCCGGTTGTCCGCGAGCCCGGCATCGGTCATCAGCCGGCGGGTGGCGTTCGCGCGCTCGCTGGACAGTTCCCAGTTGGTCTTGCCGCCTCCGGCGAAGGGCGTGGCGTCGGTGTGGCCCGCGATCGAAATACCCTGCGGCAGTTTTTGCAAAATGGGCACGACCTTGCGCAGCAACTCGCGGGCCCGGTCGTTCGGCGCGGCGGAGCCCGAGGCGAACATCGGCAGCTTGATCTCGTCCATGATCTGGATGCGCAAACCGTCGGGCGTCATGTCGATCGAGAGTTGTTTGGCGATGTCGGCGAGCGCCGGGTCGGCTTTCACGGCCTGGCGGATTTCCTCGGCCGCCTTCTCGAACGCGGCTTTCTCCTGACGGGCTTTTTCCGCTTCGATCTCCGCCTTGGTCGGATCGCGGGCCTCCTTGGCCGAGGGGCCGGCCCCGCGCGGCAGGTGCCCGGTCTGTGTCGGGTCGGTCATCGCGGCGTCCGGCGGCTTCACCTCCGTGGGATCGGTCACGTTGTCCTCGCCCGGTTTACGCAACCGCGTGAACACCTGGGTTTCCCCCTCCTCGGTCTCCTCGATCGGCGGACGCTTGCCCTCGATCACCTGGACGGACCCGCGATCGGACACCAAAGCACCGTCGTCGTAGGCGACCTTGCCGCCGAACGGCTGGCCCACGCCGGAAGAGGCATGGCTGAGCAAATTATTGGGACTGAAATAGTCGGCGAGGCCCTTGCGCTGGTCCTCCGTGGTGGCGTTCAGCAGCCACATCAACAGGAAGAACGCCATCATCGCGGTCACGAAGTCGGCGTAGGCGACCTTCCAGGCGCCACCATGGTGGCCGCCCTCGACGATCTCGTATTTCTTGACGATGACCCCGCCCTTGGAGCCCTTCTTGTCACCCTTAGCCGCCATCTGACCCACCGCGTTATCCGCCATGGGCCAGTATGGCGAAAGAAGGTTAAGACAACGCTAACGCCGCGCCCCGCCGTGGCGCTTTCATCCACAAGGCGCAGCCCAGCGCGGTCAGGGTGGACACCAAACAGGAGAGCGCCAGGACATAGATGCCGGCCTCGAAGCTGCCCGTCGCGTCCTTGGTGTAACCCACGACGATCGGCCCGAGGTAGCCGCAGAAATTGCCAATCGAATTGATGAAGGCCAGCCCCGCCGCCAGCGCGGGCCCCGAAAGCACCGTCGAGGGGAGCGGCCAGAATGGCGATTTCATCCCGTAAAACCCAACCACCGCCAGCGAAAACGCCGCGAGGACCCAGATGCTGTTGTGCAAAAGACCCGCGAGCCCCATGCCCACGGCCGCGCAGAGGCAGGTCCCCGTCAACACCCAGAACCGGTCGCCCAGACGATCCGACACATATCCGAACCCGACTATGGCCAGGGTGCCGAAGATGTAGGGGATCGAGGTGTAAAGCCCGGCCTGCGTGTTGGTCAGGCCGAGGCTCTTGAGAATTTGCGGCAGGAACAGATTCAGTCCGACGCCCGCCATGCCGATCCCCGCGAAGATCGCGGTGAAGATCAGCACCCGCGGATTGGTCATGGCGCTCAGGATCGAATGCGCGCGCACCGATTCCACCTCGTGCTTTTCCTTGGCCAGTTCGGTTTCCAGCCAACGCTTCTGCTCCGGAGCAAGCCAGGTGGCCTCGGCGGGCCGTTCGGTCAACACGAACCAGACGGTGCAGCCGACGAGGACGGTAAACACGCCTTCGCCGATGAACATCCATTGCCAGCCGCGCAGACCCATGGCGCCGTCGAGCAGCAGCAGCGCGGTCGACAGCGGCCCGCCGATCGCGGTCGCCAGCGGCAGGCCGGTCAGGAACAGGCCGGTGACCCGGCCGCGATGGCGTTGCGGGAACCAGCGATGGAAATACAGCAGCAAGCCCGGGAACAACCCCGCCTCCGCCGCGCCGACCAGCACGCGCATGCAGAAGAAACTCCAGGGCCCCACGACCAGCGCGGTGCCCGCGGTGGCGAGCCCCCAGGTGACCATGATCCGGGCCAGCCAGGGCCGCGCGCCGACTTTTTCCAGGATCAGGTTGGAGGGGATTTCCAGCAGGCAGTAACCCCAGAAGAACGCGCCCGCCGCCAGCCCGTAGATGTAGGCGGTGAGACCCAAATCCTTGTTCATGGTGAGGGAGGCGAAGCCAACGTTGATACGGTCGATATAACAGAGAATGTACAAAAGAAAGCAATATGGCAGCAGCCGCCAATACGCCTTTTTCATGGTGGTCCGTTCGAGTTCGGCCTCATCCATCGTCGTTTCTCCCAATTTTATTCCGATCAGTCAGCCCGATTTCCAGCGCCTCGGCAAGTCTGGCGGCGACGTCGGGCCAGGCGCCCGGCACGGGCTGGCGGAAAAGCCGCGCGGATCGGTACCAGGGCGTTACGTCACTGTTAAGAAACCATCTCCAGTCCGCCGCGCGCGGCAGCGCGATCCAGACCGGGCGGCCCAGCGCGCCGGCCAGGTGGGCAACGGCGGTATCGACGGAGACCACCAGATCCAGCGCGGCGATCAGCGCGGCCGTTTCGGCGAAGTCCGTCAGCGGCCGGGCGGGCATGGCGAGGCCCGGAAACGGGCGGTCCGGAACCAGGTTGACGAAACACACACCCGGCAGCGCCAGCAGCGGCGCGAAGGTCTCGGGCGGCGGGGTGCGGCGGCGATCGTTCCGGTGGCGCGGGTTCCCGGCCCATGCGACGCCCACCCGGAGCACGCCGGACGGCAGGCCCGCGCGATGCGCCTCGACCGCCGGGCCCGCCGCGCGGAGATACCCCTCCGCCGCCGGAATGGTGTCCAGCGTGGTGCCGAACACGCGTGGGAGGCTCATTTGGTCGATCCAGGCGTCGTACGGCGGCGGCGGCAACGCGGCCGGAACAACGCGAACCCCTTCGACGCGGTCGAACAGCGGGATCAATGGCGGCGCGCAGGCCAGCACCGGACGGCCGCCCAGACGGCGGATTTCGGGCAAATAGCGGGCGAACTGGATCGCGTCGCCGAACCCCTGTTCCGCGCGGACCAGGATCGTCCGTCCCGCCGGGTCCTGGCCATTCCCGACCGGGCCGGGCCAGACCGGGCCTGGAAGAACGGGAAAATCCTCGCGGTGACGGGGATGGCGTTTGCGCCATTCGTACAGCCGGAAGCCGCGGGGCAGATCGCCCATGCGCAACGCGGCGATCGCGAGGCTCCAGTTCGCATCGGGGTGGTCCGGCCACATCTGGACGGCCCGTTCGTGGGTCGCGAGGCCCTCGATCGCCCGGCCCCGCTCGGTTTGCAAAACGCCCAGGCTGACATGGGCCTCGACCAGGCCGGGGTCGAGGGCGAGCGCGCGGCGGCAATGCGCTTCCGCCGTGGCGAGGTCGTCGAGATCGGCGAAGGCATTGCCAAGGTTGAGCCAGGCGGGGGCATGGGCGGGATCGAGCGCGACGGCGGCGGTCAGGGGGGCGATCGCCTTGGCCGGGCAGCCCAGCGCGTTGAAGGCCGTGCCGCGGAGGTAGTATGTCTCCGCATCCGCGGCCGAGGTGTCGTGGGTTTCCGCGATCGTGGCCGCGAACTGTCCGGCGAGGCTGAGGGCGCGGACGAGATTGCGGCGCGCGCCGGCATGGTCCGGGTCCCGCGCCAGCGCGGCGCGCAGGAGCGGGATCGCCTTGGCCGGTTCGCCCGCGCTGAGGCGGCGGAGGCCGGCGAGGTAGGGAGGGTCGATCGTATCCATCCGGGGAGCGTAGCCGGCGGGCATTAGGGGATGGTTAACGTGGCGGGATATTTGGGATGACGCGGGGCGGCCGTGCCGTTATCCTTCCGATCCGGGATCGGACCATCGGCGGCGCGGGCGCGCGGCCGAAAGACGGAACGAACGAAAGGCGGAACGAAACGAAAGGCGGGGCGAACGAAAGGCGCGCGATGTAAAATGTTTGACACGAACCGGCCTCGATCTATGATCGGAGCGGCGCCGGAAAGAACAGAGCCATTCCCCGCGGAACCGTTCTCCACGGAACCATATTCCCTGACAGGTATTCCAACTTCATGCTCCTGATCGACGATCGCGGCAAAACCATCCACTCGATACCTGTCGAGCGCGCGACGGCGCCGTTGTTGCCGTTACCCCGTGGGACCTCGCGCGAGTTTGCCCGCGCGGTGTTGCACCGCGCCGCCCATGGGGACGCATCGGGGTTCCATGGGCTTTGGGAAGCGTTGCGGCGGGAGTTGAGGGCGCCTCAGGAGGCGGATCGCGCGTATTTGCTGGAGGCCGCGGCGCGCGGGATCGCGGGCGGGTCCATTCTCGCCGCGTCGCTCTTGCCGGCCGCGCCGGATGTGACGTTTTTGGAAACCCAGGCGGTGGGCGATCCGTTCGATCGGGTGCTGTTTCCGGGTCTGGGGGTCGCGACGCTGTTCGCCGCCGGGCTCTTGCTTCGTCCCGACACCGCCGCCGTCCGGGCCGCCTGGTCGTTCGGCCCGCGCATCGGCGCGCGGCCCGCGGATGGCCCGCCGGAGGCCACGCTCGAAGCCCTCGCCGCCGCCTTCGCGAACCATATGCTGCTGTTGAAGCCCGTGGCTCCGGATGGCTGGACGCTTCAATTGCGATGGCGCGCGACCGCCACGGTGTGGGGTGGCGCGGAGGCCGCCGCCGCTCCGCCACCTCCGCCGCCCAGACCCGCGCGGCAGCCGCCTCCGCCTCGTCCGTCGTCCCGGCCGCCGTCCTCGTCGCCGCAGGCGCAAGCGCTGCGGGACGCGGCGGCATCGGGGGTGCCGTTCTGCGAGGAATGCCCGAGGCGGGCGGCCTGACATGGCTGACGGCGGCGCGCGCCAGGCGGCGATTGACCATCTTTGGCGTTTGACTCCGGCGAATACCCGGCGCGCGCCGTATCTGCATTGCATCCTCGACGCGGCGCGGGATCCCGCGATTTACGCGGGGTTGGAGAGGTTCAGGGCGCGCGAGCAAATCGTCTCGCTTTATCAGGGCCCCACCGCCGAGGAGCTGGCGGATGTCGCGCCGTATTTGGTGTGTCTGGGATCCAATCCCGCGTTGTTCGATTGGATCTGGGAGGAGGGCTGGGGCAAGAGCTGGGGGATTTTCTTCTGGTCGGTCCTGTCGGTCGAGGGGCTGCGGACGCATTTCCGGAGGCTGACGCGGGTCAAAACCGACGATGGCGCGACCTTGTTGTTTCGTTTTTACGATCCGCGGGTTTTGTCCGCCTTTCTGCCGACCTGCGATCCCGCGCAGACGCGGGAGTTGTTCGGCCCGATCGGTCATTTTTATACCGAAACCAATGACCCGCCGGGCATCGCGGAATTCAGCCATGCGGATGGCGTGCCGCGGCGGCGTTTTCTCCCGTTCCCGTGACCGCCTGGGCGCGATCGTCCCGCCGCCATCTCGCTTGACACGGCGCGCCGGGCTTATCAGCCTCCTCTCCACACAAGCGGGGGAACACGGGCATGGCGCTACCGAACCTTCAGGTCAACCGCCTCTCCGGCGCGATGGGCGCGGAGGTGCTGGGCATCGACCTCGCCGCCCCGCAGGCGGACGAGACGATCGCGGCGATCCGGGCGTTGTTGCTGGAGCATGGCGCGATCTTCTTCCGCGGTCAGACGCTGGACGACGCGCGGCTGAAGGGCTTCGCGGGACGGTTCGGAAAATTCTTCCGCCACCCGTATTTTCTGCCCGAGGGGGACCCCGACATCATCGTCATCCGCCGCGCCCCCGGCGACACCAAGATCGTCGGCGAGGGCTGGCACTCCGACACCCCGGCCACCGCCGCGCCGCCGATGGCGTCGATGCTGTATGGCGAGGACATCCCGCCTTACGGCGGCGACACGCTGTTCGCCAATCAGTATCTCGCGTACGAGTCGCTGTCGCCGGCGATGCGGCGAACGCTGGAGGGCGTGCGCGCCGTTTACAGCGACACGCGGGTGGCCGGGGCGTCGCAACGGCGCAATGCCCAAAGCGCCACGAAATCGCGGGAAGACGAAACGTTCCGCCATTCCGAGGGTGTGCATCCGGTGGTGCGCACCCATCCGGAAACCGGCCGCAAGGCGCTTTACATCGTCCGTCCATTGATGTTGCGTTTCGACGGCATGAGCGAGGCGGAGAGCGACGGCCTCGCCGAATTTCTTTACGAACGGAGCCACCGGCCGGAATTCACCTGCCGGTTCCGCTGGGAAACCGGATCGGTGGCGTTCTGGGACAATCGATGCGCGCAACACGCGGCGCTGAACGATACGGGTCCGTTCCATCGGATCATGCGCCGGGTGCAACTGGCGGGCGATATCCCCGCCTGATCCGGGCGGCGGTTGCCGCGCGGCGGGAACGGCGGCTATTCTGGCCGCACCGACCAAACCATAAGAGCGAACCAACATGACGCCGTCCATCCGCATCGACGAGGCCACCGGCCTGAAACTGTTCAACACGCGCGCCGCCAAGGCGTCGGAAAAGATCGCCGGCAAGGGTTACTCGCCGGTCGCCGACGAGGCGCTGATCACGCTGCCGCCGCCGCCGCCGGGCGCGGTGTTCAATGCCGAGGAACAGGCGAAATACCGCGAATTCAAGGAATCCCGGAAGGGCGCCGCCGATTACATGGCGATGGAAGGCGAGTTTTCGAAGTATCTGGAAGACGTCTATTCCGCGCCGCCGATCGAGCGCGACGCGCTGACCGACGATTGCGAGATCGTCATCATCGGCGCGGGCTTCGCGGCGCTGATCCTGTGGTACAAGCTGCGCGCCGAAGGCTTCAAGGACGTCCGCGTCTGCGAGAAAGGCGGCGATGTCGGGGGGACCTGGTACTGGAACCGCTACCCCGGGATCGCCTGCGACGTCGAATCCTACAGCTATTTCCCGCTGTTGGAGGAGATGGGCTATTACCCGACGATGAAATTCGCGTCGGGCTTCGAAATTCTGGAATACTGCCAGTTAATGGCGGAAAAGCTGGATTTCTACGATCGTTGCCTGTTTCACACGACGGTCGAACGGACGGAATGGGACGAAACCGCCGCCCGCTGGGTCGTGTCGACCAACCGCGGCGACAAGATGCGCGCGCGCTACGTGGTGCTGGCCAACGGCTCCCTGACGACGCCGAAACTGGCGCGGATCGAGGGCATGGAGACCTTCAAGGGCGACGCGTTCCACACCTCGCGCTGGAACTACCATGTGGATCTCGCGGGCAAGCGCGTGGGCATTATCGGCACGGGCGCCAGCGCGGTGCAGGTCGTGCCGGAAATCGCCAAGGTGGTGAAGGAACTTTTTGTTTTTCAACGGACCCCCTCGACCATCGATGTGCGCGACCAGCGCGTCACGACGCCGGAAGAAATCGAGGCCTGGTCGCAAGAACCGAACTGGGCCAAGAAGCGGCGGGAACGTCTGGCGCGGATTTCCTCGGGCCGCACTGCCTTGAAAGGCAACGACGATTATTTGTCGGGCAAGGTCGCCGATGTCCGCGCGCCCAGAACCTTCGAGCGGGAGTTGTCGCCGGAAGAATTGATGCAGCGTCAGCTCAACACCAATTTCCGGATCATGGAACAAATTCGGGCGCGCGTGGACGCGATCGTGAAGGACCCGAAAACGGCGGCGGCGCTGAAGCCTTACTATGCCTATGGCTGCAAGCGCCCGACCTTCCACGACGAATATCTGCCGTCGTTCAATTTGCCGCATGTGCATCTGATCGACACCGCGCCGGTCGGCGTCAGCCGGATCGACGAGCGCGGCGTGGTGCACGACGGCGTCGAATATCCCGTGGACGTGCTGATCTACGCGACCGGTTTCCAGTGGATGGGCGCGGGTTCGTTCAACATGATCGTCGGACGCGACGGGCGGTCGCTGCGCGGCAAATGGGGCGACGAGGGCGTGAAGACCTTCCTCGGACTGCACAGCCACGGCTTCCCGAACCTGTTCATCATGTCGGGACCGCAGAGCGGCGGCGGGCAGTTCAACTTCACCCGGACGATGGAAGGGCAAACGGATTACGTCGCCTGGCTGCTGAAAACCACGCGCGAGCGCGGCAATTGCATCGTCGATGTCGCGAAGGATTCGGAAATCGCCTATGCCGCGCATTGCCGCGAGGCGGATATCAGAACCCAACCCTTCCGCGATTGCCTCTCCTATTACAATGGCGACGGGAACGCGGAACCGGGCAGCCTCGCCTATTACGGCGGACCGAACAAATGGCATGAAATTCGGATGAAGGCACAGGAGACGCTGGAACCCTATGTGTTCCAGCAGGCCTCGGCCTGACGGTTCGCCGTCCGGTTCCGCCCCCGCGGAACCGGACGGACGCCGCTGTCAGACCCGGCGCACGCCCCAGAACATCGGGAACGACGCGGAGACCACGTCCTGAATATCGGTCCGGAACGCCATCGGCTGTTGCATCCGGCACAGCACGACAAACGGAACAGTTTCGTAATACCGCGCCTGAATTTGCTCGGCGATCGTCTTCTGCCGGGCCAGATCGGGCGCGTCGAACCAAGCCTCGCGCAATTCCTCGATCCGCTCGTCCGTCGGCCAGCCGAACCAGCCCTTCCGGCCGTTGCCGCGCAGGGACAGCATGCTGCCGGGATTGGCGGCGGTCAGCGGGCTCATGACGGTGATAAACGCGCCCCAGCCGCCCTGTTCCAACGGGTTCTGGCTGGCGCGGCGGGCGACCACGCTGCCCCAGTCCATCGACTGGAGATCGACCTTCAGGCCGATGCTCTCGAACATCTCCCGCGCAACTTCCGACATTTGTTTCAGCGCGGGTTGATCGCCGGGCGACATGATCACCACCGGTTCGCCCTTGTATCCGGACTCCGCGACCATCTTCTTCGCCAGCGCGATGTCGCGCTTGCCCGTCAAACGCTCGAAGCCGACTTTGTTCGCCATCGGCATGGTCGGCGCGAACAGGCCGGTGGGGACGATGGACAGTTCCTGCTGGTCGCCAACCGCCGAATCGACGAAGGCCTGCTGGTCCAGGGCGACCATGACCGCCTGGCGGATCTTCGGATTGTCGAATGGCGGGTTCAGGTGATTGATCACCATGAACATCATCCACCCGCCGGGATCGATCACCTTGGTGTAAACCCCCGGCGACTTTTTCAGCATCGGGATCAGGTCGATCAGCGGCTGCTCGACCCAGTCCGTTTCGTTCTTTTGCAGCGCCGCGGCCGCGGTGGCGGCGTCGGGCTGCACCGTCCACTCGACCCGGTCGAAATGCGCGACTTTCCCACCGGCGAAAAACGCCGGCGGTTCGTTACGCGGGACGTAGCCGTCGAATTTGGCGTAGGCGCAGCGCACGCCCGACACCCATTCGTCCTTCAGGAAGCGGAACGGACCGGAGCCCGTGGGGTCGGTCACCTGCTCGGTCCCCGGCTTCAGGGCGAGGCGTTCCGGCATGACGAAACTCTGCCGCGCGCCGAGCCCGAACAGCAGTTGCGGACAGGGTTTTTTCAACCGGATGGCGAAGCGTTTGTCGTCGAGCACCGAGATCTCGTCGGTGTAGCGCGTCAGCACCTGACCGAAGGAATCCCGCGATCCCCAGCGCCGGATCGACTGCGCCGCGTCGCGCGCCAGCACGGGCGTGTTGTCGTGGAATTTCAGCCCGTCCCGCAGGGTGAAGGTCCAGGTCAACTGGTCCTGGGAGATCTCGTGGCCCGCCGCCATCTGCGGGCGGATCTGGGTGCCGTCCCAGCCATACAGCTTGTCGTAGACCATGTAGGCGTGGTTGTAGGTCACCACCGCCGTGGTCCAGATCGGATCCAGCACCGTCAGGTTCGCCTGCGGAATGAACCGCAACGGTTTTTTCCCCTGCGCCAGCGCGGGGGCGGCCAAGGAAACGGCGGCGAGGGCGGGCGCGGTGGTCAACAGGTCTCTGCGGCGCATGGGTGTCCCATCCAGTTGCGATGTCGGCGGCGCCGATTTGGACGTTGCCGCGGCCGGATGCAATGCCCTGCTGGCCTCGCGGCCATTTTTCATGGCAAAATCCCGTGCCAGCGACCCGGAGACACGGACATGCCGCCATCGGACACGACACGCCTGACACGACGGATTGTCCTCGCGGGCACCGCCGCCGCTGTGACGGCGCCAAGGCCGTCGCGCGCCCAGAAGCGGGACCCCAAGGTGTTGCGGTTCATCCCGAACACGGGCCTGACCGTGCTGGACCCGATCTGGACGGCCTCGCTGGTCACCGGCAACCATGCTTATCACGTCTTCGACACGCTGTACGGCACGGGAAGCGACTGGAAACCCGCGCCGCAAATGGCCGAGGGCCACACGATGGACGCGGATTTCAAGGTCTGGGACATCCGGCTGCGCGACAATTTGTGGTTCCACGACGGCACACCGGTGCTCGCCCGCGATTGCGCCGCCAGCGTCAAACGCTGGGCCAAACGCGACTCCTTCGGCCAGGCCATGATGCTGGCGAACGACACGATCGAGGCGGTGGACGACCGCACCATCCGGTTCCGCTTCAAACGCCGGTTTCCGCGATTGCTGGAAGGGCTGGGCCGCACCTCCGCCTTACCGTGCGCGATCATGCCGGAACGGTTTGGCGACGTGGACGCGTTTACCGCGCTGAAGGAGATGGTCGGTTCCGGCCCCTATCGTTTCGTCGCGAACGAATTCAATCCGGGCGGGTTCGTGGCTTACCGGAAATTCGACCGTTACGCCCCGCGCCAGGAAAAACCGGATCGCACCGCCGGCGGAAAAATCGCGCATTTCGAACGGGTGGAATGGCACACGATGCCCGATCATGGGACGGCGGTCTCGGCGATGCAGGCGGGCGAGATGGACTGGTGGGAATCGACCCCCGCCGATTTGCGCCCGCTGGTGCAGGCGGCGCGCAATCTGCGCCTCGAATCGAAAGACCCTTTCGGATGGATGGGCGTGCTGCGCTTCAATCTGAAAAAGCCGCCCTTCGACAATGTCAAATTGCGGCGGGCGCTTTTGGCCGCCGCGAGCCAGGTCGATTTCCTGCAGGCCGCCGCCGCCGACGGTCCGGACGCCTGGCGGACCTGCCGTGCCTACTTTCCCTGCGGCGCGCCCAATGTCACGGAAATCGCGGGGACCAAGGCGATGCCGATGCCGGCCGATCTGTCCGCGGCGAAACGCGCGATCGCGGAAAGCGGCTATGCCGGGGAAAAAATCGCCCTGCTGGTACCGACCGATATCCATCACCACGCCGCTTTCGGCCAGGTCAGCGGCGACCTGATGCGGCGTCTCGGCCTGAATGTCGACTTTCAGGCGATGGACTGGGGCACCATGATCCAGCGCCTGACCAATCGCGGCCCCTTGGACAAGGGCGGCTGGAGCCTGTTCCACACGGCGGCATCGATGGTATCCACGGCGACGCCCGGCGTGAACTTCTTCATTCGCGGTATGGGCGATAAAGGATGGACCGGATGGTACGACAAACCGGAAATCGAGACATTGACGCAGGAATGGCTCGACACCGCGCCCGACGCACCGCAACAGCATATTTTCGATCGCATCCAGCAAACGCTGTTCGACGATCCGCCATTTCTGCCCCTTGGACAATACACGACCTTCGCCACATATGGCCGGGATATCGCTGGCGGGCTACCAGGGATCGGATCGTACCCCTGGAACATCCGGCGCGTCTGACCTGCCCGTCTTGCCTCGAACGGCGAAACACGCTCAATCGCGGCGAGAACGACACCCGAGGACCCCCGCGATGAACGACGCCGCCGGCGAAATGTCCAACATGTGGAAGCGGACGGCGCAAGAAGACCTGGGGTTCATGGGCGGCGGGCTGACGCGGAGCCGCATTTACTCGAAATATATCGCCTTGCCGATCAAGGCGGTTCAACCTGGCTACATCGCGCCGGCGCTGCCGGCCTGAAAACGGAACGGGAAAGTTTGAATATGTTGGATACCGCGACGGCCGCCGCCGGAAACAAGACCTCTGGCGCGCGGTCCTTCGATGCAATCGTGATTGGCGCGGGCATCGCGGGAATTTATCAGCTTTACCGCCTGCGCGCGCTTGGCCTGTCGGTCCGGGTGTTCGAAACCGGCGGTGGCGTGGGCGGGACCTGGTATTGGAACCGGTACCCGGGCGCGCGCTTCGATTCCGAGAGCTACACCTATGGTTACGCGTTCTCGGAAGAACTTCTGAAGGAGTGGAACTGGAGCGAGCATTTCTCGCCACAGCCGGAAACGCAACGTTATCTGAACCATGTCGTGGACAGGTTCGATTTGCGGCGCGACATCCAGTGCGACAGCCGGGTCAAAGCCGCCGATTTCGACGAGACGGCACGGCGCTGGACGGTGACGCTGGACGACGGCGAACGTTACAACGCGCGGTTTCTGATCACGGCCGTCGGTCCACTGTCCGCGGATACGCTGCCTCGGCTTCCTGGGCTCGATCGTTTCAAGGGGCGGTCGTTTCACACCTATCGCTGGCCGCATGAGGATGTCGATTTCGCCGGGAAAAAGGTCGCGGTGATCGGCACCGGCGCGACCGGCGTACAGGTGATCCAGACGATCGCGCCTTTGGTGGGCGAGTTGACCGTGTATCAACGGACACCGAACTGGTGCACGCCGTTGCATAACCGGAAGATCGGCGACGCGGAGCAGGCGGCGATCAAGGCCAATTATCCCGCGATGTTCGAGCTGCTGCGGCAAACGCCGGGATGTTATATTCATAACACCGATCCCCGCGGCACCTTCGAGGTCAGCGACGAGGAGCGCGAGGCGTTCTGGGAGAAGTTATACGCCGAGCCGGGTTTCAGTATCTGGATGGCGAATTTCCGGGACATGCTGACCGATCCCAAGGCCAACGCGCTGTTCAGCGAATTCGTGGCGCGGAAGATCCGGCAGCGGGTGAAGGACCCCGCGACGGGGGAAAAGCTGATTCCAAAATGTCATGGATTTGGCACGCGGCGGGTGCCGCAGGAAACCGGGTATTACGAGGTTTACAATCTGCCCAACGTGCATCTCGTCGACACGCGGGAAACACCGATCGAGACGATCACGGAGGCCGGCATTCGCACCAGCGCCGGCGAGCGCGCCTTCGACATGATCGTCTATGCCACGGGATTCGACGCGGTCACCGGCGCCTTCGACCGGATCGCGATTCGCGGCACAGGCGGGCGATTATTGACGGAGCATTGGGCGGATGGGCCAAAGACATATCTTGGCCTGATGTCCTCTGGATTTCCGAATCTTCTGACAATCGTTGGGCCGCACAATGCCTCCACGCGGTGCAATATTCCACGCTGTATCGAGCAGAACGTGGACTGGATCTCGGATTTGGTGCGTTACGCCCATGAGAAGGGGGTGACACGGTTCGAACCGACGACAGAGGCCGAGGCGGACTGGTCGAAACATGTCGAGGAACTCGCATCGGGCATGCTTTATACCAAGGTCGATTCCTGGTTGACGGGAATCAACACCAACGTCGATGGCAAGAATGTCCGGCGGGTCCTGCAATATCAGGGCGGCGCACCGCAGTATCGGGCGCGGTGCGACGCCGTGGTCGCGGGTGGATATAGCGGGATGGTTTTGCGGTAGCTTATAACGCGCCGCTGTCGCGGAGAGTGGCGATCTCCGCGACGGTATATCCCGCTTCTCGCAAAATGGCATCGGTGTGCTCGCCTTTTCCAGGTGGCGGCGAGGCGATCGCGGGACCGTCGGGGCCGGCGGAGAATCCGGATGTGACGAGGCCGATTTCGCGATCCACCCCCGCCGCCCCCGAAATTCTCCCAATTACTTCGCGGTGCGCCACCTGTTCATGTTCCAGAACTTCCGGGATGGTGCGGATAGCGGAACCCGGCACGCCCTCCCCGTTCAGGCGTTTTTCCCAATATTCGGCGGTGTTGGTGGCGAATGCTGTCATCAGTTCCGGTCTGATCAGCTCGTAATGGTCGCGGCGCCCGTCGACTGATGCGAAACGGGAATCGGCGAGGAGATCGGGGCGTTCGATGGCGCGGGTAATGCCGGCCCATTGTTTGTCGGTCATGGCGCTGAGCAGAATTCCGCCGCCGCCTTTCGTTTCGAACGATCCGGTCGTCGGGAGTTTCACAACGGAGCCATTGCCGACGAGCGCGGGCGCGACGCCAGTGTTCAGAAAGGTGGAAACCAGCGGCGACATCAGGGCCAGGGACGTGTCGAGCATGGAGACGTCGAGATGCTGGCCCTCGCCCGTCGTGGCGCGGCGGTAGAGCGCGCCGGCGATGGCGAAGGCGGCCATGACGGCGGTGCCGAGATCGACGACGGTGAAGCCGACGCGCGTTGGTCCATTCTCGGGATATCCGGTCACGGACATCATTCCGGAGGTGGCCTGGATGGCGCCGTCATAGGCGGGGGCGGCGGAGGACGGACCGGTCTGGCCGTAGCCGGAAACGGAACAATAGATGAGATTTGGTTTGATGGCCTTCATGGCCTCGTAGCCAAAGCCCAGGCGATCGATGACTCCTGGGCGGAAGTTTTGGACGACGACGTCGGCGTCTTTCACGAGGCGGGCAATGACCTCCTTGGCGCCGGGGTGTTTCAGGTCGAGAGTCATGGAACGTTTATTGGCGTTCATGGCGAGGAAGAAAGGCGGCATGCCGGCGCGGCCGATGTCGTTGTCGGCGCCGATGCCGCGGCATTGGTCGCCAAGGACCGGTTCCTCGATTTTGATGACATCGGCACCCAACAACGCCAATTGCATGGTGGCGAAGGGTCCCGCGAAGACCTGCGAGAAATCGATGATTTTCACGTTGGCGAAAGCCTGGGTCATGTCGGCCGCTCCGTGTCAGGATGTGGGGCGCGGGCGGTTTTCCCGCCGCGCGATGTAGAGTCCGGCGCCGACGATGACCGCGGCGCCGATCCAGGTCCAGCGGTCCGGGAGACTGCCGTAGAGCACGTAGCCGGTCAGCGTGGCGCCCAGAAGTTGAAGATAATTGAACGGGGAGAGGAGCGCGGCGGGCCCGCGCTCGAAGGCTTTGGTGAGGAGATAATGGGCGCTGCCGCCGATCATGCCCATGGAGAGAAAAAGCGCCCAGTGGTGCCAATGGATGGGCCATTCGAAGAAAAATGGCGACATGATCAAGACCGCTGTCGTGCCGACCATGCCCGACCAGATGTTGGTCGTTTCGGCGCGGTCCTGCCCGGCCAGGCGGCGGGTGAGCAGTTGGTACATGGCGGAACAAATGGCGCTGCCCACCAGCAGCAGCGCGGACCATTGCCCGATGCCGCCGCCGGGACGGACGATGATGAGTGTGCCGGCGAAGCCCGCGGCGATGGCGAGCCAACGGTGGAGGCCGACTTTCTCGCCGAGCATGGGGCCGGAAAGGCCGGCGACGATAAGTGGGGTGGAGAAGCTGATGGCGGCGGCGGTCGCGAGCGACATTTGCATCAGGCCGGTGAAATAGAACAGCGACGAAGCGATGCCGCAGAGGCCGCGGAAAATTTGGGTGCCCGGCCGTTGCGGGATCAGAATGCGCGGGCCGTGGCGGGGGGCGAACAGGATCAGCATCCAGAGGAAGGCTATGCCGTGGCGGAACAGCGTGACCTCGAAAGGATGAAACGATTCGGCCATCACCTTGCCGCATGCGTTCACGTAGACGATCAGGCCGACATATATGCACATCAGCCCGATCGCCTGCGCGAGGCGGTCGTGGCGGGCGGCGGGCGCGAGGGTTTTCACGCGTCCGCCGGTCCGTTTCTTGTGTCGGACACTACTGGAACGAGAATTCCTTATAGCCGCCTTTGGCCACTTCGTCGGTCACGCGGCGGAAATGTCCGGCGTTGCCGTTGTAACCGAGAACGCGGCGGACGGTGCGGCCTTCGACGTTACGGTTGACGCCGTTTTGCCAGGAGTCGACTTTCGAGGAGAGGAGTGCCTCGCCCGCTTTGATGACGGTGGCGGTCCACTCGTCGACCTGTTCGGGCCGGGTTTCCACATGTGTCAGGTTGTTGTCGAGCATGTGTTTCAGCATGCCCGCCTGGAACTCGACGCTGTGGGAAATCGCCTGTGGGATGTTGCCGCGGGCGGTGTGCGGGCCCAGGACCATGAGCATGTTCGGGAAGCCCTCGGCGAGCATGCCAAGATAGGTGCGGGGGGTTTCAGCCCAGGCGTTCTTGAGTTCGAGGCCGTCTTTGCCGCGGATGTCCATGCGGTCGAAGGCGCCGGTGACGCCGTCGAAGCCGGTGGCATAGATGAGGATGTCGAACTCGTGTTCCTGTTTGGCGGTTTTGATGCCGTTGGGCGTGATGCACTCGATGGGTTCGTCCACGAGCGTATCGACCAAGGTCACGTTGTCGCGGTTATAGGTTTCGAAATAGCCGCTTTCCAGGGGCACCCGGCGCGTGCCGAAGCCGTGATCTTTGGGGATCAGCTTATCCGCGACTTTCGGGTCGTTGACTCGCTGGCGGATTTTCTTGGCGATATAGGCGGTGATGGCGGCGTTGGCTTCCTCGCTGGTGAGGATATCGCGGAAATTGCCCATCCAGATGCCGAAGCCGGGTTCGCCGTAGAGTTTTTCCCAGAAAGCCTCGCGTTCGGCGGGCGGGACTTCGAGGGTTTTGCGCTGGTCCGCCTGATGGATGAACCAGCCGGGGGTGGTGGCGCAGTGGGCGTAGATCTCTTCGTAACGAGATTTGATGTCTTCCATCTCCTGTTTGGAGATTTTGGCGTTGTGCAAAGGGGCGGCCCAGTTGGGGCGGCGCTGAAAGACGGTCAGTTGTTTCGCTTGTTTGGCGATTTCCGGGATGGCCTGGATGGCGGTGGCGCCAGTGCCGATGATGCCAACGCGCTTGCCGGTGAAATCGACGGGCGTGTGCGGCCAGCGCGCCGGGTGATAGGCGGGCCCCTTGAAGCTGTCGCGGCCCGGAATTTTGGGGAGTGTGTAGGCGGACAGGATGCCGATGGCGGTGAACAGAAAGCGCGACTTCGCCTTCTGGCCCTTATCCGTCGTGACAGTCCACTGATTCGCGGCCTGATCCCAGTGCGCGGCGGAAATGGTGGTCTGGAACTGGATATCCTGACGCAAATCGAATTTATCGGCGACAAGGTTGAGATATTCCAGCGTGTCGGGCTGAGGCGAGAAATGTTCTTTCCAGTCCCACTCCTGCATCAGATCCTTGGAGAAGGAATAGCCGTAGGTCCAGCTTTCGGAATCGAAACGGGCGCCGGGATAGCGGTTCCAGTACCAGGTGCCGCCGACTCCGGTGCCGGCCTCGAACACCTTGGTTTTCATGCCGAGTTCGCGCAGGCGGTAGAGCATGTACATGCCGGAAATGCCGGCCCCAATGACGATCGCGTCGTAGGTTTCCACGTCGCCCGCGTTGACGCGTTCCGGCAATACGCCTGTGTCTGGCACGATGTTTTCTCCCGTTGGCGGTGCGCGAGGTTCGCGCGGCGCGGATTGCTGTCGCCGGGTTACCGGCTGGTACGAGAAACTACCCCGCGAATGGCCTGCCCGCAAGGCATGGGTCCCAGCGGCTTCCCGCGGCGCGCGCATGGGGGTTACACTGCGCCGGGAACGCGGAGGGAAGAGACATGCGAAGCATTGGACGGCGATGGCTGATGGCCATATTGTTGGCGATCGGCCTGGGCCTGTCGGCGGGCGCGCGGGCCGATGGCAATCAGGTGCGGATCGTGATGCCGTACGGGCTGGCGTATTTGCCGGTTTACGTCGCCGTCGACCGCGGATTGATCCAAAAACACGCCACCGCCGCGGGGCTCGGCGAGATCAAAACGAGCATTGTTCACATGGCCAGCGGGCCGTCCAGCAGCGATGTGTTGCTGGCGGGGGACGCGGACCTCGCGATGGGCGGTTTCGGAAACGCATTCGTTTTGTGGGACAAGACGCGCGGCGCGCAGCGGGTCCGGGCGATGACTCCGCTGTCCGGCGGGCCGATCTTGCTGTTGAGCACCGATCCGAAAATCCGTTCAATTCGCGATTTCGGGCCGAACGATCGTATCGCGCTCAGCGGCATTAAAATCACGGCGCAGGCAATCGCGATCCAGATGGCCGCGGCGAAGGAATGGGGCTGGGATCAGCGGTTCCGGTTGGATTCGCATCTGGTGCCGATGTCGAACCCGGATGCGATGGCGATGTTGTTGAGCGGATCGTCGGAAGTCAAAACGCATGCGGCGATCCTGCCGTTCAGCGTCGAGGAAATGGAATCGGGAAAAGTTCATCTGGTGATGAATTCCGACGATTATCTCGATCCGGGATCTTCGGTCGCGGTGATGTATGCCAGCGCGCGATTCCGCGAGGGGAACCGCAAAGTTTACGACGCGGCGGCGGCGGCGTTCGAGGAAGCATTTGGTTTCATTCGCGATAATCCTCGCGAGGCGGCGAAAATCTATGTCGCGCGGGAGCCGCAAAAGCGCGATGTTAGCTGGATCGAGGCGATGATCGTCGATCCGAAACAGATGCGCTACAGCTCCGTCCCCCGCGGCATGAAGAAATACGCCGATTTCATGCACGCGGCGGGGACCCTGAAGAGCAAGCCGGACAGTTGGAAGGACCTGTTCTGGGACAATATGTGGGAGAAGGACGGAAGTTGACGCGCGCTATTTCGCCAGCCAAACATCCTCGAACCGCCAGCCGTTGAAGATGCTGTTGACCATCATGGTCATGTTCTTCACCCGCGGTTGCCAGCAGGTCGCGGACCTCCCGTGATAGATGACGGGCCGCGCGACGTCCTCTTGCAAACGGCGGTCGATCTCCCAGACGATCGCCCGCCGTTTGGTCTGGTCGGCTTCCATCGACTGACGCTCGATCAAGGCGTCGACCTCCTTGTTGCAATAGCTGGTATAATTGCGCTGGGAGCCGCAGAGGTAGTTTTCGAAAAACTGCTGGTCGGGCTCGTCGAGGCCGCTGCCGGTCAGATTGAGGCCGATGGAGAAATCCTTACGGGCGATTTTCGCGAACCAGACGGCGGTGTCGACGACCTCCAGCTCGCCTTCGATGAACGCGGATTTCAACTGGTCGATCAAGATGACGGCGGGGTCGCGATAGAGCGGAATGTTCCGGGTGGAGATTTTGACTTTCAGGGTTTTGGTGGGGCCGTAGCCGAGTTTGCGCATGATCTCGGCCGCCTCGGCGCGGCTTTTCGCCACATCGGGCCCGTAGCCGGGGATTGTTTTCAGGATCTCCGGCGGCAGACCCCAGACGCCTTGCGGCGGCGGCAGCAGAGCGCCGCCGATGTCGTACTGTCCCTGCGACAGGATCTCGATGAAGGCCTTGCGGTCCAGCACCAGGGCCATGGCGCGCCGGATCTCTGGATTGTCGAAGGGCGCGGCGGTGCTGTTGACCAGGAGGTTGGTGCTGACATTGCTGGTCGCGACCTCGCAGATCGCGGTGGGGGCCTGCGCCTTGATGTCGGCGACAAGGTTGACCGGAATCTCGAAGGGGAAGGTCACGTCGAATTTGTCGGAGGCGAAGGCCAGCATGGCGGTCGAACGGTTCGTGATGATGGAATATTCGATGCCGTCGAGGTAAGGCAGGCCTTTCTTCCAATAATCCTGGTTTTTCGTCAGGCGGATCGATTCGTTCGCCTTGAATTCGGTTAGTTTGAAGGGGCCGGTGCCAATCGGTTTGGTGCGCATCGTGTTGGGTGGGACGTGGCAGGGGTAGACCGGGGAATACCCGCCCGCGAGCAAGGCGATGAAAGCGGGTTGCGGGCGCTTCAGGTGGAAGGTCACTTCCCAATCCCCGGACGCCGTAATTTCCGAGAGGTTCCGGTACCAGCTCTCGCGGATGTTCAGGCGGAGTTTTTCGGTGGATTTTCCGATGAGAAGATTCCAGGTGCACTGGACATCTTTCGACGTGAAGGGCTGGCCGTCGTGCCAGCGGACGCCCTGTCGGAGTTTAAAGGTCAGGCGTGTGTTATCGGGGCTCCACGACCAGGATTCCGCGAGGTCGGGGACGATGGAGTTGAGGCTGTTCTGGGGAACATGCTGGTCGTAAACGACGAGATTGTTAAAAACGGCCATCATCGGGGTCACGACGGAATTGGTGCTTTCCTCGTGGATCGAGAGGCTGGCGGGGCTGTCGCGATGGGTCAGGCGCAGGATGCCGCCGGATTGCTGCGCGGTGGCCACGGAGGCGAACAGCGAAACGGCCAGCGCGACGATCGCCGAAAATCGGGGAAATTTCATTGGCTTCTCCAGGGGTCTCAGGCGCGATAGGCGGTCAGCGGCCTCGGATCAGGCGGCCCGGCAGTTCGCCGGTATGGGTGTCGTTTCGAAGCGTTTCGATGCCGCTTACGAAGACATGGCGGTAGCCGGTGGCGCGTTGCATCAGGCGGCGGCCGCCGGCCGGAAGATCGTAAATCACTTCGGGATGGCGTAAGGCGAGATTTTCGAAATCTATGACGCTGACGTCGGCTTTCATGCCGGGGAGCAGCGTGCCGCGGTCGCGCATTCCGTAGGCGGCGGCGGTGTCGTGTGTGTGTTTTTTCACCAGGAATTCGCGCGGTAGGCCGGGGCCTCGGCTGCGGTCGCGCGCCCAGTGGGTCAGCAGGAAGGTGGGGGCGCTGGCGTCGCAGATGACGCCGACATGGGCACCGCCGTCGGCGACTCCGGCGATGGTGGCATCGTCCAGCAGCATTTCGCGGACGGCGTCGAGATTGCCCGCGTGGTAGTTTTCGAAGGGGTGTAGAATGAGGCCTTTTCCGCCATCGGACAGCATATGGTCGAGCGCCATGGCCCATGGGTTGGCGCCGGTGGCGGCGGCGCGGGCACCGATGGAGGTGGCGGGGTCGGGTTCGTAGTTCAGCACGGCGCCGATCGGGTAGGAGCGGCGCATCATGTCGGCGAGGCGAGCGGTGGCGGGATCGGTGGGGATTTCGGTGGTCAGGCGCGCACGCAACGCGGCGTCCTGTTGCAGGCGGGCGTAACGTTCCGCGGGCGGCAGGTCCGACATGGCGCGCCAGGCGGGGTGGGCGACGAAGGGATGCTGGGTGGTTTCGAGGCCCATGAGCACGCCGATCGGGCGGCAGCCGACCTGGCAGTTCGCGTCCTGCCCGGCGGCGCGGGCCGCGCGGACGCCGTTCAACGTCTCACGCCAAAGATCGGGGGCGTCGTTGACCTGAACCAGAAGGCACGACAAAGGACGGCCCGCGAGTTTGGCGGCCTCGCGCATGATGTCGAGTTCGCCGGGTCCGAAATCGGAATTGACTTCCAGGACTCCCCTCCCCGCGCGGCGCATTGCCTGTGCCAATCCGAAAAGTTCCGGTTCGGCGGCGGACAGGCTGGGGACGGAGCGGCCGTCCTTGGTGCGGTGTTTTGTGGTGCGGGAGGTGGTGAAGCCGAGAGCGCCGGCGCGCAGGGCTTCTTCCAAAAGGGCGCCCATGCGATCGATTTCCGCCGGCTCGGGGCGAGAGTCGTGCAACGCGCCGCGCTCGCCCATGACGTAGAACCGGAGCGCGGAATGGGGGACCTGCGCGCCGACATCCATGACGCGGGGGTTACGTTCCAGGGCGTCGAGGTAGTCGGGGAAGGACTCCCAGTCGAAACGCACGCCTTCCGATAGGACGGTTTCCGGGATGTCCTCGACGCCTTCCATCAGATTGATGAGGTATTTGTGGGCGTCTTTGCGCACGGGGGCGAAGCCGACGCCACAATTGCCGAAGACGACGGTGGTGACGCCGTGCCAGGAGGACGGGGTCATGTAGGGATCCCAGGTCGCCTGGCCGTCGTAATGTGTGTGGATGTCGATGAAGCCCGGCGTGACGAGAAGGCCGTTCGCGTCGATGTCCTGGCGCGCGGGACCGGCTTTGCCGCCCACGGAGGTGACGATGCCGTTGTCGATGGCGAGGTCGCCGGAAAACTCGGGCGCGCCGGTGCCGTCGGCGATGGTGCCGCCGCGAATGACCAAATCGTGCATTTTGGGGTCTCCTCGGGATGGGTGCCGCGCGGCACCCATCCGCGGTTGTTACGCGGCCGGACGGTGCGCGCGCAGGAAGGAACGGACCTGGCGGACGGTGACCGGGATCATCTCCTTGGGTTCTTTCCAGGGGTAGGCGCTGACCTCGGATTTCGGCGCGAGGCGGACGGATTCCATCGCCACGGCCAGCGGGTGCGGCGGGACGTCGTCGGGCAGAACCAGAACGGGGGTCTGGCAGTTTTTGACGAAGTCGCGGTCGACGGTGAAGACGAAGTCCGGGTTGGCGCGGTACATTTTGGTCAGGAAGGCGTCGACCTGCGCCATTGCGATGTTCGGGAAACGCTCGCAGAGGCCGGGTCCCCAGCCTTTCATGTTATTGGCATGAAACTGATCGGGCATTTCGGGACGGTGGCCGCTGGGTTGGGCCAGCACGGCGGCGGGGATGCGGTCGCCGACGCGTTTAAGAAGGTTCCAGATGAAAGGACCGCCGATGCAGAAACCCATGACGAGGAAGTTTTTAATGCCCAGGTGGTCCATGAGGCCGACGTGATCGTCGGTATAGGCATCCCAGGGACGGTCGATTTCCAGCGGGCCGGTCGATTGGCCGCCGTTGGAATTGCGCAAATCCATGGTGATGCAACGATACTCGTCCTTGAACTCTTCCATGGAGTTATAGGGCGCGCTGGTCGTATGGAAGTTGACCGTTGAGTTCAGGCCGCCGCCGGGAATGATCAGCAGCGGATAGCCGGAGCCGGATTCCTGGTAGTGGATGCGGACATCGCCGCGTTCGTAAAATGGCATTTTGGACGCTCCTTCGGTTTTTCAGCTACGGGCGGGCCAGACGGGCTGGTGATAGCCCAAGGGGACGGACGGGCGCGCCCAGAAAGCAGGCGTTTCCGATAGTTGGACGACGGGTTTGAGGTGTTTCAGCGGGCCGGAGGGGGTTTGCGAGGTCATGGACCAGAGTTCCAACTCCGCGGGCGTGAATTCCTCGCCGGCGGCGCGGGCGGCATCGCCGGAAACCTCGCCGAGATCGACGATCCATTTGCCGACCTGCGCGAGGGAGATGCGGACCATCCAGCTTCCGCCTTCGGTGGCGCGGCGGCGCAGGGCTTCCATGGCGCCGAAGGCCATGAGGTAGCCGGTGCAATAATCGATGGCGGAGACCGGGTAGAATTGTGGGCCGGGGGTTTTGTAAGGGATGACTTCCGCCTGGCGGTGGGTAATACCGCTGACGGTCTGGACGACGGTGTCGAAGCCGCGGCGGGACGCCCATGGTCCCGCGTGGGAGAAGGCGCAGAGGGAGACGTAGACGAGGCCGGGCCGGATTTTCGCGAGTTCCTCGGGCGAGAGGCCACGGCCGCCGAGCGTGCCGGGCCGGTAGCCCTGCGAAAAAACGTCGGCGTCTTTGACCAGGCCGTGCAACGTCGAAATATCTTCCGATTTGCGCAGGTCGAGTTGGGCGGAGAGTTTGCCGTGGCCGGTGTCCCATTCCTGGTAGCCGAGATTTGGCAGATGGGCGCCGGTGATTTTCATGACGTCGGCGCCGTGCTCGGCGAGGGTGCGGGCGCAGGTGGGGCCGGCGAGGACGCGGGTCAGATCGAGGACGCGAACGCCGGAGAGCGGGCGGTTGCCGGGGGGCAAGGGTTCCGGCGCGGAGTCGGCGATTTTGACGATTTCCATGACCGGGAGAGCGGCGATCGCGGCGGCCTGCGGATGTTGAGCCCATTCCGCCGCCGTTCTGACCATGCCACCCGCGCCTTTGGCGGCGAGGATGGCCTCTTCCAGATCGAGGGCGTTCCAATTGAGGACGGCTTTGGCGACGGCGGCTTTGTCCTCGGGCACGCCGAGCACGCTGAGGGCGGCGGCGCGGTGGTTCGGGAAATTGGCGTGGACGTAGCTCCAGCGGCCGTCTTTGGTGGGGTAGACGCCCATGATGGAGTTGCGGGCGTGGGAGACGTTGCCGTCGCCGAGTTTCATGTAGTGGCCGCTGCGGAGCGAGGCGGTGGCGTGGCGGACATCGACGCCGATCGCTTGTTTTTTGCCGGAGCGGAGTTCCCAGAGGTCGGCGGCGGCGATGCCGGTGGCGCCAAGCGTGGCGGCGCCGGCGACGCCGATGCGGTAGGGGGTGGGGAGGATGGGATCGGTTTCGCCGGAGAATTTTACCTCGGAGGCGCGATCGGCCGGGATGCCGACGGTGGGCAGGATGGAGCGTAGGGCGGCTGTTGACATGGCGCTGCGACCTCAGGCTTGCATGGCGTTTTGGACGAATTTCGCGCCGGCGGCGATGGCGCGGCGGCCCGCGGATAGTTTCGGGTGGAACAAGTGCCAGACGTGGACCATTTCAGGCCAGACTTCCATGGTGACGGGGACGTTGGCGGCGCCCGCGACTCCCGAGAGGCGGATCGAATCGTCGAGCAGAGTTTCGGCGGCGCCGACCTGGATGAACAGCGGGGCGATGCCGCGGAGGTCGGCGTAGAGCGGGGCCGCGAGCGGGCTGCGGGGGTCGGCGTTGTTCAGATAGAGGCTGGCCATTTCCAGAAGCGGTTCTTTTTGGACCATCGGGTCCTCGGCGGCTTTGGATGTCATGGTGCCGCCGATGCCTTCCATGTCGATCCAGGGGGAGATGGCCCAGCCGCAGGCGGGTTGTTCGAGGCCGGCTTCGCGGATCGCGACGAGGGCGGCGACGACCAGACCGCCGCCGGCGCTGTCGCCCGCGATGGCGATTTTGCCGGGGGGAATGCCTTGCGCCAGCAGATAGCGGTAACCGGCGACGGCGTCTTCCACCGGCGCGGGAAAGGGGTGTTCCGGGGACAGGCGGTAATGCAGGGCCAGGGTGCGTCCGCCGGTGTCGCGGGCGATTTCGGAGGCGACGTGGCGGTGGCTGTCGAGCGAGCCGATGACGTAGCCGCCGCCGTGAAGATAGAGGATGGCGCGGGTGGGATCGGCGCCGGGGGCGGAGGTCCATTCCGCCGGGACACCGTTGGCCGAGACGGGTTCGACTTCGATGTCGGATGCCGTCGGGAAGACTTTCGCGAAGGCGTCGAAGCCCGCGCGGCGGTCGGCGATGGCGGGCGGGCGCGGCCGTTGTGCCAGCAGTTCCCGCAGCGCGGCGATTTCCGGATCGGCCATGGACGTCTCCCCTTTTGGTTGGCGCGTTCGCCGCGACAATAGCGCCGGGCGGCGGAACCCGCTACCATCGGGTCAGGACGCGAAGTCCCTGGCTTCGAAACCCAACAAATCACTCCATGAGGACGGCCATGAACGCACCGGTCGATGTCGATCTCAGAACTCTGGCGAATACGGTTCCGTTGGACCAGTTCGACCCCAGCGATCCGCGGATTTTTTACGAGGATGCCTGGCAGCCCTGGTTCGAGCGTCACCGGCGCGAGGCGCCAATTCATTATGTGAAGGACAGTCCGTACGGTCCGTACTGGTCTATCGCCAAATATAAGGACATTGTTCAAGTCGAGGTGAATCACAAGATCTTTTCCTCGTCCGACGAGGTTGGCGGGATCATGATCAACGACGCGCCAAAGGGGTTGGAGCGCACCAGCTTCATCCGCATGGACCCGCCGGAGCACGACCAGCAGCGGCGCGAGGTTTCTTCCACCGTCAATCCGATCACGCTGGCGCAGATGGAGGGATTGATCCGGGAACGCACCAATATGGTGCTGGACAAGCTGCCGCGCAACGAGGCTTTCAACTGGGTGGAGCATGTGTCGATCGAGTTGACCTCGATGATGCTGGCGACTTTGTTCGATTATCCGATCGAGGACAAGGCCCAGCTCATTCGCTGGTCCGATATGTTCATCGCCGATCTGAAGGCGCCGGACGCGCCGGTGAAGACGGAGGAGGAACGTTACGCGAAGCAGATGGAATTCACCGAGCACATGAACGCGTATTGGCTGGATCGCGCGAAGAAGCCGAAAAGCTTCGACGTGATCTCCATCCTCGCGCATGGCGAGGCGACGAAGAACATGACGATGCGCGAGAAGATGGGGGTTCTTATATTGTTCCTTGTCGGCGGCAACGATACGACGCGGAATTCGATGACGGGCGGGTTGATCGGGTTATCGCAGTTTCCGGATCAGTTCCGGAAATTGCGGGAGAATCCGGAGCTGACGACGAGTTTGATTCCGGAAATCGTGCGCTGGCAGACGCCGGTGATCCATATGCGGCGGACGGCGGTGGCGGATTTCGATTTGCGGGGGCACCAGATCAAGTCCGGCGACAAGGTTGTCATTTGGTATATTTCGGGCAACCGGGATGAGGACCAGATCGTCGACGCCAACAAATTCATCGTCGATCGGGTACGGCCGCGCGAGCATATGTCGTTTGGGTTTGGCATTCATCGCTGCCTTGGCAACCGGCTCGCCGAGATGCAACTGAAAACCCTGTGGGACGAGGTGTTGCGCCGCGATCTGAAGATCGAGGTGCTGGACAAGCCGGTTTACGCTTACTCGAACTTTCTGCACGCGGTCCGGAGTCTGCCGGTTCGTATCGCCGGTTGAGCGTGGACCTGGCCTTCGCCACGGGGGCGGAGGCCCGGTTGCGGGTGTTGTTGCTGACGTCGATCCCTTACGCGCCGCTGGAAGCGGCGGCGGCGCGGGGGGATGGGCCGCGGCCGATGGTCGCGGAGGAACTGCGACGCGATCATGGGATCGATGTCGATGTCGTCGATCCCGGTCTTGGCTGGACCAATCCGTTTCGAAAAAGTCATCCGTTTTTTCGCGGGCTCGATCCGGCGCGGGCGTTGGGCACGATGCTCTGGCGGCGGGATTACGATCTGGTCGTGTCGGGGAACGATGGGGCGGCGGTCAGTCTGATCGCGCTTCGGGGGTTGTTTCGATTCCGGACGCCGATCGTGGTTTGGGATTTGTCGCCCGCGGAGGCCTGGCGGGTTCGGGTCATCGCGCAGAATTGGACTCTGCCGCGGGTCGATGGGGTGATCGCGGTGAACGATATTCAGCAGCCCTATATCGCGGAACGCTGGGGGCGGCATGTTCCGGTGGTCACGGTGCATCACTGGGTGGATACGGAATTTTACCGGCCCCTCCCCTGCCCCTGCTCCGCCGATGGGCCCGTTTTCGCCATCGGCGACGATGGCGGGCGGGATTATGCGACGTTTCTGCGGGCGTTGGAGGGGTTGGAGGCGCCGGTGGCGATTCGCACGGGGTTGCCTCTGGTTTTGACCGGCGATCATGCGCGCGTCTCGTTGCTGCGGGAACGGCTGAGCCCGAGTGGATTGCGGGATTTATACACAAAAAGCCGGTTTGCGGTGGTGCCGCTGCGGCCGGACACGCGCAACGCCAGCGGCAACAGCGCGTTGTTGGAGGCGGCGGCGATGGGCAAGGCGGTTATCGTCAGCGACTCCGATGGCGTGAGGGGGTTTGTCCGGCATGGGGAGACGGGTCTGGTCGTGCCCGCGCGCGATCCGGCCGCGTTGCGCGCGGCGATCGCGCGGTTGCTGGCCGATCCGGAGGCGTGCGCGCGCATGGGGCGGAACGCGCGCGATCTGGTGGAACGGACGGCTTCCGCGGGGGTGTTCGCGGCGCGGCTGGCGGCGGCGTTTCGAAAACTGGCGGTCAGCCCGGCTCGGCGAGGGGGAATGGCGCCGCCAGTTCGATAGTACGGGCCGCGCGCAGCACCAAATCGTCGCGGAACTGTGCCGCCGCGATTTGGACCGAGTTGGGCAGACCGTCTTGGCGGAGGCCCATCGGGACGGAAATCGCGGGCTGGCGGCTGAGGTTGAAGAGGTAGGTCCAGGGCGCCCAGCAGGTGTTGAGGGAGCGGACGGGGTCGGCGGTTGGGGCGTCGGCCAGGGGTGGGCCTTCGGGTACGGTGGGGCAGAGTAGGAGATCGTGGGTTTGGTGCAACTGGCCCATGAGGTGGCCGAGTTGGGCGCGCAGGGCCTCGGCGTCCATGAATTCGACGGCGGTCATGCCGCCCAAGGCGGCGGCGACCTCGTGGATGCCGGGGTCCAGGAGGCCGGCGAGTTGGGTGGGCGTCGCGGCGAGGAGGCGGGACAAGGACGCGCCCCAGACGCGAGAGAAGACGGTGCTGGCGTCGGGCAGATCGGGAGAGATTTCCTCGACATGGGCACCGGCGGCGGCGAGCAGCGCGGCGGCCTGTGTCACGGCGTCGCGTCCGTCCGCGTCCACGGGGGCGTCGAAGCCGGGCCGGCGCAGGATGCCGACGGTGAGACCGGCGACTCCGTCCTCGATGGTCTCGCGCCAGTCGCGGTTGTCGCTGGGGAGGCAGAAGGGATCGCGGATGTCGGGTTGCGCCATGACGGAGAACATCAGGGCGTTGTCGCGCACGGTACGGGTCATGGGGCCCGCGCAGGCGACGGAGGCAAAGGCGCTGGCGGGCCATTGCGGAATGCGGCCGTAGGTGGGTTTCAGGCCGACGAGGCCGCACCAGGCGGCGGGGATGCGGACGGAGCCGCCCGCGTCGGTGCCGATATGCAATGGTCCGAAGCCCGCCGCGCCCGCCGCGCCGGCGCCGGAGGAGGAGCCGCCGGGCGAATAATCGGAATGCCATGGGTTACGGGTGATGCCGTTCAGCGGGCAGTCGCCAGGGGATTTCCAGCCGAATTCGGTGGTGGTGGTTTTTCCGAGGATGACCGCGCCCGCGGCCTTCAGGCTGGCGACCATGGGGGCGTCATCGGGCACGGGGGCTGTGGGGGTCGTGCGGCTGCCGCGCCGCGTCGGGAAACCGGCGACATCGACGAGGTCCTTCACCGTCACGGGCACGCCGTCGAGGGGTCCGATGGGGCGTCCCGCGCGCCAGCGCATGGCGCTCGCCCCGGCGGCTTCCAGGGCTTTTGGGTTCATCGCGACGAAGGCGTTCAGGGCGGGATTCAGGCGGACGACTCGTTCGGTCACGGCCTGGAGGACATCGACCGGGGTCAGGCGGCGGCGGGCGAAGGCGGCCAGCATCGCCTCGGCGGACAGGCGCGCGATGTCGGTGTCGGACATGAGGGGCACTTTCCCTTTGGGGTGTTTCGCGGGCACGATGTCGGAGGCAACAGGCGAAGGGAACCCCTCTCATGACCGCGAAGCACCCGGATGGCGAGCCCTGGCAATGGCCGGAGGAGACATGGCGGAAAATCGTGGGGCGCGCGCGGGCCGGGCGGTCGATGGCGCCGACGCATTGGCCCGATGGCGCGCGTTGCGCGGTGGCGTTGAGTTTCGACTCGGATCACGAAACGACGCCGTTGCGCGATGGCGACGAGAGTCCGATGCGGATCAGCCAGGGCCAGTATGGCGGCCGGCGGGCGGTGCCGCGGATACGGGCGTTGATGGAACGCGAATCGATTCCGGTCAGTTTTTATTATCCGGCGGTCGCGGCGCTGCTGCATCCGGACGAGGTTCGGGCTTTGGCGGACGATGGGCACGAGATCGGGATCCACTCGTGGATTCACGAGGCGAACACGACCTTGCCGCCGGGCGCCGAGCGCGATCTGACGTTCCGGGCGCGGGATGTGCTGGCGGGGCGCGATCCCGTGGGAATTCGTACCGCGAGCTGGGATTTTTCGGTCGATACGCTGGATATCGTCAAGGAGATGGGGCTGTTGTACGACAGTTCGTTGATGGCGGACGACGATCCCTATGAATTGCTGGACCAGGACGTGCCCACCGGGATTATCGAATTGCCACCGGAATGGATTCGCGACGACGCGGTGTATTTCAATTTCGTCCGTTTCTCTGGGTTGCGGCCGTATACGGCGCCTTCCGCGGTGGAGGAAATCTTCAAGGCGGAGTTCGATGGGGCGTGGGACGAAGGCGGGCTGTTCTTGCTGACGATGCATCCGCATATCACGGGGCACCGGTCGCGGATGCCGGTGCTGGAACGGTTGATCCGGCATATGAAAGCCAAGGGCGGGTGCTGGTTCGCGACGCATGCTCAGGTCGCGGAATGGTGCCGCGATCATTCGGCGAAATAAGGGGGAGTTTTGGACATGGACGCGAAACCGGAAGAGGTTGGGTTGTCGTCCGCGCGGCTGGCGCGGGTGAACGATTGGGCGAAGCGGCTGGTGGACGACGGGAAGCTGGCGGGGATCGCCACGGCGGTGATTCGGCGGGGGCAACTCGCGCATTTCAATATATGCGGGATGGCGGATGTGGCGCGCGGGAAACCGATGGCGGCGGATACGATCTTCCGGTTTTATTCGATGACGAAGCCGTTGACGTCGGTCGCGATCATGATGCTGTACGAGGAGGGGCATTTTCAGCTTGACGATTCGATCGCGCGGTTTTTGCCGTGCTTCGCCAATATGCGGGTTTACGCGGGCGGGGCGCGGGGGAAAATGGAAACCGTTCCCGCCGAACGGGACATCACGTTTCGGGATTTGCTGAGCCATACGTCGGGCCTGACCTATGGGTTCATGGAATCGACTCCGGTGGATGCCGCGTATCGGGAGCGCGGGGTGGATTTCGTGGCGTCGAACAAATCGCTGGGCGAGGTGGTGGAGATCGCGGCGGGCATTCCGTTGCTGGCGCAGCCGGGCAGCGCGTGGAATTACAGTATCGCGACGGATGTGCTGGGGCATTTGGTGGCGACGATCTCTGGCATGCCGTTCGACCGGTTCATGCGGGAGCGGGTGACGGGGCCACTGGGGATGGTGGACACGGAATTCCACGTGCCGGCGGCGAAACTTCCGCGGCTGGCGGCGAATTACGCGCGCGGGCCGGATGGGGCGTTGATGCTTATCGACGATCCCCAGAAAAGCCTGTTCGCCAATCCGGACCGGATCAAGGGCGGCGGTGGCGGGCTGGTCTCGACCGCGGTGGATTATCTCCATTTCTGCCAGATGATGCTGAACAAGGGCGAGTTGGCGGGCACGCGGCTGCTGGGCCGCAAAACGGTGGAGTTGATGACGGCCAATCATCTGCGCGGCGACATGGGCGACATGGGGCAGGCGCGGTTTTCGGAATCGTCTTATGTCGGGATCGGGTTTGGGCTTGGGTTTTCGGTCATGCTCGATCCGGCGAAAGCGCAGATCCTGGGCACGCCGGGCGAGTATGCCTGGGGGGGCGCGGCCAGCACCGCGTTCTGGATCGATCCGGCGGAGGATATGGCGGTGCTGATGCTGACGCAGTTGATGCCGTCGTCGACGTATCCGATCCGGCGGGAGTTGCGGGTTCTTACGTATCAGGCGTTGGTGGACTGAAGCGCGGGTCGCCGCGGCCGGTGGCGATGCCCCGGCCGCGGCGATCTCGTCAGGCGGAGCCGGTGCGCCGCCGCCGCGCGGCGGCGAGGCCCAGAAGCGCGGTGGCCAGCAAGCCGGCCCCGGCGGGTTCCGGAACGGAAATACTGGATATATGGAAATTCCAGGTGACGGGTTCCGCCTGACCCGGCAGCCACCAGTTCGCGGCATTGCTCTCGATTTGCGCGGCCTGAAGATTGAACGGACCGGCGGGGTCGAGTGCGGCGTTTGTCAGATCTGCGGAGTTGTCCAACATGCCCAGGTTGATTTGGGCGGCGTTGGCGCCCTGCGGCACGTTGTTTTCGCTGGCCACCGAAAACAACTGTCTCCAGTCATTATAAGGCCAAGATCCGCAACCCGGTGTCCCTGGGCATCCATGCACAACGATCAAATCGTTATAGTAAAGCCCCGTATATTGCAAAAGCACACCATTTATGGTCATGTTTATCTGAACCGTGGCGGGGTCCATCGAACCGTCGGTGGAGTCCCACCCCCGGCCGAAACTGTTGCTGCCCGGGTATGGCGCGTGGAAACGATCGGTATCGTAACTAAACGACCCCAGGACCGGCTGGCCGGCGATGCCGCCGGTGGTGCCGAACAACGCGTCGGCGTCGCCGCTTTGCGTGGTGACGACACCGGCGAATGTTCCGTTCACCACGGTCGCGCCGGCGGGCGCCGCCGCGCCACAGGCCAGGAAAAAACAAAAAGCCGCGACACGGGCTCGGCACATGGTTGCGTCGGTCATTGTTCCCCCTGTGTCCGCGATTGCGAACCGCCGTCGATCACTCTCAGATCGAAGACAACCCGATCGAAACGCTGTCCGCAAGGCGAGCGCCCGGTCCGTTCAAATCCGCCCGATGCCCCGCAAATCGCGATTACGGTAACTGGGAGACCGCTGACTCGCAAGGCCAGCGGCGGCCTCGACGAAACCCGGCGTATCAGGCGATGGCGGGGTCGCGGCTTATGTCGCGCAGCCGGGCTTCGGCGGCGGCGCCGGGTTTCGCGCGGCCTCGCGGTCGTCCCATTCGAATTCGTCGGCGCGCCCCGTATATCATCCACCGGTGAGGATCAACGATGGAGAGAGTTTGGCGGCGAAGCCTTACCAACCCGTAAACACCTTCACCCCACGGGCACCTCGCCCGCGCGGGGATCGATCGGCACGGCCTTATCGAGGCCGGTCAGGCGTTCCAGGAACATTCCCGCGGCCAAAGCACGCGCTTCCTGTCTCGGGGGCGCGGCGATTTGCAGGCCGACGGGGCGGCCGAAGCGGTCGAAGCCGGCGGGGACGGCGACGGCGGCGCAGCTCGCCATGGTCATGGCGGCGTTCAGCATCGACCCGCCCATGTAATTCGCGAGTTTCACCCCATCGATGGTTTCGGGATGGGTACGGTTCACGTCGAAGGCGGGGGTTCCGGCGCTGGGGGTAACGAAGACATCGTAACGTTCGAACATTTCGGTCACGCGGCGGTAGAAGGCGGCGCGTTCGCGTTCGGCCCAGGCGAGTTGGGAGGGAGACTGGGCGAGGCCTTTTTCGGTGTTCCAGACGATATCGGGTTTCAGCATGTCGCGGTGGTCGCGCAATTGCAGTTCGCGATCGACGACGAAATGTTGCGATCGCAGGATCATGAAGGCTTCCTCGATGCCGCCGAGATCGGGGGCGAATTCTTCCACTTCGCAGCCCAGTTCCTCGAAGCGGCGCACGGCAGCCTCGCAGATGGCGCGGGTTTCGCGTTCGACCAGAATGCGGCCGTTGTAATCGGGGCTGAAGGCGACGCGTTTCGGGGGGGCGGCGCGGCCCAGCGCGGAGACGAAGGAGTCCGCGGGGGCGTCGAAGGTCAGGGGGTCGCGCGGGCACCAGCCGGCCATGGTGTCGAGAAACAGCGCGAGATCCGGGATGTTCCGGGCCATCGGTCCCTGCACCGACAAGGGCGAGAACAGGTTGGCCGCCGTGCCCCGGGTCACGCGTCCGGGCGAGGGCCGCAGTCCCACCACGGAGCAATAGGTACCGGGCCGCCGCAGGGAGCCGCCGTGATCGGTGCCTTGCGCCAGCCAGACCTCGCCGGTGGCGACGGAGACGGCGCCGCCGCCGGTGGAGCCGCCGGACGTGAGAGAGGTGTTCCAGGGGTTGCGGGTGCGGCCGAAGACTTCGTTGAAAGTGGAGCCGCCCGCGCCGAATTCGGGGGTGTTGGATTTGGCGACGACGATGCCGCCAAGGCGTTCGATACGCTCAACCAACGGGTGCGATTTCGTGGGCACGTGGTCGCGGAACAAGGGCGAGCCATAGGTGGTGCGCACGCCCGCGACGTCGGTGAGGTCTTTAATGGAAATGGGCAGACCGCCCAGCCAGCCCGGTTCGTTGGCTTCCAGGGGATAGCGGGTTTTCATCAGGCGTTTGGCATGGTCGCGGGCGCGTTCGAAGCAGAGCGTGGGCAGGGCGTTCACGGCCGGTTCGACGGCGGCGATACGGGCTTCGGAGGCGTCGATCAGCTCCAGGGGCGAGATTTCGCCTTTGCGCAGGCGCGCGACGGCTTCCGTGGCCGTCATCCGGATCAGGTCCTGGCTCATGAATGGTCTCCCTCGGTTCGCGACGAACGCTTGCGCGATCGCGCCTCGTCGTGCAAGCCGGGCTTCATGATCCGTCCGTATCGCTTCCTTCCGGTCCTGACCGTCCTGCTGACGGGCTGTGTCACTCTTGGGCCCGACTTCGCCTCGCCCGGCTGGAACGGGCCGGGGAGTTGGTTCGGGAACGGCAAAGCTCGCGCGCCGCTGAGCGAAACCACCGAGGCGCCGATCGATCCGGCGTGGTGGACCTTGTTCAGAGACGCGAAGCTGACGGCGCTTGCGGCGCGGGTGGCGACGGAAAATCCCGATCTGGCGATCTCGGCGATGCGGATCGAACAGTCGCGGGCGCATGTCGATGCCGCCCGCGCGCTGGGGATGCCGGGGATGAACGCCAGCACGTCCTATACGCGGCAGAAGGCGTCCAACTTCGGCCAGTTCGGGGTGAACGCCAACGCGCTGGGGGCCAACGGCACCAATGGCAGCACCGCCGGGGCGACGGGGACGCGGACTCTGTCGGAGTTCGATGTCTATCAGATCGGCTTCGATGCCTCCTGGGAGATCGATCTTTGGGGCAAGCTGCGCCGGAATCTGGAAGCGGCGGGTGCCACGACGCGGGCGTCGGAGGAGACGCGGCGGGGTTTGCTGCTGGCGAGTTTGGCGGAGGTGGCGCGCGATTACATCGTGTTGCGCGGGGTGCAGACGCAGTTGCGGATCGCGCGGGAGAACGCCCAGATCGCGCGCGACAGTTTGAAGCTGACGCAGCAGCGGGCGGCGGGCGGGGTGACGACCAATCTGGACGTGGCGACGGCGTCGTCGCAGCTCAACACCGTGTTGGCGCGCATTCCGGCGCTGGAACAGCAAGAGGGACAGTTGATCAACGCCTTGTCGTTGCTGGTGGGCATGCCGCCCGGCGGGTTGCGGGCGGAGCTGGCGTTTCCCCGGGCGGTGCCGCCGGTGCCGCCAAGGGTGCCGATCGGGCTGCCCTCCGACCTGGCCCGGCGCCGGCCCGACATCCGTCAGGCGGAAGCGAGCCTGCATGCCGCGACCGCGGAAATCGGCGTCGCCAAGGCGGCGTTCTTCCCCTCGTTCCGGCTGGTGGGCAGCATGGGGCTGCAATCCACCCAGTTCCACAAGCTGTTCGATCTGGGCGCGCGGCAGTTCGCGACCGGGCCCGGCCTGACGATCCCGCTGTTCGAGGCGGGGCAGTTGCGGGCGCAGTTGCGGTTGACCGAGGCGCGGCAGAAGGAAGCCGCCCTCGCCTACCAAAAAACCGTGCTGAGCGCGCTGCACGAGGTCGACAACGCGCTGACCGCGTACCGGTCCGAGCAGACGCGGCGGCAGCGGCTGGCGGACGCGGTGGCGGAGAACCGGCGGGCGCTGGAGTTGTCGCGGGCGCGCTACGCGCAGGGGGTGACGGACTTCCTGACCGTACTGGACGCGCAGCGCAATTTGCTGGCGAACGAGTTGTTGCTGGCGGACAGCATCACCGCCGTCTCGTCCAACCTGGTGGTCCTTTATAAGGCGCTGGGCGGCGGGTGGGAGGCGGACCTGCCGGACACGCGGGTTTCGCCGCAAAAACGCGCGTCTTAACGGAAATCTTCACGGCTTGTTCATCCGTCCGGATCAGCATTTGGGCGTATGCGAACCGGATTTTTTCTCCGCCCGTTTTTCCGCCGTGTGCCCTGGGGCCATATCGCCGCCTTGGTGCTGAGCGTCATCCCCGCCGCGCGGGCGCAACCGATCGGATCGGTGTTTCCGGAGGGCGTGCCGGGTTATGGCGCGGCGCCGGGGGTGACCGTGCGATCGCGGTTGCATCCGGAATACGATCCCCTGGGCATTCGGATGGAGACCCTGACGATCCGTCCCGCGTTGGGGCTGGGGTTCGGCTACGACGACAATATTTTCGGCGGCGCGGGCCGCCGGGGGGCCTGGCGGACATCGGCCAGTCCCTCGGTGCTCGCGGGGATCGCGCGGGCGGGGGTCGATGTGGGGTTCTTCGCCTCCGCCGACGATGTCCGCTATCTCGGCGCGCCAGCCCAGAACCGGACCGATGGCGCGGTGTTTCTGGGCGGGACGATGCCGATCGGGCGCGACAAGCTGACGCTTGGGGCCGGGTATCTGTCGCGCCACCAGGACCGGACGGAACTGGACGCCTTGCCGTCCGACAGGCCCGTGGCGTTCCGGGTCGCCAATCTGCGCGCGGCCTATGCCGCCGCGTTCGGGCGGCTGACGGCCACGCCGGCCTTCGAACTCAATCGCTGGCGGTTCGGCGACACCACGGTGGCGGGCGTGCCCACGCCGCAGAGCACGCGCGACCGCACGACCGCACGCGGCACGCTGACGCTGCGCTGGTCCTGGCTGCCGGGCCGCGATCTGCTGGTGTCCGGCGAGGTGCTGGACACGCGCTACGACCGGCCGGTGCCGGGCCAGGCGTCGAACAACTCCGTCGCCTGGCGGAGCATGGCGGGGCTGGATTACACGCCCAGCGCCTTGTGGCGGTATCGGGTGCTGGGCGGGGTGGAATATCGCGAGTCCGCCTCCCCCGTCGTGCCGCCGACGACGACCGGGATTTTGGAAGCCGACGCGGCCTGGTCGCCGACGGGACTGACCACGATCCGGGCCAGCGCGGTCCGGGGGGTCGAGGACGCGGCGCAGTCGGGCCTGTCGAGCTTCACCTATACCAGCGCGGCGTTGACCCTGGATCACGAGTATCTGCGCAACGTGCTGCTGAGCGCGTCCGTCTCGCTGCGCCACTCGGCGTATACGCGGGGTGGCGGGCAGCAACTGGGGCTGGCGATGGGGATGGGGGCGACCTGGACCATCGACCGGCGGTGGCGGCTGTCGCTGACCTACGACCGGGCGGACGTGCGGAACATCCGTTTGCCGGCGGGCGGCGTGGCGGGCGATTACACCCGCGATCTGACGATGCTGAACCTCCGGCTGGGCCTGTGATCCCGGCGGCGCGGCTGCTGGGTCTCGATTTCGCGGACATCGCGCCAGAGTCGGCCGCGGCGGCGATCGCGGGGCGCGGGGCCGATGCGGCGTTCGGGTATGTCGTCACGCCGAACGCCGACCATTTGACGCGGCTGGCGCATGACCCGGCGCTGCGGGCGATCTATGGCGGGGCCTGGCTGCGGTTGCTCGACTCGCGCGTCGTGGCGGGGCTGGCCAGGCTGTGCGGATTGCCGGCGCCGATGGCGGTGCCGGGCAGCGATCTGACGGCACTGTTATGCGCGCGTTATATTCGCCCGGAGGACCGTGTCTCGATCGTGGGCGCGCGGGCGGCGTGGCTGCCGGTGCTGGCCGCGCGGCACGGGCTGGTTCCGGTGGCGCATTACGATCCGCCGATGGGATTCGACCGCGATCCCGCCGAGATGGCCAAGGCGGTGGCCTTCGTGGTGGCGAACCCGGCGCGGTATGTGTTCCTCGCGGTGGGGTCGCCAAGGCAGGAAGTGCTGGCGGCGGCGATCGCGGCGACGGGCCGGGCGCGCGGGACGGGGCTGTGTATTGGGGCGAGTCTGGCGTTTCTGGCGGGGGCGGAGCGCCGGGCGCCGGTTTGGATGCGCCGGCACGGGCTGGAATGGGCGTACCGGCTGTATCGGGACCCGCGCAGGCTGGCGCGGCGCTATTTGGTGGACAGCCCAGGCGTGGTGCCCTTGCTGTTGAGGGAGAGCGCGGCGCGGCGCGATGGCGCGGCGTGACACGGGCCGCGGGTTCGCCGCGATCGTGGCGTTTGGCGCCAGATAAACCGTACCACGTGTTTTTGACGAACGGCATTGCTTGACCCCTGGGCGGCGCACCGGTAGAACCCGGGCCTTCCCGCCGCCGGTGGAAACACCGTCCGGCCGATCCAGACAGAGGCGACAGACCCGGCACCATGGCCAACAACGCATCCGCGCGAAAGCGTATCCGTCAGACCAAAGTCCGCACCGCGCGCAACGCGGCCCGGAAATCCCGCATGCGCACGTTCGTGAAGAAGGTGGAAGAAGCGATCGCGGGTGGCGACAAGGCCGGCGCGGCGGACGCGTTCCGCGCCGCGCAGCCGGAAATGCAGCGCGCGTCCGGCAAGGGCGTCATCCATGCCAACACCGTGTCGCGGAAGTTGTCGCGCCTGTCCGCGCGCATCAAGGCGCTGGCGAGCGCCTGAGGCTCGACCCAGAAGGTTCCGGCTGGCGGTTGACCGGCCGGAGACTCTGGGGCACGCCGCACCCAGCCGATTGACCGTCGGCCGGGTATTCGGATCCGGGATGGCCGGGTCCGCGAGACGATTGGGGCGCGACTTTTGTTCGCGCAAGTAATATCCTCCACAATGTTTCCCAAACCGCCCGGACATAGGAAACGATATTTCGTTTTTCCTTGAAGCGGCCGGGAGCGCCCAACACCCATTGCGCGCGAACCGGGACCGGGGTTAGATATGTCCAACAGGTTAACGGCGCTGAAATCTCTTGTTGGGATGAGGCAAAATCGTCGGTTCGACTGATTGGGAACCGGCACCCGCGAACGGGGTTAACCCGTGCGGTCAGGGAGGGACGCGCGCCATCATGGTTGTGCATCCAAGGGAAACGGGCGAAGTCTTGCCCACACAAAGCCATGAGGAGCGAGAAAAAGTGGAAAAACCGCAGCTCGCGACAGTCTGGGCCAGAATTCGCGGCGCCCTGCAGGCCGAGGTTGGCGAAACCGAATACCGTAACTGGCTGAAACCAATGACTCTGGCGGGGATTTCTGGCGACGAGGTCCTGATCGCCCTGCCAACCGCGTTCATGCGCGACTGGGTCAGAAATCATTACGGCGCCAAAGTGAATGCCCTGTGGGAGGCGGAATGGGAGGAGGCGCGGCGCGTCAATTTCCTGGTGGGCGACGCCACGCCGGCCGAACCCGAAACGATTCCGGAACGGATGGCCGGTGTGGTCCGCGCGGAGGCGGACGACAAAGGCGATCCGCGCAGCGAAATCGCCGCCACGCTCGACCCGCGCTTCACCTTCGACGCCTTCGTCGTTGGCAAACCGAACGAGGTCGCGCATGCCTGCGCGCAACGCGTCGCGGAACAGCCGGCCTGCGTGGGCTTTAACCCGCTGTTTCTGTACGGGGGCGTCGGGCTGGGCAAAACCCATCTGATGCACGCGATCGCCTGGGATCTGACGGAACGCGGCACGGCGTCCGGCAAGCCGGTTTCGGTCATGTACCTCTCGGCCGAAAAATTCATGTACCGGTTCATCGCGGCGATCCGCGGGCACCAGACGATCCAGTTCAAGGAAACCCTGCGCGGCGTCGATGTGCTGATGGTCGACGATTTGCAATTCCTGATCGGCAAGGACAACACGCAGGAAGAATTCTTCCACACCTTCAACTATCTGGTGGAGGCGGGAAAACAGATCGTCATCTCCGCCGATAAATCGCCCTCCGATCTGAACGGGCTGGATAACCGCCTGCGCACCCGGCTGGGCTGCGGCATGGTCGCGAATCTGCACGCGACCACGTTCGAGCTGCGGATTTCCATTCTGGAATCGAAAGCCGCGCGATCCGGCGTACCGATCCCGGCGAAGGTGCTGGAATATCTCGCGCATAAAATCACCTCCAACGTCCGGGAGCTGGAGGGCGCGTTCAATCGCCTGGTGGCGCATGCGAATTTGTTCGGGCGGGTGATCACGCTGGAGACGACACAGGAGGTCCTGCACGACATCCTGCGCGCGCACGATCGGAAGGTGACGATTGAGGAAATCCAGAAGCGGGTGTCCGAACATTACAATATCCGGCAGACCGAAATGACCTCGGCGCGGCGGGCGCGGGCGGTGGCGCGGCCGCGGCAGGTGGCGATGTATCTGTCGAAACAACTGACCACGCGTAGCCTGCCGGAAATCGGCCGGAAATTCGGCAATCGCGATCACACCACGGTGATGCACGCGGTGTCCCGGGTGAACGAGTTGATGCAGGCGGACGGGGATTTCGCCGAGGGTGTCGAATTGCTGCGGCGGATGCTGGAGTCCTGAGGCGGGCTGGCGCGGCCAAGGGGCGTTAACGGCGGTTGCAACCGTCCGGGACGGCGGCGGCCGGGCATTCATGGTTTTCGCGCCAGAATACAGGCGTGAGTGGTCGGCCTTCGCGGACCATGACGGGGCCGGCCGGGCCGGTCAGCGTGCCTGGCGGAGCTTGTCCCAGTAATCCAGGCGTTTACCGATCTCGCGTTCGAAGCCGCGATCTTTCGGGCGATAGAATTGTTCGCGGTTCATCCCGTCGGGGAAATAATTGTGGCCGGAGAACGCGTCTTCCGTGCCGTGGTCGTATTGATACCCGGCGCCATAGCCCAGGGTTTTCATGAGTTTGGTGGGGGCGTTGAGAATGTGGGCGGGCGGCATCAGGCTGCCCGTGGCCTTGGCGGCGGCGCGGGCGGCGGACAAGGCCGTGTAGATCGCATTCGATTTGGGCGCGGTTCCCAGATAAATCACGACCTGCGCCAGCGCCAGCTCGCCTTCCGGCGAGCCCAGCCGTTCGTAGGTTTCCCAACCCGCCAGCGCCTGGATTAGCGCCTGGGGGTCGGCCATGCCGATATCCTCGGCGGCGAAACGGACAAGGCGGCGGGCGATATAGCGGGGATCCTCGCCGCCGGTCAGCATCCGCGCGAACCAATACAGCGCCGCGTCGGGGTCGGAGCCACGCAGGGATTTGTGCAAGGCGGAGATGAGGTTGTAGTGCTCCTCTCGATCCTTGTCGTACAGCGCGGCGCGGCGGGCCAGCAGTTCGGACAATGCGCCGGGGTCGAGCGGCGGTTCGGTGTCCGGAAGGGCCGCGATTTGCTCGGCCATATTGAGAAGATAGCGCCCGTCGCCATCGGCCATGGCGCGCAGCGCGATCCGCGCGTCGGGGACGAGTGGGAGGGCGCGGCCCAACTCGGCCTCGGTCCGATCGAGGAGCAGATCGAGGGCGGGGTCGTCGAGACGGCGCAGCACCAGGACCTGGCAGCGCGACAGCAGGGCGCCGTTCAGGGCGAAAGACGGGTTTTCGGTGGTGGCGCCGATGAGGACGATGGTGCCCTCCTCGACGACCGGCAGGAAACCGTCCTGCTGGGCGCGGTTGAAGCGGTGGATTTCGTCGACGAAGAGCAGGGTCCCCTCCCCTGTCCGGCGCTTGCGGGTGGCCTCGTCGAACGCCTTTTTCAGGTCGGCCACCCCCGAAAACACCGCGGACAATTGCACGAAATTCAGTCCGGCCTGGGCCGCGATCAGGCGAGCGATCGTGGTTTTTCCGACTCCTGGCGGGCCCCAGAGGATCAACGACGCCAACGACCCGCGCGATAGCATGCGCGTCAGCGTGCCCTCCGGGCCCAGCAGGTGCGCCTGCCCCACGACGTCGGCGAGGACCGCGGGCCGCAGGCGGTCGGCCAGCGGGCGGGGGCCGCGCAGGGGCGGACCGTCGGGGGAGACCGGGCCGAACAGGTCGTTGGGGTTCGCTGGCATGGGGCGGGTAACATAGGAACGGTGGAGACCGTTGCCCAGAGCACGGCGGCGCGGGCTCTGGGCCGGCGGACGCTATTTCAGGGTTTCGAGGTACGCGATCAGGTCGGCGCGTTTGGTTTCGTCCTTCAGACCGGCGTAAGTCATCGTCGTGCCGGGCACGACCTCCCGCGGGGCCTGGAGGTATTTGTCGAGGGTCGCGGCGGACCAAACGATTTCGGCGGTTTTGTTCGCGGTGGAATAGCGGAAGCCTTCGACGGTGCCGCTTTTGCGGCCCGCCAGGCCGAACAGGCTGGGTCCGACCATGTTTTTGCCCTGAACCACGGCGTGGCAGACGCCGCATTGGGTTTTAAAGACGGCCTGGCCGGCGGTGGGGTCGGCGGCCCGTGCGGCGGGGGCGGCGCAGAGCAGCATGGTGGGAAGCGCGAAAGCGAGGAAAGCACGAAACATCGGGGGGCCTCCGGTGACCGGTCGAACGACCGTCCGGGCGCAATAGCTTTGGCCGCCGGGCATCGCAATGGGTTGGATCAATGCGCGTCGGGCGGAGGCCGCGACGGAGCGCAAGGATGTTTGGACAAGCCTGGAACGGCGCGGCGGGCGGCTTGCAAGGGGCGGTCCGCGATTCAGGGGGCATGGCACGGCGAGTCGCGGTCATTGCCGCACCGCCGAACGTCGTGCCGCGCCCGGTGGCCCGGTCAAGCCGGGCCATGACGAGGAGCGGGCGCCGGGCCAAAACGACGGGGCGGGTTGTTCCGCGCTGGCCGCAATCGTGGGGACGAGTCCAACGATGGCGGTTTTGGCGGGCCGGGCCCGGTTTACTCCGCCGCCTGGGCGGTCTGGGCGTTGGCCCAGGCGCGGGAGACGGGCATGTCGGCCTCGAAGGGGCATTTGAGGTCGAGTTCTTTGGCGGTGACGCGCAGGGCCGGCATGACTTCCTGGCCGAGGAGGCGGATGGAGGTTTGTGCGTCTTTTTGGCTCATGCGGCCGTCGTTGCCCCAGAAAGCCATAATTCCGGGCCGGGTTTCGGTCATGATTTTTCGCAGCGATTTGACCACCTGTTCCGGTGTGCCCGCGATGATCTGGAGGTCGGCGACCTGTTGTTCGAAGGTTTTGCGTGGGCGGGAGGGCGAGGCGCTTTGTCCGGCGATGAAGTTGACGAAGGTTTCGCGGGAGGAGGGCGAGAAGTAGCCGGAGGGGCTGGCCCAGACGGGTTTCAGACGTCCCGTGAATTCGCCGTCCATCCAGAGGAACTGGCGGGCGCTGGCGAGGGCGGCTTCCTCGGTTTCCGCGACGTGGCAGCGGATGAGGTAACCGCGGTTTTCGGGGCCGGGGGTGTAGCCGACTTCGGCCGCCGCGGCGTCGTAACGTTGCCAGATTCGTTTCGTATCTTCGATGGATGTGTTCAGCGCGATGTAGGGGTAGCCGTGTTGGGCGGCCCAGACGATCGTTTCGTGACTGATGACGCCGGGGATCCAGATGCGCGGGTGGGGTTGTTGGAGGGGTAAGGCCCAGGGGTTCACGACTCGCTGGTGGAAATGCTTGCCTTCCCAACGGAAGGGACCGGGCACGGTCCAGGTTTTCACGATGAGGTCGTGGGCTTCCTGGAAACGTTCGCGGTTGTAGGCGGGATTTGCGTTGGTCGCGAGTTGTTCCTGGCCGCCGCCGCGCACGAAGCCCGACACGAGCCGTCCTTTGGAGATCATGTCGATCATCGCCAGTTCCTCGGCGAGTCGGACGGGGTTGTCGGACAAGGGCAGCGGGTTTCCGAGCAGCACGATTTTCACGCGTTTCGTGGCGCCCGCGAGCAGGGAGGCGAAGACGTTGGCTTTCGCCTGCATGCAGAAGGGGGCGTTGTGATGCTCGTTGAGCATGATGCCGTCGACGCCCATTTCCTCGGCGTAGATGTAGTTTTCGAGGAATTCGTTATAGAGGCGGCTGCCGGCCACGGGGTCGAAGTGTTTGTTCGACATGAGCAACGAGGTGAAGCCGATGTCGTTGCCGGCCTCGACCGGGTAGTCCTTCATCGGCTGTTCGGTGAAATACATCAGGTGCATGGGGGATCTCCGGTGCCGGGTGTCAGGATGCGACGAAGGCGGCGATCAGGCTGGCGAGGGTATCGGCCTGTTCCATCTCGATCAGATGTCCCGCGTTGGCGATGGTTTCGAGCCGCGCGTTGGGCAGGCGTTCGGCGTAGAGGGCGGCGGCGGAGGCGGGGACGATGCGGTCGCTGGCGCCGTGGACGATCAGGGTTTTGGCCTGGACGCCGCGCAGAAGGTGCGGCAGCGAATCGTTATACATGTACGGTTTCCAGGCCACGCGGAACGACATTTCGCGGCACAGGTCCCATTGCACGAGTTGTTCCGTGGTCAGGGTCAGGCCGTAATTGCGGGCGAAGGCGGCGGGGTCGTGGAAGCCTTCGCGGACGTAGTCGATGTAGGAGATCAGGGCCTGGTCGAGGATGTCTCCGGTGGGCGGTTTGACTCCCATGGGGCCGACCAGGATCAGCTTTTCCGCGGCGTTTGGCGCGCAGGTGGCCATTTCCGCGGCGATCCAGCCGCCGAATCCCAGTCCGAGGAGGGTGGCGCCGTTCAGGCCGAGCTGGCCGAGCAGCGCGCGGTGGACGAGCGCGATGTCGCGGACGTTGGCGACCCAGTCGGGTCTGGGCGATGCGCCGTAGCCGGGATGGTTGGGGATAATCACCTCGTGGTGGGCAGCGAGGCTGTCATAGAAGGGCAGATGGTCCAGCGTGCCGATATCGCGATGCAGGACGACAAGGGGCGGGCCGTTGCCGCCGCGGGTGACGTGGATGTCCGTGCCCGCCGCCGTTACGACGCTGGATTTCCATTCGACTGAAGCCATTCCATTCTCTCCCGCAGGTGGGTGGAGTTTGCGCTGAGTGGGCGTGGGGCGCAAATCGGGGCGGTGTTCAGGCGGGTGGTTCCGGCGCCGGTACAGTGTCGCCGGATGCATGTTGTTACGAGGGAAACCGCTTTCCCGGCTGGTCCTGTACCAACCGGCGTAAATAGTGAGCGTCACCGCGCTCGCGTTGACCCATCGCCGTGCCGCGCCCGGTGGCCCGGTCAAGCCGGGCCATGACGAGGGGGCGGGGACCGGCCGCGCGGTTCGCCCGGGATCAGCCTTTCACCGACCCGGTCAGTCCGGCGACGTAATGCTCGACGAAGAACGAATAAACGATGGCGACCGGGATCGAGCCGAGCAGCGCGCCGGCCATCAGGGAGCCCCAATAGAAGACGTCGCCGCGGACCAGTTCGGAGACGACGCCGACGGGCACGGTTTTTTGTTCCGAGGACGACAGGAACACCAGGGCGTAGATGAATTCGTTCCACGACAAGGTGAAGGCGAAGATTCCGGCCGACAGGATGCCGGGGACCGCGACCGGTAGAATAATATAGATCATTGCCTGCCAGCGGGAGGCGCCGTCGATGCGGGCGCATTCCTCGAGTTCCTTGGGGATGGCTTTGAAGTAGCCCATCATCAGCCAGGTGCTGAACGGAATCAGGAATGTTGGGTAAGTCAGGATTAAAGCCCAGGGGGTGTCGCCGAGATGAAAGTTGCGGATGATATCGGCGAGGGGGATGAAGAGGAGGGTTTGCGGCACGAGGTAGGTGATGAAGATGCCGGTGCCCATGGTGCCGGCGAAGCGGAATTTCAGGCGCGAGAGGGCGTATCCGGCGAAGACTCCGCAGATCAGGGAGATTATCGTCGAGGCCAGCGAGATCAGCATGGTGTTCCAGAGCCAGGTGGAGAAAAGGGTTTCCTCCAGCAGCATTCGGATGTGGTCGAGGGTTGGGTTCCAGGTCCAGAACGGGTTGTAGTTTTTCGCGTTCCAGGGGCGGTAGAGTTCGCCGTCGGGCCGGAAGGTGGTGATCACCATCCAGTAGAAGGGGAACAGCAGCATGACGATGAACATGCCCATGGGGATGTAGAAGGAGACCCAGCGTCTCCAGCGGCGGCCTTCGATCATGATTGGAACTCCCGAAGATCGCGCATTATCTGGTCTCCACGCGCCGGATGTAGAGAAGCTGCAAGAGGACGACGACGAACAGCACGGGGAAGATGGCGAGCGAGATGGCCGCGCCTTCCGACAGCAGGCCGGTGCCGACGCCGATTTGGTAGGCGTAGGTGGCGAACAGATGTGTCGCGTTGGCCGGGCCGCCGCCGGTTAACACGTAGACGAGTTGGAAGTCGGCGAAGGTTTGGATGACCGAGAACAGGGTCACGACCATGGTCACCGGCAGCAGCAGCGGCCAGGTGATATGGCGGAAGCGTTGCCAGCCGTTGGCGCCATCGATGGCGGCGGCTTCCTGGAGCTCGGGGCTGATGGTTTGGAGGCCGGCGAGCAGGCTGATCGCGTAGAATGGCACGCCGCGCCAGACGTTCACCACGATGATGGAGAAGAAGGCGAGGTCGGGCTCGCCCAGCCAGTTGATGCGTTTGGTAATGAAGCCCATTTGCCAGAACAGCCAGTTCAGGACGCTGAACGTGGGGTCGAACATCCATTTCCAGGCGAAGGTGGAGAGCACCGTGGGGATGATGAAGGGCAGCAGGATGAAGGCCCGGGTCAGGGCCTTGCCTTTGAAGTTGCGGTTCAGCAGTTGCGCCAGCCACAGGCCCAGCACCAGTTTCACCACGGTGGTGATGAAGGTGTACCAGCAGGTGTTCCACACGGCGGTGCGGAAGATCGAATCGTTCCAGACTTTTTCGAAGTTTTTCAGACCGACGAAGTGTCCGGGCACGCCGACGCGGGAGTCGGTCAGGGCCAGCCGGATGCCCTCGAAGAACGGGTAGGCGATGAACAGGCCCAGCAGGATGGCGGTTGGCAGCAGCAGGGCGGCGGCGAGCCAGCGTTCGTCCTCCAGCAGTCCGGCCTTTTTGTGGACCCGTCCTTCGGGCATCGCCGAATTGGAGATGGTGGTCGACGCGGTCGCCATGGGGCGGTTCTCCGGTTGCTGTCGCGGCTGGCGATGTAGGCTGCTGGCGGATGGGCTGAACGGAACCGGGGGCGCGAGAGGCCCCCGGGTTGTTCGTCCGGCGCGACGCGCGGGATCAGGCGGTGTAGATTTTCTTCAGTTCGGCTTCGGCCCAGCCCACGGCGGCTTCGGCGGGCATGCCCTGGACCGCTTTGGCGTACATATCGACAATGATATATTTCGTCAGGGCCTCGGCGGCTTTTTGGTTGGGACGGCCGGCGTAACCGGGGGTGCGGCCGACCGAGGCGGCGGATTTGAAGGGCAGCATGACGGGGTCTTCGTTCCACATCTTGCTTTCTTCCCAGACCTTGGTGGGTCCGGACGCGAAGCCTTTCAGCACGGTGAACCAGCCCTCGTAGTTCGCGGGGGTGTGCATCCATTTCAGGAAGTCCATGGAGGCTTTCTGGTTCTTCGAGTAGCCCATGACCATCGTGGACTGGCTGCCGTGGAAGGCCGAGGCGCCGCCGGGGCCGCGCGGCAAGGGCGCGTGCGCGATGTCTTCTTTCATCGGCTTGCCGTCTTCGGATTTGTACTGGGCGGGTTTGCGCAATGTCTCGATATAAATCGAGGCGCCGTTCAGGGTGGCCGAGACCGTGCCGGACAGGAAGGCGCGGTTGTTGGAGGAATCGTCCCAGGCGAGGCCGCCGTCGTCGTGCGCCTCGTTCCAGAAGGCGGTCATGAACTTCACCGATTCGATCGTTTCCTTGGAGTTGATCACGACCGTTTTGCCGTCGTCGGAAACTTCCTTGCCGCCGAATGACCACAGCAGGGGGTAGGCGAAGCCGGGGGCGTCGCCGAAGGTGTGGCCCAGCGTCTGTCCGATCGGGCGGCCGGCGGCCTTCAGTTTTTTGCCGACGGCGCGGTATTCGTCGAAGGTTTGCGGGAAGGTGGTGACTCCGGCTTCCTTGAACCAGGATTTGCGCCAGGCGATCAGGCCGGGAACGACGCACCAGGGCACCGCGATCCAGCGTTTCCCGTCGTGGCAATTCCCGTTCATCATATCGTAAAACCCGCCCTGGGCCGATCCAATGGATTCACAGAGCGCGGAGGGGTCGGCCAGAGCGGCCGAATAGAGATGGGCGTTGCTGTTGAACGCGGTGATCAGGTCGGCGCCGGACTGGGACTGGATGGCGGCGGTGGTGCGGGCCTGGAGATCGTTGGCGTTGATGGTTTCAAGGGTAACTTTAATGCCCAGGGCCTTTTCGGCTTCGGGGATGGCCTTTTTGCGGAGGTGTTCGTCGGCGGCGGGAACGAAGTCGTTCCAGCGGAGCCAGTGTACCGTGGGTGTCTGGGCGTAGGCCGGAGCCTGGCCCGTGGCCAGAATGCCGGCCAGTCCGCCGGTCGCGGCGATCGCGCCGGTTCCCGACGCCTTCAGCACATCGCGTCTTGTTACCTTGGCCATGTTGAATCCTCCCTGAAACATCTGTCCGGCCGTCCTGGACACGTCTGGTTTTTCCAGGACGCGCCATCGAAGCAACCGGTTCAACGCTTCGACGTTACCGCCGGGCCCGCGGCGATGGCAACAGGGGGTGGCGGTCAGGCTTTTTTCAAATTCCAGAACAGCGCGTATCCGCCCAGCACGTCAGTGACCTCGCGGCGGTAAACGGTGCGGGGCAGGAACTGGCCGACGGGCACGTAGGGCACATCGGCGAACACCTGGAGCTGGATTTCCTTGGCCAGTTTTTGGCGTGCGTCCTGGTCTGGGGCGGCGAGCCAGTTTTCGCGCAGGGTCTCGAGGCGGGGGCTGTCGGGCCAGCCGCGGGAGGCGGCCTTGCCGTTGCCTCGGATAAAGGCATGCGCGGCGGGGTCGAACTGGTCGAGGCCGGACCAGGCGGTGTGGAACGCGCTCCAGCCGCCTTCCTCCACGGGCCCGGTTTTCGACAGAAGTTGCAGCACGCTGCCCCAATCGGTGTAGCGTGCCTCGACCTCGATCCCGGCGCGGCGCATCGCGTCGACGCCGATGTCTCCCATGGCCTTCAGCACGGGAAGGTCGGTCGCGACCGGCACCACCGCCTTTTGTCCGCGATAGCCAGAGGCGGCGACGGCGCGTTTCACGCCGTCGAGATCGCGGGGGGATGTCAGCACCTCCATTCCCGCCTGGCTGGCCATGGGCGAGGCCGGGCAAAACACGCCGACGCCGTCGTTCCAGTTGGAACGATCGGCGCCCGCGACGGCGGCCATGTAATCGGCCTGGTCGATCGCGCCCAGCAAGGCCCGGCGTAACGCGGGATTATCGAAAGGCGGCTGGGTGTGGTTGAACCTGAGCGCGCCGATATATCCCAACGGGTCGGGCGGCGAGATCGTCAGGCCCGCGCGCCGGAGCATGGGCAGCAGGTCGAAGGTGGGGGCTTCCCACCAATCGCGCTCGCCCGTCCGCATGGCGGCGGCGGCGGTCGCGGGGTCGGGCACGACATGCCATTCCACCCGGTCGACGTGGACGTGTTTCGGGCCGGCTGTGAAGCTGGGCTCGCCGGAGGGACGGGGTAAATAGGACGCGTTTCGTTCGTAGGCGGCGAGCGATCCGGAGACACGTTCCTTCGGCAGGAAGCGGAAGGGGCCGCTGCCGGTCATCTCCGTGATTTGTTTGAACGGATCGGTGGTGGCGAGGCGTTCCGGCATCATCGCGCAGACATTGGAGCCGGGCTTGCCCAGGGCCGCCGCCAGCAGCGGGAATGGGCGTTTCAGGCGGAAGCGGAGGGTTTTGTCGTCCTCGGCGGAAAGGTCCGCCGTCGCGGCCATCAGCGTTTGGCCGAAGCCGTCGCGCGTGCCCCAGCGCCGAATCGAGGCGGCGCAGTCGCGGGCGAGCACTTTTTCTCCGTCGTGCCATAGCAGACCGTCGCGGAGTCTGATGCGCCAGGTCAGGCCGTCGTCCTCGATCAGATGGCCTTCCGCCATTTGCGGCTGGATGCGGTAGGCGGCGTCCATGCCGTAGAGGGTGTCGAACACCATCATCGCGTGGTGGCGGGTGACGTAGGCGGCGGTGAAGATGGGGTCGAGGACGGACAGATCGGCCTGCGGAATGAACGTGAGAACGTTCCGCCCGGCGGCGCGCGCCACGGCGGGCGCGGTCAGCGCGGTGGCGAGGATGGTTCTGCGTGAAACGCGAGACATCGGACTTGCCTCCTTGGGGGTTTGGCGGGGGGGGCCGTGGCGCCGTGTGGGCCTGAGGGGGGCGAGCGTGCCGCTTCCGGTGGCCCGGTCAAGCCGGGCCATGACGAGGTGGGCCGGATCATGACGACATGGGCCGGGCCATGACGGCGTGGGGGGAGAGAGGCGCGCATCGGGCGATTGGGCTGCCCACTGGCCGGGGGAGAGGAAATCCGGCTACCGTCGGGGCAACGGAGGGAACGCATGACCGAAGAGACCTCATTGTTCGGCCTCAAGGGCAAAAAAGCGCTGATTATCGGGGGCGGCCAGGGGATGGGCGAGGCCTCGGCGCGGTTTCTGGCATCGGCCGGCTGCGATGTGGCGCTGGTGGATCTGGAACAGGAACGGGCGGATCGTGTCGCGGGCATCGCCGCGGGTTTCGGCGTCAAGGCCGCGACAATCGTGGGAAATGTCCTCGACGACGCGCAAATTCCACGCATCGTCGCGGAGGCCGAGGAGAAGCTGGGCGGGATCGACCGGATGGTTTCGATCGTTGGCGCGGCCACCTGGGGTTCGCTGCTGGAAACAACGGGAGAGATTTGGGACCAGCAGATGGCGCTGAATTTGCGGTATTTCTTTTTGATCGCGAAGGCAACGGCCGAAACGATGATCCGGCGGGGGACCGGGGGGCGCATCGTCGGCATCGCCTCCGTCGACGGGCAGCGGGCCAGCCCGATGCGCGGGGCGTACGGGGCGGCGAAGGCGGGCCTGATCAGCGTGGTCCAGACCATGGCGGTCGAGTGGGCACCGCACGATATCTCGGTTAACGCGATCGCGCCGGGCCATATCGTGACGCCGCGTTTGTTCGACACGCCGCGCCGTGTGGAAGGATATTCGAAGAGTCTGATCCCGATGCGCCGCCGCGGCACAACGGACGATATTGGCAAGGCGGCGTTGTTCCTGCTGTCGGACCTCGCCGCTTATGTCAACGGAACGACGCTCGATGTCGATGGCGGGCTGCTGTCGGCGAATCTTTTTCCACAGGGCCTGCCCGCCAGCAACGGATGAAACAGGGGACACGACGATGAACTTCGATTTCTCCGACGACCTGAAACAGGTCCGCGACCACGCCAGGGGGTTTTTGCGGGACGAGTGCCCGGCGTCTTTGGTGCGCCGGTCCCTGGATGGCGAGGCGCCTTATTCCGAGGCTTTGTGGCGGGAAATCGCCGGCATGGGCTGGATCGGCGCGGCGATTCCCGAGGAATATGGCGGCGCGGGGCTTGGTTACGAGGGGCTCTGCGTGCTCGCCGAGGAGATGGGGCGCGTGGTGGCGCCGGTGCCTTTCGCGTCCTGCGCCTACCTCGCGGCCGAGGCGATTTTGCTGGCGGGGACGGAGGCGCAGAAGCACGAATTTCTGCCGGGTCTCGCGGACGGGTCGACGATCGGATGTTTTGCTTTGGCGGAGGGCAATGGCAACCCCTCCCCGGCCGCGATCCGGGCGCGGGTGATCAAGGGCGAGTTGTCGGGCGCGAAATGGCCGGTGGCGGATGGCGGGATCGCGGATATCGCGATTATCGCGGCGCGGGACGAGGCGGACGAGATCGGGCTTTATCTCGTGCGCTGCCGGGCCATCGACCGGAAGCCGCTGCGCACGCTGGACCCGACGCGCGATCAGGCCCGTTTCGACTGCGACGAGGTGCCGGCGGAGAAATTGCCGCTGGCCACGGGGTGGGAGGCGGTGCAGCGGGTTTTGGACCGCGCGGCGATTTTGTTCGCGTTCGAACAGGTGGGCGGGGCCGAGGCGTCGCTGGACATGGCGAAGGCCTATGCGATGGAGCGTTTCGCGTTCGGACGGCCGATCGGATCGTTTCAGGCGATCAAGCATAAGTTGACCGATGTGTATGTCGCGTTGGAGCTGGCGCGGTCCAATGCCTATTATGGCGCATGGGCTTTGTCGGCGGACGCGGCGGAGTTACCACTGGCGGCGGCCACCGCGCGTGTGTCCGCGACGGAGGCGTTCCATATCGCGTCGAAGGAAAACATCCAGACCCATGGCGGTGTCGGCTTCACATGGGCGTTCGACTGCCATCTTTATTATCGGCGTTCGAAACAGCTCGGCCTGCGTCTTGGCGGGGCGCCGTTCTGGAAAAACCGGCTTGTCGATCTCCTTGAAACTCGTAACGCGGCCTGAAGGATCGGATATCATGGATTTCAACGATACACCCGAGGAAGCTGAGTTCCGGGCACAGGCGCGGGCTTTTTTGAAGGCGAACGCGCAGCCGAAGGGGACGGGGCGGCCGACGTTGCGGCTTGGGGGCATGGTGGGCGAGGAAGTGACTCGCGCGAAGGCCTGGCAGGCGAAGAAAGCCGCGGCCGGGTTCGCCGGCATCGCCTGGCCGAAACGTTTCGGCGGGCGCGAACTCTCCTCCATCTTCCAGGTGATTTACAACCAGGAGGAAGAGGATTTCACGGTGCCCCGCGGGTTGTTCGAAATCGGGCTGGGCATGTGCATTCCGACCATGATGGCCTATGCCAAGCCGGAACAACTGGAGCGTTATGTCGCCCCCGCGTTGCGCGGGGAGGAAGTGTGGTGCCAGTTGTTTTCGGAACCGGCGGGCGGGTCGGATCTGGCGGCGTTGCGCACCAAGGCGGAGCGGGATGGCGACGACTGGGTGATCAATGGCCAGAAAATCTGGACATCCGGGGCGCACCTGTCCGATTTCGGGATCATCGTGGTGCGCACGGATCCGAATGTGCCGAAGCATGAGGGGCTGACGTTTTTCTTCCTCGATATGAAATCGCCGGGGGTGGATATTCGGTCCATTCATCAGATGTCTGGCACGCGGCACTTCAACGAGGTGTTTTTCGACGATGTGCGCATCCCGGACTCGCAACGGCTGGGTCAGGTGGGTCAGGGCTGGCGGGTGTCGTTGACGACGTTGATGAACGAGCGTCTGGCGGTGGGCGATCCGGCGCGTCCCGATGTGGACGATCTGGTGGCGCTGAGCCGGAATTTGATTCTGGACGGCAAGCCGGCGATTGAGAACCAGGCGGTGCGGGAGCGGATCGCGGAGTGGTATGCGAAGGCGCAGGGGCTGAAGTTCACGAAATTCCGGACGATGACGGCGCTGTCGAAGGGCGAGACGCCGGGTCCGGAGAATTCCATTCATAAGCTGGTGAATGCGTCCAAGCTTCAGGATATCGCCAGTTATGGGATGGACCTGATGGGCGAGGCGGGGATGGTGCAGGACGACGACCTCGTGGAGGCCTGGGGGATGTTTCAGTCGGCGTTGCTGTCGTCGCCGAGCGCGCGGATCGCGGGCGGATCGGATGAGATTTTGAAGAATATCATCGCGGAACGTGTGCTTGGGTTGCCCGCGGATATTCGGGTCGACAAAAATCGCGCGTTTAATACCGTGCCGACCGGGAATCGGTAGGCGTCATCGCGGCGGCAGATGCACGATCCTGTCCGCGCGCCGTTCGGTGCGCGGGTAGGCGGTGTGGATCGCGTGCTCGACGGCGAGTGTGTAGCGCGCGTCGTGGATTTTCTCGCCGCGGGTGCCCTGTGTGACGACGAAGGCGAAGGCGCGGGATTCGATCCGGTCGAGGATCGCGCGTTCGTCCCAGCGTCCCGTGCTGGCGAGTTCGGCGAAGATCGCGGGTTCCCAGGGCACGGGTTTTCCGGCGCGCATGAGCAGCACCATGTCGTCGGACAGGACCGGGCCGGGGGCGGCGCGGATGTCGGCTTCCAGGGCGGCCAGCGCGCGGGTGCGCTCGGGGATGCGCGTGCCGTAATCGTGGGACGCCGGCATCATGGCGATCTGCGCGCACAGGACGGCGGGCACCAGAAAGGCGAAGAGCGGCGGGGATTCTTCGGTTCGCTTCACAAATGAATCCAGGGTTCGCGCGACCAGCAGGCCGATCGGGATGCTCCAGATGCACATCCACTCGATCAGATAATTCAGCGTCGCCCCGGATTTTCCGAGGGTGATCAGCATCGCCGTGGCCAGCGCGAACCAGACGGTCAGGATCGCCATGGCGCGGGCCGGTTCCGCGGCCGTTGGGTCGCGTAAGCGGCGCGCGAGCCCGGTCCAGGGGCCCATGCCGCGCCATCCCGCCGCCATACCGTACATAGCCAGCAGCAAGAACACGATCTGTTGCAGTTGATCCTTGGCCATGGTGGCCGCGGCGGCCAAGGAGAAGCGGTTCAGGTTGTACAGAAGAAGATGCCGGAGGAACCCACCGCCGGTTGTCCATGTCAGCGCGGCCAGTGCGATCAGCCCCACCGCCAGGCCGAGCGCGAACGCCCGGAACGCGAGACGCCGGTCCGCGAACCCGTAAACCGCCAGAACCGCCAGCGGCGCCGCGATCAGGGATTGCTTGGTATAGACCGCCGCCACGAAGGCCAGCACCGCGGCGTACAGCAGCACGGGCCGTCTTGCCGCCTTCAGCGCCAGCCAGACCCCGAGAAGCGTCAGCGCCATCGCCAGCATGTCCACGCGCATCAGCGGCGACCAGGACACCACGGGAAAATAGCAAAACACCGTCAGTCCGGCCACCGCCGCGCCGGTGGTCCGGGCCGCGCGGCCCGCCGACTCGCCGATGACGGTCCAGGCGGCGGCGGCCACGAGCGCGCCCGTGGCGAGGGTGCAGGCGACCGAAAGCGCGCGGCCCGCCGCCAGCATGTCGCCGTTCGCCATGGCGGCGGCGCGGGCCGCGAGATGGTAGAGCGGCGGGTAGTGGAAGACGATGTGGGGGAATTGCGAGATGTCGCCGTACATGCGCTCGCCGCCCATGAGGACCGCCTGCTGCCAGACGATGCCCTCGCCGTAGTCGAGTTCGAAGGGGAAGCGGATCGCGTCCTGGGCGTACGCCAGATATCCCGCGAAATGCGCCGCCAACGCCGCCAGGACGGCGAGGTTCAGGGCGATGGCGAGAGACGCCGGGGTCAGGCACGTCCGCCGGAACGTGGCCCAGTACGGGCGAGGTAACCCGATCGCGTTTCCGGCACTCTGACCCATGACCCACTCCACGCGGTATAAGCCGCTGGTTTATGGTGGATCGGGTTTCCGCGGGGTTGCGCGCGCGGTTAAACTGGCGCTTCGGCGAATACAAAACAGCGCGCCGACCGCCTTGTTCGAAGAACAAAGACGTCGCCGCGCTGGTCCGTATCCGTGTGTCCGGCGATCCCGCCTATGCGCGGGCGGGGCGTCGATACCAACTGTCCGAACGATCGACCCATCGCCTTGCCGCGTCCGGTGGCCCGGCCATGAAGGCCGGGACAGTCAACCGCTGCGCGGTTGGTCTTATTCCGGCGCCTTCAACCCAAGCCCGGCGAAGCGCTTGTTGAACTTGGCGACCTGGCCGCCCGTGTCCATGATCCGCTGCACGCCGGTCCAGGCCGGGTGCGACTTCGGATCGATGTCGAGGCGCAGCGTGTCGCCCTCCTTGCCGTAGCAAGAGCGGGTCTTGAAGGTCGAGCCATCCGTCATGATGACGTTGATCTCGTGGTATTCGGGGTGGATACCCGGTTTCATGCGATAAATCCTTGCTGGCGCCGCCGATCCCGACCGGCGGCGCGAAGGCGCGGTGTGTAGCCCCCCGCGCCATGGGGATCAAGGCCTTGTTGCACCACGCACCGCCGCGCCTTCAGCGATCCGGCGGCGCGAGGCGCCTGGGAGGATTATTCGGCGGCGCGCGCCACCTGGGCTATGCCACCGGTCAACGCGAAGCCGGTGTAGCCGTTCGCGGCGATCTCGGCGCATTTTTCCCGGTACGTCGCGATCCCACCGATATAGGGCATGAACACCCGCGGTTTGCCCGGAATGTTCGCGCCCATGTACCAGGACGCCGCCTTCGGGTACAGCGTCTTGTTCGCCACCTCGATCCCATGCAGCACCCACGCCTCCTGGGCTTCCCGTGTCGCCTCCATCCGCGCGACGCCATTGGCCCGCAAATGCGCCATGCACCCGGTAATCCAGTTCACGTCCTGCTCGATCGAGACCATCATGTTGCTCAGCACCGAGGGGCTGCCGGGACCGGTGATCATGAACATGTTCGGAAATTGCGCCGCCATCAGGCCGAGATAGGTGCGCGGACCGTCGCGCCATTCGGCTTCCAGCGTGACCCCGCCCGTGCCCTCGACGCCCATGTTCGTCAGCGCGCCGGTCATCGCGTCGAAGCCGGTCGCGAACACGATGGCGTCGAACTCGAATTCTTCCGCCGCGGTCTTGAGGCCGGTGGGGGTCAGTTCTTCGATGAGCGCGGGGCGCAGATCGACCAGGCGGACGTTGGGGCGATTATAGGTCTCGAAATACCGCGTATCCACGCAGATGCGCTTGGTGCCGATCGGGTGGCTGGTGGGCGCCAGAAGCTCCGCCGTGGCGGGGTCTTTCACGATGTCCTTGATCTTGCCGCGCACGAAATCCGCCGCGGTGTCGTTCGACGCCTGATCGAAAATCAGGTCGTTGAAGGAGGCCATGAAGGTCGTGCCGCCGGATTCCCAGCGCTTTTCGTAAATCGCATGGCGTTCCTCGGGCGAAACCGACAAGGCGGAGAAATCGTTGGGGTACGCGATGACGCCGTTGCGGGTCTGGCGCGCCATCTCCCGCATTTCCGGGTATTTTTCTTTCCATTGCCGCTCGTACGCCTCGGTCATCGGGACGTTGCGCGAGGGAATGGAGAAGTTCGGCGTGCGCTGGAACACGGTGACGCTGGCCGCCTGCTCCGCGATCACGGGGATGGACTGGATGGCGGAGGAACCAGTGCCGATGACGCCGACGCGGAGGCCGGTGAAATCCACGGGCTCATGCGGCCAGGCGCCGGTGTGGTAGGTCTTGCCCTTGAAGCCGCTCAGCCCCTTGAAGTCCGGCACGCGCGCGCTGGACAGGCAACCCGTCGCCATGATCAGGAACTTCGCGACGAAAGTATCGCCGCGGTTGGTGCGCACGGTCCACTGATTCGCGGCTTCGTCGAACTTCGCGCCCTCGACGCGGGTTTCGAACAGCATGTCGGGCCACAGGTTCAGCTTGTCGGCGACGAAATTCGCGTATTTCAAAATGTCGGGTTGCGCGGAGAACAGCTCCGGCCACTTCCATTCCTGCTGGATCTCGTCGGAGAATCCGAAGGAATACTGCATACTCTCCACGTCGCAGCGCGCGCCGGGGTAGCGGTTCCAGTACCAGGTGCCACCCACGCCTTTGGCGACGTCGACGACCTTGGCGGTCATGCCGAGGCCGCGGAGACGGTGCAGTTGGTACATGCCGCCGAAGCCGGCGCCAACGATGACGGCGTCGTACTGGGCTTCGATCGCCGGGCGAGGTTGCGTCGCGTCAGGCATGGGAACTCCACATGATAAAAGGATGACCGGTGAAATAACCGGCCGGTCAAAAAAGTCAACCGGCGAGTAGGTTTACGGACCGTCCGGCATCGCGCCCCGTGGGGAAAACACCGAAGACACCGGTCCGGACCTTGCGAACACACACGGCAACCGGCACGCTGGCCCCAGAAATCAGGCGGATCACCGCCATCCCGGGAGGACAGACCGCGATGTGGCGTTTACGAAATCTGACGGCGGCGTGCCTGTTCTGGGCGCTCGCGCCGGGCAATGCCGGCATGGCCCAGACCCAGCCAAAACCCGAGGGCGAGATCAAATGGGCGATCTACCTCACGATCTCGCCCGCGTGGTTCGATCCTGGCGATTCGCCAGGGCTCGCGACACCGTTCTGGTTTTTGTACGCCATGCACGACGCGGTGGTGAAACCGATGCCGGGCCAGACCATGGCGCCGAGCCTCGCGGAATCCTGGACGGTCAGCGCGGACAGTCTGGTCTACGACTTCAAACTGCGGCCGGGCGTGAAATTCCACAACGGCGATCCTTTCACCGCCGAAGACGCCAAATTCAGCTTCGAGCGCGCGAAAATCGCGATCATGCACAAGAAAGTGAAAGAGGTCGTCGCCGTCGATCCGCTGCACCTGCGCTTCGTGCTGCACGAGCCATGGCCGGATTTCATGACATTTTACGGCACCATGGTCACCGCCGCCGGCTGGGTCGTGCCGAAAGCCTATATCGAAAAAGTCGGCGTCGACGGTTTCAAACGCAACCCCGTCGGACTCGGGCCGTATAAATTCGTCAGCCACACGCCCGGCGTCGAACTGGTGGTGGAGGCGAACGAAAATTACTGGCGCAAAACCCCCTCGGTCAAACGCATGGTGTTCAAAATCGTTCCGGATGCGACGACCCGCGCGGCGATGCTGATTCGCGGAGAGGTCGATGTCGCGCATTTGCTGGATGGCACGATCGCCCAAAGCATCAAGAACGATCCCAAATTGCGCCTCGCGTTCGGCGGCGGGGTCGGCACCTCCTTTATCGATTTCCTCGACATGTGGGACCCGAAATCCCCCTGGGCCGATCCCCGCGTGCGCCTCGCCGCGAGCCTCGCGATCGACCGGAAAGCCCTCAGCGAAATCGAAACGATGGGCGCGTCCCGGCCCACCGGCAATGTCGTGCCGCCGAAATTCGATTACGCGCTGGCGATCCCGCCCGATCCCTACGACCCCGCGCGCGCCAAACAATTGCTCGCGGAGGCCGGGTATCCCAACGGCTTCGACGCCGGCGACCTCAATCCCTGGCCGCCCTATTTTTCCACCGGCGAGGCGGTCGCGAATTTTCTCGGCGCGGTTGGGATCCGGACACGCATGCGCACCATGGAGCGGGCGGCGTTTTACAGCGCGCTGGCGGCGAAAAAGCTGAAGGGCCTGTGCGTCTGCATGCACCAGGGCCATGGCAACGCGGCGTCGCGGTTGGCGGAGACGGCGCCGAGCGACGGGACGCTCGCTTATGGCGGGTTCCCGGATATGGACGATCTTTACCGCCGCCAGGCACTGGAAACGAATGTGGAAAAGCGGCGGGCGATGCTGCACGAGATTCAGCGGACACTGTACGAGCGCCGCCGCTACGCGCCGATCTACGATTACATGTGGGCCAGCGGCGTGGGCCCCCGGGTCGAGGAAGCGGCGATCATGCTGATCGATCCACATCCCTGGCCCGCGCCCTACGAGGAGGTGCGGTTGAAGCGGCCCTGAGGGGCGGGCCGGCGCGGCGGGGCAATCGGGGGCCAAAGGGAAGCGCCGGGGCTCTGCCCCGGACCCCGCGAGGGGCTTTGCCCCTTCGAGCCCCACCAGGGCGGGAGCCCTGGACCCATTTAATTGGGGGAGATGAAGAAGGGGGGCCATCCATGGCGTTTCAACGTCCGTGTAGGCCCCCCTTCTTCATCTCCCCCAAAACAAGACGGCATCCAAGGCCCTGCCTTGGCGGGGGTTGAGGGGGCAGCGCCCCCCACGGGGTCTGGGGCAGCGCCCCAGGGCTTCCATTCCGGCACCAGATCGCCCCGTCCAAACCCTTGCCGCGGCGGCGCCGCCACGGCAGAACGGTCTCCACGTTCAGACACATAAAGGAACCACGGCGCATGTTCGAACTGCCCGAAGAACACCAAATGTTGAAAGATTTGGTCGCGAAATTCGTCGATCGCGATCTGATCCCGCTCGAAAAGGCCGCTTTGGCGCGGGAAGCCCAGGGGATGCCGTCGGGATTGACGGGGGCGGAAGAGGAGAAGGTGCTGGCGACGTGTAAGGAACTCGGGCTGTGGGGCCTGGATGTTCCGGAGGAATTTGGCGGCGCCAATCTTCCTTACTCGGCGCTGGTCGGGGTGTACGAGGAGCAGGGGCGCACCTGCGCGCCGTTCACCTTTCCGCCGGACAGTCCGAATCTGCATATGTTGATCGCGGTGGCGAACGACGAGCAGCGCAAGAAATATCTGGAGCCCTATGCGCGTGGCGAGGCGCATTCGGCGATCGCGATTTCCGAGCCGGGCGCGGGCGGCGATCCGGCGGGGATGACGACGCGGGCGGTCAAGGATGGCGGCGACTGGGTCATCAATGGGCGGAAGATTTGGGTGTCTCGGGTGCCCAACGCCGATTTCGTCATTGTCATGGCGCGCACCGGCGAGGGCAAGCGGGCCGAGGGTGTCACGGCGTTCATCGTCGAGAAGGGCACCAAGGGGTTCATCATCGAACGCGAGATCCCGATGATTGGCGGGCAGCGGACGTACGAACTCGTGTTCGACGATTGCCGCATTCCGGCGTCGCAGCTTTTGGGCGTCGAGGGCAAGGGTTACGCGCCGATGCAGTTGCGCCTGACGGTGCGCCGGTTGCAGATGGGGGCCTGGTCGATTGGGATGTCGCGGCGGGCGCTGGACATGATGGTGGAGCACACGAAGCAGCGTGTGACCTTCGGGCAGCGGCTGGCGGACCGGCAGGCGATTCAGTGGTGGATCGCGGACGCGGCCACGAAGATCCATGCCTGCCGTTTGATGGTCTACGATGCCGCCGCCAAGGCCGACGCGGGCAAGGATGTCCGGATGGAGGCCTCGATGATCAAGCTGTATGGGACGGAGATGGCGACGGAGGTCATCGACCACGCGATGCAGGCGTTTGGCGCGATGGGTGTCGCGAAGGAGCTGCCGTTGCAGTTGATGGCGCAGAAGGTGCGGACGATGCGGGTCTATGAGGGCCCGTCGGAGGTTCACCGCATGGCGATCGCGCGGCGCATCATCGGGCGCTGAGAGACCGGCCCCGCCCGCGATCCGGGCGGGGCCATCGCGTCAGTTATGGGCGAAGTTGGCGCCGGTCAGGGCGATATTGCCCACCAGATCGATCTTCATGCTGGCGGCGGTCAGAGCCTGGCTGCCGCCGGTCGTGTTGACATAGACCATGGTGTGGGCGGCGCCGCTGACGGTTGTCGCCAGCCAGCCGATCGAGTTCCCCGCGATGGCGGTCGCGCCGGAGGCGAGCGCGGCGGCATTGGGTAGTTTCGTGCCCAGACCCACCAGGTCGATCACGTCCAGGGCGGGTTTGAAGTTGGAGACGATATCCGCCGCCGAAACCGAGGAATCGCTGGCCGCCGCGTATGCGTAACGATTCGCGCCGGACCCGCCGGTCAGCTTGTCGGCGCCGCCACCGCCCACGATGAGCGCCGATCCCGTCAATCCACTGGCGGAAATCGAGTCAGTGCCCGCCAGTCCGTAAATGAAGGTCGGCGCCGAAGCGACGATACCGGCGATCGATCCGGCATTGATCGTGTCGGCGGAACTGGTGCCCACCACCACGTTCACCGGGGCCGCCGCGGTGGATTTCGCGGAGGAGGTATCGGTGGCCGTCACGGTCAGCGCGTAAAGCTTGCCTCCGGCGGCGCCCGCGACGGTCGCGGTGCCCGTGGACAGGATGCCCGTGTTGTTTTGCGTGGCGATCGAGAAGGACCCGGCGCCGGTGCCGCCCAACGTGTAGGTGTAGGTATCGGCCGTGGCGCCGCCGGTTTGCGTGGCGGTCGCGAGCGCGGTTTTGTTGTTCAGGCCCGAGCTGCCCTGGATCGAGCTCAAGGCCGAGGAATTCGCCGCGAACGCCACACCGAGCGGTTGGGAGACCGATGCCGGTGTCGCGCCCACTCTGTCCCAGCCCAGCGCGTCCATGACGGTCAGATCGTTGTTTGAGACGGTCGCCAGGGCGCCGGCGGGAGCGAAGGCGTCAAAGGGGTCATTGAGCACGGTGGACGCCCAATCGCCGGCGTCGCCGCCCGCGGCGGTGTTCAACGCGCCAAGGCTGGTTTTGCCGCCGTCGACCGAGAGATATCCGGGTGTGGTGGCCGAGAGGTCGCGGACTCCGGCGGCCGAGTAGTGCAGCAGGTCCATCGCCGTGTAGCTTCCGGCGTAACCGCCCTGGCTGGTTCCGGTGAACACGCGCCGGCCCATCAGTTCCGTCAGTTCGTGCAGGACGGTGGCGAAGAAATCGTAGGTGCCGGCTTTGATCGTGCCGCTGGTGGCGGTGGCGCCGTAGGTGAACAGCGTGGACGCGCCGAATCCGATGCTGCCGTCCGCGCCGCCGGGTGCGGCGAGGCCCAGGGCTTTGGCCTGAGCGGTGGCGACCCAGTAGGTCGCGCCGGCGATCGGGGTCGTGGCGGGCAGCGACGACACGACGTTGGCGTCGGCCACGGATTTTTTATCGGCTGTCAGGGCCGCGACCAGGCCCGCGTAGGAGACGGTCGTCGCGTTGGACAGGTTCGCGCCCAGAGCGGTGCCAATCGAATAGCCTCCGCACTCGCCGTAGCCGACATTGACGGTCAGCGTGACGTTGTCGGTGAACTGGCCCTGGAGGTAGGCCACGGCCGCGTTCACGTCGGTTTTGAACGCGGCGGGCGCGGTACTGACGCTGCTGCCCCAGGCGATGTTGATGACGAAGGGCGAGGCGGCGGCGGCGGTGGCGCCGCTCTGGATCGTCGCGCCTGCTTTGATGCCGCCGGTGCCTCCGCCGGTCGCGTAGGACAGTGTTGGCGATGGCGCGGTCCCGCCGCCTTGCGCCGGGCCGCCGTTGCCGCGGTCGTCTTCGTCGAGTGGAAGGCCCGTGTTCAGATCCTGGAAATCGTCCGCGAACAGGCCGCGGTTCTGAAAGGGTCTCAGACCCGGCATATTGCTCGTTCCCATGGCGGTGTCCTCAAATGGCTTCGGGGCGCCGAAATCGCGTCCGCGCGTATCGTGTTGGCCCGCTCTCGCGGGACAGGTTCAATCATCCAATTAAACGTAATTCAGACGATTATCTAGCGGAGGTTGGCAGAAAACCTGTTTCAAATTGCCTTCGGGGGGAATTTTCTTTTTGGCCTACATGAATATTCCGGCGTACAATGCCAAAAATACCCCGAAAAATATTTTTTGAAACGGGAATAATCCGCGCGGGCGCCTACCGCGGCGCCATTCGCAGCGCCCCGTCCAGGCGGATCGTTTCGCCGTTCAG
>CANJJS010000006.1 GCA_947474705.1 Acetobacteraceae bacterium | reverse complement strand
GGGATGCGACGGAGAAACTCCGGCTGCGATCCCCCGGCAAAATCGGGACCGTGGAAAAGCACCGCCATGTGGCGCACGGTGCTTTGGTGTTCGGCGACACCCGCATACCGGTACGAGCGATCGTGGCGTTCCACAAAGCAGGATATTCCACCGCCGCAATTCTTCGGGAATATCCTTCGTTGACAGAGGCGGATATCGAGACAGCGCTATCTCATACCGAACCTGCCGCGGCCTGAGCCGCGTGGCACCCACGCTCCGATGAAATTTCTTCTCGACCAATGCGTCCCCGCTTCGGTCGAACGCGTATTGATCGAGGCGGGTCACACAACGATCTGGGTCAAGAACGTGTTGCCAACGAATGCCGAGGACGAAATCGTGGCGGCTGTGTCCGAAAACGCCGGCGCGGTTCTGGTGTCGATGGACAAATACTTCAAGAAAATCGCGCCGAGGGTGCCAACCGGCCATCGCGCCCGATTTCGCCAGCTCAGCCGTGTGAGTCTCGACTGCATCGAACCGCATGCGGCGGCACGGTTCCGCGAGGCGATGTCGCTGGTCGAGGCGGAGTTCCAACTGGCCAGTCAGCGCCAGGACCCTGGTATGATCGTTTTGATTGGCGAGAGCTACATCCGAGCGAACCGTTGAACCACCGGTTGGGATTCCAAAGCGATTTCCAAAACCCTCGCAATATGCGGATCTCTTCCGCCGGATAAACGGCTCCGGCAAGTGGAATGCGTTCATTCGATGGCGCTGGCGGACTTCGCCTGCTCGCGCAGCGCGAATTTCTGGATTTTCCCGGTGGATGTCTTCGGCACGTCGCCGAACACGATCGCCTTGGGCACTTTGAACCCCGCCACGTGCTGACGGCAAAACGCCCGAAGTTCGTCCTCGGTCACCGCCGCGCCCGGTTTCAACTCGACATAAGCCCGCGGCGTTTCGCCCCATTTCGGATCGGGCTGCGCCACCACCGCCGCCGTCATCACGGCCGGGTGGCGGTAAAGCGCCTCTTCCACCTCGATCGACGAAATATTCTCCCCGCCCGAAATAATAATATCCTTCGACCGGTCCCGTATCTTCACATAACCGTCCGCCTGCGTCACCGCGAGGTCGCCGGTATGGAACCACCCGCCCTCGAACGCTTTCGCCGTGGCGGCGGGATTTTTCAGATACCCCTTCATGGCGATATTGCCGCGAAACATGATCTCGCCCATGGTTTCGCCATCCCAGGGAACCGGTTGCATCGTCTCCGGGTCGAGCACGATCAGCGCGTCCTGCAACGGCGTCCGCACGCCCTGGCGGCCGTTGCGTTCGGCCCGGTCGCCGATCGGCATCGACGCCCATTCCTCTTGCTTACTGCACACCGACGCCGGACCGTAAACCTCGGTCAGGCCGTAAACGTGAGTCAGTTCGATCCCGATCCGTTCCGTGCCCTCGATGATCGAAGCCGGCGGCGACGCCCCCGCGACCTGGCCCGCGATTTTGTGAGCGATGCCTTTCAGCAAGTCCTCGGGCGCATTCACCAGCAACGAATAAACAATCGGCGCGCCGCACATATGCGTGACCTTGTTGTCGCGGATGGCGTCCAGCGCCGCCTTCGCCTCCACCCGGCGGAGGCACACATTGACGCCCGCGCGCTCCGCCACGGTCCAGGGGAAACACCAGCCGTTGCAATGAAACATCGGCAGCGTCCAGAGATAGACGGCGTGATGCGGCATCCCCCAGTTGAGAATATTGCTGATGGCGTTCAAATGCGCGCCGCGGTGATGGTAAACCACGCCCTTGGGATCGCCCGTCGTGCCCGACGTGTAATTCAGCGCGATCGCGTCCCATTCGTCCGCCGGCGCCCGCCAGGCGTATTCCGGGTCTCCGCCCGCCAAAAAATCCTCGTATTCGATCGCCCCCAGCCGCTTGCCGCCGTCGAACGCCGGGTCGTCCACGTCGATCACGATCGGCCCGCGGTCCATCAGGCTCAGCGCCTTCTCCACCACCGGCGCGAACTCGCCGTCGGTTATAAGCACCTTCGCATTGGAATGGGTCAGCATGAACGCGATGGTTTCGCCGTCGAGCCTTGTGTTCAACGCGTTCAACACCCCCCCGCACATCGGAACCCCGAAATGCGCCTCATACATCGGCGGCGTGTTCGGCAGCATCGCGGACACCGTGTCGTTCTTGCCCACCCCCAACGCCGCCAGCGCGGAAGCGAGACGGCGGCAACGCGCATAGGTCTCCTTCCACGTGAAACGCTGAGCCCCATGCACGACCGACAACCGGTCCGGATAAACAAACGCGGCACGCTCCAGAAAGGTCAAAGGCGTCAGCGCGGCATGGTTCGCCTGAGTCTTGTCCAACCCCTGGTCGTACATACTGGTCATGCGTTCGCTCCCTCGCCGTTCCCCGGACCCTACACCGAAGCCCCCCGGCCAGGAAATGCGCCCGCCGCCATTCCACCCAAGCATATCTGGCCCGCCTTATTGACCTGGCACCTCCTGGGCCGCTAGTTCACCCCAAGACGCATTCAGGGAGAACAACCGTCATGATCCGGGCATTATACGCCGCATTCGCCATGCTGCTGGCCGCCGCGCCCGCGGGGGCACAGGTTTCCGACGACGTCGTGAAAATCGGCATCATCACCGATCTCAGCGGCATCTATTCCGCCAACACCGGCATCGGCACCGTCGAAGCCACCAAAATGGCCGTCGAAGACTTCGGCGGCACCGTCCTTGGCAAGAAAATCGAGGTCATCGCGGGCGATCACCAGCAAAAAGCCGACGTCTCCTCCGCTTTGGCGCGGAAATGGATCGACGAGGACAAGGTCGACGTCATCACCTCCGTGGCCAATTCGGCCGTGGCGCTGGCGGTGCAAGGCGTGACCCGGGAAAAGAACCGCATCCTGATCAATACCGCCGCCGCGACATCGGATTTCACCGGCAAAGCCTGCTCGCCGACCGGGATTGGCTGGACCTACGACACCTACGCGCTGGCCGCGGGGACGGGTAAGGCACTGGTGAAACAGGGCGGCGATACCTGGTATTTCCTGACGGCGGATTACGCGTTCGGACACGCGCTGGAACGCGACACGGCGGCGTTCGTGGCGCAGACCGGCGGTAAGGTCGTCGGCTCCGCGCGGATTCCGATCGGGAACGCGGACTTCTCGTCGTTCCTGTTGCAGGCGCAAGGATCGCGCGCGAAGGTCGTCGGCCTCGCCAACGCGGGCGGCGACTTCATCAATTCCGTGAAACAGGCGTCCGAATTCGGCGTCGTGAAGGGCGGCCAGCGTCTGGCGGCCTTGCTGGCGGTCATTCAGGACATGAAGTCGCTGGGCCTGAAGACAGCCCAGGGGCTGGTGGTGACGGATTTCGGGTATTGGGATCTGAACGAGGAGACGCGGGCGTTCACGAAGCGCTTCATGGCGCGCACCGGCAGCGCGCCGAACTTCATCCATCTCAGCGACTACGGCGCGACCATGCACTACCTGAAGGCGGTGAAAGCGGCCGGCACGGATGAAACGAAGGCCGTCATGGCCAAAATGAAGGAACTGAAGATCAACGACATGGTGATCAAGGACGGCTGGATCCGCGACGACGGCCGCGTCATGCGCGACGCCTGGCTGGTCCAGGTCAAGACCCCCGAGGAATCCAAAGGCGATTGGGACATCTACAAAATCCTGGCCCAGATCCCCGCCGAGGACGCGATCCGCCCGCTGGCGCAAAGCGAATGCCCGCTGGTGAAGAAGTAAACCGAAAGCCTCAATCGCGGCCCGCCCATGCTCCGGCGGGCCGCGTACCGTCCCCTTCACGGGCCAATCGCTTGAACGAAAATACGGACCTCTCGACCGTCATGGCACGGCCCGAGCGGGCCACCGGGCGCGGCACGGGCGGCCCCAAACGCGAAGAAGCCGCGCCGGCACTCTAATACCAGCGGCGGAATAGATTGCCTCTCTCCCCTCTCGTCATCCCCGACTCGATCGGGGACCGGGGGCGGCACGAATCCGCTTTTCTGGCACTTCCGGTGGCCCGATCGAGCCGGGCCATGACGAAGGGCGGCGTGTCGTAGGTCAATCTTTTGGGGCGCTGGTATAAATCCAACGCCATGGCAGGCGGTGCCCTGACATGAAGCGGCGCCCCACCGTTTGTCCGCGAGCTACAACACCCCCAGGAACCACTTGCGCCAAACAGACTCCGTGACCAAATACCCGGCATGCGCGCATGGTTCCGCCTGATCGCGATCCTGTTGGCGGTGACCGGTTTTCAGACCGGCCCCGCGAACCCGGCACATGCCCGCGCGCTACCGCCTGACATCCCCTGCCATTCCGGCCACAACGACACGAAGCATCCCCCGGCCACCGGCCGCGACCCACAACTCCTGGGCTGTTGCCTCGCCTGCTTCGTCGCGCCGATCCCGCCGTTAAGTCAGCCCGCCCCCTCCCCCGCCATCCGCATCGCGCCGGTGGTATACTGGACCGGCGCCCCCGTGCTGACCGGCCGCGCCATTCTCCCCGAACCCGCGCCACCTCGAACCGCGATCTGACAACCGCCCGGCCGCGCCTCGCGCCCGGGAACGAGGAGCCGCGCGCGCCGCGATCTCCCAAGATTGTTTGAATTGCCAACGACCGTTCCCCCCGGCCGCCCCCGCGCGGCGTTGGGAACACGAGGAGAAAAACGCGATGACACGCATTCGTTTTCGTGACGCGGCGGCCGGACTCGGGCTGGCCGTTTTGACCGGCTGCGCGAATCCCGCGCCCGCCATTGGAACCGGCGCCCTGCGTGGCGAGGTCCCGCTGGCCCCCGACCTCGGCGCATCCGACCGCGCCCCGGCCCGTGCGCTGCCAGCGTCGGCGAAACCCGCCTACGCCGCGCACGCGGCCCCAGCCGCCAGCCCAGACGTCCAACGCGCCCATGACGGCCACGACGGCGCGCTGACCGAGGCAACCATCAACACCGTCGATCCCGCGCGCCGCAGAGCCAACGTGACCCACGGCCCCATCCCCGCGATCGGCTGGCCACCCATGACCATGGATTTCCCCGTCGCGCCCGGCGTGGACCTGACCAAGACCACCCCCGGCGGCAAGGTCACGCTCCGGATCGGCAAAGACAAGGCGGGCATGTACGAAATCAAGGCGATCCTCCCACCCGGACAGGCGCGATGACCCCCCAACCCCGCCACCCGCCCGGACGGCGCCTGTTCCTGGCCGGTGCCGCCGCTTCGCCATTCGCGACGGCGCGCGCCGCCACCGTTCTCAGCGGGCCCGAAACACCGCTGCGGATCGAGCCAGTGCCGATGAACGTCACCGGCCGCCCCCGCATGGGCGTGGGGATCAACGGCGGCGTCCCCGCGCCGATCCTGCGCTGGCGCGAAGGCGAGACCGTCTCGGTCCCCGTGACGAACCGCCTGGATGTTCCCACCTCGCTCCATTGGCACGGTCTGCGCGTGCCGCTCGCCATGGACGGAGTCCCTGGGTTTGGCTTCCGCCCGATCGCGCCCGGCGAAACCTTCACCTACCGATTCCCCCTGCGCCAGGCCGGCACCTACTGGTATCACTCGCATTCCGGCTTCCAGGAACAATCCGGCCTCTACGGCGCGATCGTCGTCGATCCCGCCGCCGGTTACCGGCAGACCTTCGCGCGCGACTACGTCGTCCTCCTCTCCGATTGGACCGACGAAACGCCCGAAGCCGTCCTCGCCAACCTCAAAACCCGAGGCGATTACTACAACCGGGACCCGCGCACCGCCGCCGCCTTCATCGCCGACGCGCGCCGCATGGGCCTGTCCGCCGCGATCGCGGACCGCGCCGCCTGGGGGGCGATGCGCATGAGTCCCCACGATCTCCTGGACGTCACCGCCGCCACCTATACCTACCTGATGAACGGCCATCCGCCCGGCGCCGGGTGGACCGCCTTGTTCCGGCCCGGCGAGCGCATTCGCCTGCGGCTGATCAACGCCTCCGCGATGACCATCTTCGACCTGCGCCTCCCCGGCCTGCCCATGACCGTCGTTCAGGCCGACGGCAACGACATCCAACCCGTCGCCATCGACGAAATCCGCCTCGGTCCGGGCGAAACCTACGACGTCCTGGTGCGGCCCGGCGCGGACCGGGCCTACGCGATCTTCGCCCAGGCATTGGACCGCGGCGGCTACGCGCTCGGTTGCCTCGCCCCGCGCGCCGGCATGACGCCAGACATACCGCCAATGGACCCGCGCCCGCGCCGGACCATGGCGGACATGGGCATGAACCACGGCGGAATGGCGATGGACCACGGCGCGCCCCCACCCGGCGCGCCCGCTTTGGGCGTGTCGGTCGACAACGTCGCGGCGATGCCCATGGATCGCACCGCGGAACCCGGCACCGGCCTCGAAAACAATGGCCGCCGCGTCCTGACATACAGCCAGTTGCGCGCGATCCGGCCCGGCGCGGACCGCCGCCCCCCGTCGCGCGACATCGTCCTCCATCTGACCGGCAACATGGATCGCTACATCTGGGGTTTCGACGGCAAAGCATTCTCCGCGTCGGAGCCGATCCCGTTACAGCGCGACGAACGAGTCCGCTTCGTCCTGATCAACGACACGATGATGGAACACCCCATTCACCTCCATGGCCTCTGGAGCGAAGTAGAAAACGGCGCCGCCGCGGAACGCCCCTTCAAACACACGATCCTCGTCAAACCCGCCGAGCGCCTCTCTTTCCTCGTCACCGCCGACGAACCGGGACGCTGGGCATTTCACTGCCACTTCATGTTTCACATGGACCTCGGCATGTTCCGCGAGGTCCGCGTGTCATGAAAATCGCCCTCCCATTCCTCGCCTTGGCGGCGATCTCCACGGCCCATGCCCAACACGCGGCACACGGCGATACCGCCATGCCGCCCATGGCCGAAACGGCGCTGTTCGCCGGCGCCGGGCTGGAGCGGCTGGAAAACCGTCTGGGGTCGCGCCAACCCGATCTCCGCTGGCAAGGACAGGCATGGTTCGGCACCAGCGTGGATCGGATCTGGCTGAAAACAGAAGGCGTCCGCGAACACAACGGCCGGATCGAGGACGGCCGGCACGAACTCCTCTACTCCCGCGCGATCTCCGCATGGGCCGATCTCCAGGCCGGGCTGCGCGCCGACCTTGACTCGCGGACCGGCCGGCAATGGGCGGCTCTGGGCGCGCACGGCACCGCGCCGATGTTCGTGGGCTACGAAGTGGCCGCGTATTTCAGCGACGCGGGCCACGCCGCGGCGCGCGTGGCGCTGTCGTACGAACTTCCGCTGTCGGAACATCTGATCTTGCAAACGGACGTGGAGACCAACATCTACAGTAAAGGCGATCCTGGCCGGCGGATCGGGCCAGGCATCGCCGACATCGAGGCGGGGTTGCGGTTACGTTACGAATTTTCACGGAAATTCGCACCGTATATCGGCGTTTCTTACGCCGAAAAGCTCGGGGAAACAGCCCGTCTGGCACGCCGCGACGGCGAAAAACCAGGCGCCGCGCGCGTTCTGTTCGGACTATCGGCCCGCTTCTGATGGCCCCTGCCATGCGCGAAACCACGCGCCCGGCACCGGCGAGACACCATGGTTCTCTTTTGGAGGTAACAATGACGGCGACAAAATGGCTTGCGGCGGGAACGATCGCGCTCCTGACCGGTGTCTCTTTCGCACAGGCACAGCCGGCCCCGGCGGCGGGACCTGGCCCGGCGCGGCCCGGCGCCCCCGGAATGGGTGCGCCCGGCATGGCCGCACCGGGCACGGGTGGGCCCGGAATGGCGGCACCGGGCATGGGTGGTCATGCCATGGGCGGCCCCGGCATGGGTGGGCACGCCATGGGTGGTCACGCCATAGGTGGTCACGCCATGGGTGGTCACGCCATGGGTGGTCACGCCATGGGCGGCGGAATGCACGCCGGCCACATGGACGCCATGCCCTGGCACCACATCGAAGGACGCATTGCCTTCCTGAAAGCCGAACTCGCCATCGCCGAACCCCAGACCGCGCAATGGGAGGCCTACGCCAAAGCCATGCGAGACGGTGCCACGGCCATGAAAGCCGCCATGGAAAAACACATGGCCAGCGGCCCGCCACAATCGGCGCCCGACCGCGCCGACGCCGCCATCGCGGCGATGACCGCGCGGCTGGAAACAATGAAAGCCTCGGCCGCCGCCGGCCGGGCACTCTACGCGGTCCTGACCCCCGCGCAGAAAAAAACGGCCGACGAGCTGATGATGCGGCGCATGGGCGGGCGGTAACCCTCCATCGAACACGCGGGCCGTTCTCCAACCCGGACGGCCCGCCCCAGACCATGCTTCCATCCAACCCGGCGAAGCGGCCAAAGGCGGCGCCAGGATCGCGTCAGATGTTCACCACCGGCGCGCCCCAATTATGTTTGCGCCAGATCATGGTATATTTGTCGCTCGTCAAATGCGTCCCGATCCCGCAGATACCGCCGATCTGCGTGCCTTCCGTGGCACAATAGAAGAACAGCGTGTAGGCACCGCCCAATGAGGTCCGGTGGAACACCGTGTGGCCGTGATATTTCCATTCGGAGATCGCGCCGCTCCCAGGTCCCGCGACACCGTTATGCGAAATGAACGCGCTCGCGAGCCGCAGCAACGCGTCCTTGTCGTCTTTGGTCAGACGTCCCCCGACATGCTCGATCAGAAGCGCCTGTATCTCCGCCTCCGTCAGGACGCCGAACGACCCGCCGGACTTTTTGCCGTGCAGATCCATTTTGAACTCCTTTTTTCCCGGGGCGAGGATACGCTTCGCCGGCCTGGATTGACAACCCACGGTTGCACGAATGCCACGTGCCGCGCCAAATTCGCCAAGGCGTTGCGCACTCTCACCGCTTCCCACGCGAAAAAACCGGACGGCATCGGGTGGACGGCTTCTCCCGCCCCGCCGTCCCAAAGCCGCGGCACCCGGACGGGACCAGACCGCGTCGGCACCGGCCCGGCGAGACGGCGATCGTCCGGTTCCTTCCGTCGGCCACCGGCGCTTCAGGCAATGGCGTGACCACGCGCGATGCCACCGTGCTTTCGACCGGTTCCCGCTCTGGGGCGATGCGCGCCTTCAAGGCCTCGATGCCGCCTCGGGCGAAAGCGGCGCGCCAAAGCCGGACAGTGTGCTCTCGGACGCCAAATGCTTCGCGATCCATGGGCTGGTCCAGCCTGACAGCGTCAACAGCACCTCGCGCGCTCTGTCTACTTCCCGGCGATCCCGAGACACCGCCGGCGCTGACTCCGCCTCAGATCGGCAGCATCCGAGGGCCAGCGCCGCCGCCATTGACCAGCAGCAGCGCCCCCTGCTCCGTCGGCGCCAGTGTCACGGGACGGGCCGGGACCGCGCCCGAGAACGCATGCTCCGCCGGCATCGCACCACGCCCAGAGCTGGCGTACCAACGCCGCGGGGTGGACGCCACCAGGCGCGTCCCGTCCGCCGCGGCCACGACGGCGCCGAACCATCCGGATGACACGGGAACCCCCAACGGTGTCATCGTCGCGACGGGAGCGCCGCCATCCGCCGGGATGACGACCTCGGCCAAGGTCAGCACGCCCCCGGTCTCTCCCAGCACCGCGAAACGCGTCTCCCGGTTCGCGCCGGGACCGATCGCCGGTTCGAAGTCCGGCGGGCAACGCAAGCCTTTCAGCGGCACGGCCCGCGGCGGGGACGCACCGTCCACCCGGGCGAGCAACAACGTCACGCCATCCGCGTCCGGCAGCAACATCGCCAGCCATTCGCCGGTTGGACCAAATCCCACGGCGCCGGAAGCCGCCTCTCGCGGCAGCGCGATGGTTCCGGTGACGGCCGCGATACCGCCTGGCATGCGCGGAACGGTCAAACATGCGACGGAACGCCGTCCGGCTTCCAAAGCGAAAACACGCACATCGCCGCCGATCCGCTGCAATGCCGGCCGCAACAGGCGGTCCGGCGGTGCCGGCAGGGTCAGGGCCGCGGTGGCCCCGGTGTCATGCACCGCCTTCACCGTCCGGTCTTCGCGCCAAACGAACCAGCGCGAGGCCTCCCCCAGGAAAGGCCCGTCCCGCACGGGCACCAGAGGGTCGCGGGCGGTGGCGCCAACGGCACACACGGGTACCGCGGGCGGTGGCGCCCCGCCCGAATCCCCCTTGGGTTCGGTAAACGGCGTGACCCACAGCATGAGGCCCGCGGCACCGGGGGCGAGGAAGGCGATCGTACCCATCTGCCCGCCGAGCCGTGGCCGTCCATACCCCGCCGCCAGGGCCGTCGCGCGGCCTGGCTGGCCAGACGCCGCCGTCCCCGCCATGGGCGTGGCGGCCAGACCACCGAAAGACTGTAACATCCCAAGCAAAGATCGCCGGGCCATGAGCACGCTCAGAGCTCGGCGATGAACGGGCCGAGCAGCGGGGAGACGCACAACAAAGCGCCGCCTTCCGTTGTTGGCATCGCGACGAAGGGGCGTACCGGTTCGCCTTCCAGCTCAACCCAGTGCAGGAAGCGGCCGGGGTCGAGGCGCAGCAAACGCCGGTCTCCCAGTTCGATGAGACCGCGGGGGGGCGGAGGATAATAGGGGTCCTCCGCCTCTTCCCCGTCATCGGTCGCCTCTTCGTCGTCGTCATCGTCGCCGGGCGCCGGAGGTTCCTCGGGCTCCCCGCCGTAAACCAGCGTGAAGCCTTCGGGGATGAAGGGAGTGGACAACAGAACCCCCGGCGGGTCTTCCGGCCAGTCGAGGCGGGTCACGGCGACCGACGGGGCATCGTCCGGATCGGCGGGAAATTCGGCTTCCAGCAGCAGCAGAACATCGTCGTCCCGCGCCAGAGTGGCGGCGAACACCGTACCGTCCGGCCCCGTGTGGATCGCGACCGCCCCGTTCGGAATGGCCTCCGCCCTGGGCCCCTTTACCTCCCGCCGCCCCTCGCCGGGGACGCACAACTGGATGACCGCCACGCCGTCCACCGTCAGATACGCGGTCAGGCGAGGACCGCCGCCGGGAATGTAGCTGAGCGTGGCGGCCGCGGCGGGACCGGGGAAGGAAATGTTGGAGGCGATCGAGGGCGGCACACTGGCATCGCGGCTCATGTGGATGATACTGGCGCCGAGCCGGTCCGCCGCCAGGATCGCCAGCGTGAGATCGCTCTGGGGCCGCCGCAGGACCGTCGGCAGCAAGCAGGCGGGCGGCTCCGGCAGGTCCAGGCGCTGGCGCCGCAGGATATTGTCGGCGGCGTGAATGCTCGCGCCCTCGCGCCAGATCCACCAGTGAAGCGGGTCGATCCAGAAGGGGCCATCCATCGTTGGCACCGCGAGGTCGGTGGCGTCAGCCGCGACCTCCAGCAACGGAACGGCGGGCGCCATATTGGGGCCTGTACGGTCCGTGTCGTCCTCGATCCACGGCATGCGGCACAGCGTGTAGGGTCCGGGTCCCGCCTGCAGGACAAGGGAGTCGCCCCGGCTTAGCGCGTCCGGCATGACGCCGTGGCCCGCCGCGCCGGCGGCAACCGACCATTCGGCGATACTGATCTTGCAGGGCGGGCTCTCGACGACCTCGCCGTCCAGCGGCAGTAGCAACGATAAAGCCCAGTCGCCCGCCATCGGGTTGAGATCGCCAAGGTCGAACCATACGGGGCCGGACCAATCCGCGCCCGGCGGAAGCGTCAGTTTCTCGGGTTGTCCGGGGGGTGGGGCGAATCCCATTTGGTTCCCGAAAACCCGGCCATGGCCGTCCGTGGACCAGGGCTGTAGCCGCCAGGCCGGACTGGCGCGCAGCGCGGCGGGATTGGGCAGGACGATTTCGGCCGTGCCCTCGTTCCGGATCGAGACGGTGACGTGAATCTCGTGCCGGGGTTGAAACACCGGGCGTGAGGGAGAAAGCGCGATACGCGGCATGGCGTCCGATTCCGGTTCAGGTTTTCTTGTTGTCGCCCGCCTTGGGGCTGAGTGTCTTGCCACCACCCACGTTCCAGTTCCAGCCACGCAGACGCGCCTGGCAGAAACCGCAGAATCCGTGCCGCTGGGGGTGGTAGGACATCAGGCACATGGGTCCCTTCTTGCCGGCGTTGTTCGGATTGGGCGCGACGTCGGCGGAGTCGTGGATATTCTTGGATGACGCGGTGGTCGCGGGTGGAAACGTATGCGGCAGAAACAAATGATGCCCGATTTCATGAGCGAATGTCGGAATCAGGGTGCGCCAGAAGGCGAACACCACCTTGTCCCGCGCGCGGTCGGCGACGTCGATCGCCGCGCCGCGCAAACCGTCGGGGTCGGCGCCCCCGGCGTCGATGACATCCTGCGTGGCGCTGGTCAGATACTGGTAGTGCATCACCACCAATCCGGGCGGCGAGGCGGCATTGCTGGGACCGGCGCCGGCGACGCAACTGGATTGCTCGGTGAGGTCCATCGCGACGCCCTTATAGGTGTTTTCAATCGCCTGCGAATATTGCAACGGGGTACGCAGACCGGCGGTTTGCAGCCAGGTTCGCGTCGCGTTGATGCGTTGCGCCCGGGCCTGCGCGGGTCCAACGGCGGCCGGAACAACGATCGCCGCGCCGTTCGCCAATCCGCCCGCCAGCGCGTCGGCCGTCACCCCCTGGGCCGCGGCTTCCAACGCGAAATCGTTGGCCGGATTGCCCATGTTGATCGCATGCATTTGTTGCACGAAAACGTGGTATTTCGGAACCTCGAACGCCGCCGAGACGCCGGCGTGATTTTCGGGCACGCATTTCAACGTGCCGTCGTTGTATAAGGCGTTGCCCAGACCGGCGAGGACGTTCTTGGCGGTGGTGTTATAGTCGAATACCGCGCCGCCGGCCGGGACCTTGTGATCGGACATCAAATAATTGTCGGCGCCGGCGATTTCCTTCTTCATGTCGATATAGACGGGCTTATAGTAATCGGACATTTGATCGTAGTTCGGCATGAAATCCGTTACCGCCGCGGTCTTGCGGATGTAACGGGTCACATGCGTCCGCCGCCACATCTCGAACACGCCCGTCTTTTTCGTCAGCTTCTTCGGCGCCGGAATTTCCTTGTCCTTGACGTCGGTGACCCATTCCTTCTTGTCGTTCCAATCCCAGGCGAAACGCACGACGACGACGTAATTGTCGCCCGCCATGCGGGAGGGGCGGAACAGGACCCCGGTATGTCCCTTGAGTTTCCCCGACCTCCAGCCCTGGCTGAAGGCCGCCCACATGCGATGTTTCGGCTGGCTGACGGTGGTTCCGACCTTGAACGGAAACTGGCCCGCGGTCAGCGTGGCGGCGGGCGCGTAGCCCGGCTGATCGGGGAAATGGATAACCGCGCCGGGCCCGCGGCGGCCGCCCCGATCGACATGGCAGTTATCGCCCTGATAGTATTTCTCGTCATCCGCGGCGCGCGACTTGTCCTTGGCCTTTTTGTAATAGTCGATGGCTTTGGCGATGAATTTGCGCGCGAAAGGGTTGGCGGCGCGGCCGGCCGGCTCGGGTTGCGGCACCTCGTCGGGGTCTTCGACATCCCACATGAATTTCGCGTTTCCGAGCGCCACCGCGCCCTTGGCGGCGGTTTCCAGTTCGATCTCGGACCCATCGGCGGCATGCAGCCAGATTTTCGCCAGGATCGGGATGCGCGGACCGTCGCCCCACAATGTGGCGGACGATGTGTAATCGAAGTTCGCGGTGGGGTCGAACTCGGCGCCGGCGTTCTTGAAATTGTTGTGCAGAAGGTAGACCTTCAGGGTGCTGCCCTCGGCGGGGAAACCGTCGGTATCGATCTGCTTGCGGACTTCCTTGTCCATGTCCAGCGTGGGGGCCTGGCCGTCGTTGGAAATCGCCTCCTCCGGCCCAAGCTTCAGTTCCAGCTTCGCCAGCAGCACGTGGACATAAGTCCAGGCGACCACGGGTTTGCCCGGGAGCTTGTCGCTCTCGATCTCCATCCGGATTTTATAGGGACCGTGTTCCAGCGTCAGATACCCGTCCGGAAACAGCGCGTCGGGCGCGGGGTCGGTTTTCGCCGCGGTGCCGGTCAGGTCGTGGGTGGTTTCCTCGGCGTTGACCGTGCCGGGCAGTGGCGCGGTGTCGACGACGATACGCCCGTCCCATTTCACTTTGTGCACGCCGTGCCGCGCCCAGTTGCGGTCGAGCTTGATCAGATCGATCGCCGCGAGCGGCTTTTCCTCGTCGCGCTTGAAAAACTCGATTTTCGCCTTGTCGACGATATCGAATACGTTGTCGATTTCGAACACCAGTTCGCCGGTGTCGTGTTCCGGCAGGAAGTTGAAATCGTCGGTGCCGTCGTCCTTCGGTTTCAGCGGTGCCTTGGTCTGAACATGGAATTTGCTGCTTTTGCCGCCAACGGTCATGCGCAGATCGAGAATTCCGATCGTGGGCACGCGCAGGTGATTGCCGTGCTTTTCGTCGTCCGGCAGAAGGGTAATGAGGGCGTTGCTGACGATATCCATGGGATCACACCGTGTCGTGCAAGGTCTTGAGGGAGCCGGAAATGTCCGCCAGCACGCCGGAACCGGCGTAGTTCTTGTCCTTGATCCGCTGATACGCCTTGACCGAACGTTGTGTCACCGGGTCCGTATCCGCGGGGAAGCCGATATTGTGCAATCGCTTCTTCCACCCATCGGCGTTGTCGGTGTCTTTCAGGAAGGCGAGGCCCAGTGTCCATTTGATCTTGAGATCGGGGTGCTGACTGTCGATTTCGGGCTTCTTATAGCGCGCCGGATCGACGATAATCGGATATTCCGGGTCTTTCTTATTGGGTTTTTTCGCGTCCTTCGCCTTCGGCGCGCGTTCCGAGGGTTCGGGCAGATCCACGTCGAGTTCCGCCGAATCGGAATCCCACGGAACTTCGACGTCGATCAGTCCACTGGCGGGCGTGGTGCCTTTGGCCTTCACCGGGCTGGTGAGAGCCCACTTGGCGCCGCTGATTTCCTTGCCCTTGGAGTCAAGCAGCACGATCTTCAGCCGTGCCCGCGGGTCCAGCTTCAGGGTGGCGTGGAAGTCCACCAGCTCGGGCACCGCGGCGTCGCGCGGCTTGAAGTCGAGATATTTCGGCTTCAGGCCCTGACTGAGTTTCACCGAGAATGTATAGGTTCCGGGATCGACGGTGCCGAAATCCGCCAGTCCGGTCGCGCCCGCGGAATTGGCGTTCAGTTTCGCCTTGCCGGAGGTATCGATCTCCTCGCCTTCTATCGCCTTGTTGGTGTCGCGGCGGAACAAATGCGCCTTCAACAGGGTTTTGCCCTTCGCGCAGGCCTGCGTGGGCGGCAACGGCTTCGGATCGGTCTCGAACGTCTCCGCGCCGGCGTTGGCCAGATTGTTGGCTCCCCCCATCAAACCCATGATCAGGCCTCCGTCCGGCTCGGCAACAATCCAAGGAAATCGTCAATCGCCCGCATTCCCGCGTCGTGCAGCGCGCGAACGGGATCGCCGGGCGCGGTCAGCGCCGCGCTGGCCCATGGCAAAGCGGGATCCCGCGCGAAACCCGCGCCGGCGACAAACATCAAAACGGTATAAAGGTGGCGCGGGCCTGGGTCCACGAAGCCGGCGGCGCGGGCGCGTTCCTCCGCCAAAGCCAGAAAGCGCGCCTGAGACCGCGCGGGCAAAAGCCGCAATTTGCGCGGCCACAGGGAACGCAGGCGGGTCAACGTGGCTTCGGCGCCATCGGCGTCCGGACAACAAGTGTCCTCGAACGCCAGAGCACGGGTCTTCAGCAAGGCACGCATCGCGTACTGCCCCTCGTCGCCAGACACGAAGCGAACATGGTCGATCGCCTCCTCGTAAAGGCGTTGAAAGGCCGGGCCTGGTTCGAGCCCTTCGGCGGCGACAGAGGCGGCGAAGGGATGCAACGGGTCAGCCGCCCACTCCGCCCCCAGAGTCAGCGCGATGTCGATGTAGCGGCGCACCTCGCCCTGCGTTTTGAGTCCGAACCGTTCCGCCCGCGCGGTGGCGTCGCGGATAACGGCACACATGCGATCGAGGCCCAGCAAAGCGAGGTCGTTGGGGAAAAAACGCGCGACATGTTCCAGTATGGCCGCTTCGAACGCGGTCTGGCGGGCCGCGCGAAAGGCCTCCATCTGGTGCGCGTGAATTGTCAGCATCGGTTGTCTCACCTGGACGCCGCGGCACGGGCCGAGGATCGCGGCGAAAGGTACCTGAACGGGTCGGGGCCAACAAGGCATTTCGACATTCCGCACGGGGTCATGCGATTCTTCGGCCCTGCACGGACCGCCTGCCGGTCCTAAGCCACCGGCACAATCATCGTCCGCCGGCACGCGAATGCCCGAAATTATATTACGCAAAAACCCTCTTTGGCGACATATATATCCGAAAACCGCGGCTTCTCGCTTAAATCCGACAGACCGCCAGAAGAACCGGATCGATGACGGAGTCATCCCGCGCGCCAGCCTCGAACCCGCGCTGCCCGGACGAGAGGGGGGCTACCGGTGGTTTTCGCGGGTGAACCTGGGGGAATGCGTGGGACGGAGGCGCCGCCGGAAACCGGCGAGCACCAAACCCCCATGAAAGAAATGGTGAGCCCGCAGGGACTCGAACCCTGGGCCCCAAGATTAAAAGTCTCGTGCTCTACCAACTGAGCTACGGGCTCACGCGGGCGGGTTGAACGACAGGATGGCCTCCGGGTCAAGCCTGGATCGACACCTGGGAGCCATGCGGCGTCGAAAAGCCGCGGCGCCGCCCCTCGCCATGGTGGCGCGTGGCGCGGAGTTCTGCGTAAACTCCCCGCGATATGATCGATTTTGCCCCCGCGCCCGCGACCCTGCCGTCCGGCCATCGAATCTACGCCATCGGCGATGTCCACGGTTGCCTGGACCGTCTCGCGGCGCTGCACGAGCAAATCGCCGAGGATCTCGCCACCCGCCCGGTCGAATCCTCCACCCTCGTGCATCTCGGCGATTACATCGATCGCGGCCTCGACAGCGCGCAGGTCGTGGACTGGCTGAGCGGCGGCGCGCCGGTGCCAGTGGACCGAATCGTCAACCTGACCGGCAACCACGAAGACATGATGCTGGCGGCCCTGAAAGGCACCGACAAGGAAGCCAACGGCACCTGGCTGTCGAACGGCGGCGCCGAGTCGCTCATGAGCTGGAACATCCCCCGCAAAACCGCGCCCACCGAATGGGCCGGGATGATCCCCGAAGAACATCTGGCGTTCATGCGGAAACTGGAACTCCGCTACCGTCTCGGGGGATATCTGTTCGTCCACGCGGGCGTCCGGCCGGGCGTGCCGCTGGAAGCCCAGGACAGGTACGATATGATATGGATTCGCGAGCCGTTTTTGTCGTCGCAACTGGATCACACGGCGGTCGTGGTGCACGGGCACACGCCGAAGCAGGAACCGGTGGTCCGGCCGAACCGAATCGGAATCGATACCGGCGCGGTCATGGGCGGCGTACTGACCTGCGTGGTGCTGGAAGACGACCGGCTCGGGTTCCTCCAAACCTGACTTTGCCCCAAGGCGAACGAATCGCCGGCCCGTCCTCCGTCGTCATGACCTTGCCACTCCCCGATCCGGCCGCGCCAACATAAGAAGAGCTGACCACAAACGGTCCGCCGGGTCGTTTCACCGCGCGCGCCGCCTTCGCCCGTTCTTGACAGCTCCGCCCCCCGGCCGAACCATCCCGGCATGACCGACCTCCTCGACGCCGCACGCTCCCTGATCCCGGTCCTCGCCGCGCGCGCGGACGCGACGGAAGCGGCCCGCGCCGTCCCCGCCGAAACCATCGCCGCGTTTCACGACACCGGCCTGCTCCGCGCCTTGCAACCGCGCCGCCATGGCGGCCTTCAACTCAGCTTCGGTGTTTTCTCCCAGGCCGTGGAAATTCTCGCCGAAGGCTGCGCCGCCTCCGCCTGGGTTTACGCGGTGCTGGGCGAGCACCAGTGGATCCTCGCCTGCATGCCCGCACAGGCACAGGACGACGTCTGGGGCGCCCATCCACGGGCCGTCGCGTCCTCGTCGCTCGCCCCCAGGGAAACGGCGGTGGAAACCACCGGCGGCTGGCGGCTGAGCGGGCGATTCCCGTTCTCCTCCGGCTGCGGCCACGCCCAATGGGCCATTCTCGGCGCGAAATGCATGGGCGGCACACGCTATCTGCTGGTCCCCCTGGCCGAGGCCGAAATCGAGGACGATTGGGAGGTCCTCGGCCTGCGCGGCACCGGCAGCCGATCCTTGATTTTGCGGGATGTCTTCGTCCCGGCACACCGGAGCGTCCTCCTCCGCGACCTCCTCGCCGGCACCACGCCCGGCGCCCGGACACATCCCGATTACCCGCTGCTCAAGGCCCCCAGAGGCGCCCTGGTGCCGTTTTCCCTGCCCGGCGTCGGCTTCACCCTGGCGCGGCGGGCCCTGAGCCTCGTGTCCGAGAGCCTGCGCGCGCGGGTGTCGCGCGGCGTCCGCGCCATGAGCGAATCGGAAGTGGTCCAACAACAGCTCGGCCAGGCCGCCGCGGAAATCGAGACCGCGGCGCTCATCGTCTCCGCCCGCCGAGCGGAAACGCTGGCGCTGGTGGACGCCGGGCACGCGGTGCCGCCGGAAATCGTCATGCGCGACCGGCGCGACATCGCCTTCGCGCTGTGGCAGGCCCGCGCCGGCGTCGAACGGCTGGTGGAACTGGCCGGCGCGCGGACCGTCTACGACACCGACCCCTTGCAGCGGCTTTGGCGAGACCTGGCCACGATCTCCACCCACACCGTCGTCTCCCGCCACCTCGGCATGCTTCCATCCGGCCGCATGCTGTTGGGCCTGCCACCCTCGGCCGGAGAAGCCTGACCGCACAAAACAACACCCGGCGCGAACCGGGCGAAACGGGAGGACACCATGCGACTCAAAGCTTTATGGACGATCGCCGCGGCCTGCCTGCTGGCAACGCCCATGCCAGGACATGCCCAAACCCTGAACCTCGCCGTCGGCGCCGCGCCCACCAGCGTGGACCCGCATTACAGCGTGGTGACATCGAACGTGTCGCTCGCCTCGCATATCTTCGACGCGCTGATCAATCGCGACGCCGACAGCAAACCCGCCCCCGGCCTCGCTTTGTCGTGGAAGATGCTGGACGACACGACATGGGAGTTCAAACTGCGGCCCGGCGTGACGTTCCATAACGGCCAGACCTTCGGGGCCGAGGATGTCGCCTACACGATCGCGCGGGTGCCGAACGTGATCAATTCGCCCGGCAGCTTCGCGATCTACACGAAGACCTTCACCCATGTCGAAATCATCGACCCACTGACCATCCGGCTGAAAACCGCGGCGGTCTATCCCCTGGTGCCCGTCGATCTGCGAGAGGTCAAAATCATCTCCCGCGCGTCCGGCGAAAATCCGGCGACCGAGGATTTCAACAACGGCAAGCACGCCAACGGCACGGGTCCCTACCGGTTCGTCTCCTACCGCACCGGCGACCGGGCGGTGCTGGAGCGCAGCGACACATACTGGGGCAAAAAACCCGCCTGGCGGAACGTCAATTACCGATTCATCGCCAATGACGGCGCGCGCACCGCGGCCCTGCTGTCCGGCGATGTCGCGCTGATCGAGGCCGTGCCAACCTCCGACGCCGTCAAACTCCGCCAGAACCCCCGCGCGCGAATCGAGGAAACACTCAGCAGCCGGCTGGTCTACCTATGGTTCGATCATGCCCGCACCGGCCCCACGCCCTTCGTACAGGGGCCGGACGGGGAGACGCTGACCATCAACCCGCTGAAAGACCTTCGCGTGCGCCAGGCCCTGTCGCTGGCGGTCGACCGGACCGCGATCGTGGAACGCGTGATGGAAGGCGCGGCCGTGCCCTCCGCGCAGTTCCTGCCGCCCGGCAGTTATTCGTATGTCCCCGGCCTGGACGCCCCGGCCTTCGATCCAGCGAAAGCCAAACAATTGCTGGCGGCGTCGGGCTACCCGCGCGGCTTCCGGATCACCCTGCACGGCCCGAACGGCCGTTACGTGAACGACGCGAAAATCATCCAGGCCGTGGGCCAGATGTGGGCGCGCATCGGCGTCCAAACGTCGGTCGAACCGATTGTGTTCGCCAGTTTCGCGATCCGGATCACCAAATACGACATGTCCTCGTTCCTCCTGGCCTGGGGCACATCCTCCGGCGAGGCCTCGAATCCCTTGCGCGCGCTGATCGCGACGGTGAACCCAGACCGTGGACGCGGGAGCAGCAACCGCGGACGTTACTCCAATCCGGAAACGGACGCCCTGATCGAGCAGGCGATGGTGACCGCCGACGATGCCGCCCGCGAAAAACTTCTGCAAAAAGCACAGCGGATCGCGATCGACGATTTGGTGTTCATTCCTCTGCACATCCAGAAAAACGTTTGGGGCATGGCGTCGAATTACCGCTACACCGCGCGCCAGGATGAGGAAACGCACGCGATGGGGGTGACAATGGCCGCACCTTGAGGGCTGTCTCGCAAGCGAGGTTTGGTTCGCCGAGACGTTTGAAACACCGCATCGTCGTGAAGCGCGCATGCATTGGGCCGAAAAGCGGCGCGTAGCGAGGTGTGAACGGGTGGAGTACGGAGATCGAGATATGGAGGTGTCAATGGCCGAAGTTCAACATGGCGATTTCGTGTTTACTCAAATTGGCTCCGATCTGAATGCCATCTCCGTCGTGACCGAGGGGTATCGTGGCGCCAAATTGAACCACATGGGTGTCGCGGTGACGAACACCAAGGGGACCTTTGTACTGGAGGCGTTTCCACCCGAGGTCAGGCTGACACAGATCGATGTCTTTCTCCGCCGATCGAACGATCCGACCACCAAACCCCGTTTCATGATCGGACGGTTGACCGCTCCATTTCGCCCGTTGATTCCCGCGGCGATAGAGTTCGGAGTGCAACAGCGTAATGTGCCGTATGACGATCTGTACCTGGACGATGCCAGATCGCTATATTGCAGCGAGCTCGTCGTGGATATGTATCGTTATGCGAATGGAGGCGTGCCTTTCTTTCAAGAACGGCCAATGAGTTTTCGGGATAAGACCACCGGCGAAGTTTATCCAGCCTGGGTTCTTTATTACAAACACTTCGGTATGCCGGTCCCAGAGGGGGAGCCTGGATCGAATCCAGGCGACATTAGCCGGGACGTGCGGATTGTGATCGTAGATGTCGTCGGGAATATAACGGGCTACACCTGATTTGGCGCTGAGAGCCGCCTGGAATTTTCACGAGACGCCCGCCGGGCGTCTCGTCGTTATCGCTCCCTGCCGTATCGACCCTTCCGCTACACCACCGACGCCGACTGCATCGCCGAAGCCCGCGCCCAGGCGGCCATGGCGTCCTCGTCGAAGAGCTCGGTAAGCTTTTTCATCATGGTGCCGCCGAGTTCCTCAGCGTCCACGATGGTCACCGCGCGGCGATAGTAACGCGTCACGTCATGCCCGATACCGATGGCGATCAACTCGACCTGGTCGCGGTTTTCGATGTCGCGGATCACTTCCCGCAGGTGCTTTTCCAGATAGTTGCCGGGATTCACGGACAGCGTGGAGTCATCGACCGGCGCGCCGTCCGAAATCACCATCAGGATGCGGCGATGTTCCGGCCGCACCAGTAAACGGCGGTAGGCCCACAGCAGCGCCTCGCCGTCGATGTTTTCCTTGAGCAGCCCCTCGCGCAGCATCAGGCCGAGGTTCTTGCGAGACCGGCGCCAGGGCGCGTCGGCGGCCTTATAAACAATATGCCGCAGATCGTTCAGACGGCCGGGGTTGCGCGGCTTGCCGTCCTGGACCCATTTCTCCCGGCTCTGCCCACCCTTCCAGGCGCGCGTCGTGAAGCCGAGCACTTCCACCTTCACCGCGCAGCGTTCCAGCGTGCGCGCCAGGATATCGCCGCACATCGCCGCCACCGTGATGGGACGTCCGCGCATCGACCCGGAATTATCGATCAGCAACGACACCACCGTGTCGCGGAACTCCATGTCGAGTTCCTTCTTGTACGACAGCGCCTGCATCGGGTTGATCACCACGCGCGACAGGCGGCCGGCGTCGAGGATGCCCTCGTCCAGATCGAACTCCCAGGCCCGGGTCTGTTGCGCCAGCAATTTGCGCTGCAACCGGTTCGCGAGCTTCGAGATAACGCCCTGCAAATGCTGCAACTGTTGATCCAGTTGCTGGCGCAGACGGGCCAGTTCGTCGGCGTCGCAGAGGTCTTCGGCGTCGATTTCCTCGTCGTGCGCGCGGGTATAGGCACGGTAGGCGCCCTCGGCTTCCGGTCCGCCCCGGTCGCGGCGCGGCTGCGGCCCGCCGGGCCGGTCGTCGCCCTCGGCGACCGCGGCTTCGTCGTCCGACTCGGATCCGTCGTCGTCGGCGGCCTCGCCTTCCATTTCCTCGGGGTTGGCGCCGAGCATGGATTCGGATTCGGATTCCGACTGGCCTTCGCCCTGTTCGGAATTGTCCTGCTGGCCCGATTGTTCGCCGCCGTCTTCGCCGTCGTCGGTGTTGTTATCGGGATCCGACTCGACCTCGGCTTCCGCGAGATCCAGCGCCGCCAGCAGCTTGCGGGCCGCGCGGGCGAACTGGGTCTGGTCTTCGCGGGCCTCGATCATTTCCGTGATCGCGGCTTCGGCGCCGTCGCCCAGGGAGTCGCGCCACATCGACAGGATGCGCTGGGCGGATTCGGGGACGGGTTCGCCGGTCAGGCGTTCGCGGGTGACCAGGGCCAGCGCCTTGTCGATCGGCAACTGGTCCTTCCGCGTCATGCGGTCGTAGCCTTCCTGCTCGCACTCTTCCGCGAGTTTCGCGCGCAGGTTGCCTTTGACGCCTTCCATGTGCTGGGCGCCGATGACTTCGACGCGCACCTGTTCCAGCGCGTCGTAGGCGTCTTTCGCTTCCCGGCGCGCGGGCATGCGCGCGGCGTGGACGCGGTCGTCGTGATGGCGCAGGCGGAGCGCCAGCGCGTCGGACTGCCCGCGCAGCCGCGCCATTTCGGCGGCGGGCAGCGCGCGGGTCGGCAGCGGCAGGCGCGCGCGCTTACCCGACACCCCGGAGGGTCCCGGCTGAAACGCGACCTGCACGTCCGCCTGCTCGGCGATGGCGCGCAGGACGCCGGCTGTCGCGCGCTTGAATTCCTCGGCGCGCGCGTTCTCTTTCGTTCCCGACCCGCTCATGTGCTTTACGCTCCGCGACTTAGGCTTTCAGCTCCGCGCCCGGACAGAGGTTTTTCGCTCTGCTCCGGGGCTGGGGCTCTTCGCTCCGCTTTGGGATTTACGAGAACTTCCGGGTGGTGAAACCGCCGGAGGGAATGTCCTCGTTGAAGCAGCGCTGATAGTACTCGGCGACCGTGGAACGCTCGGCCTCGTCGCACTTGTTCATGAAGGTCAGCCGGAAGGCGAAGCCGACATCGCCGAAGATGCGGGTGTTTTCCGCCCAGGTGATGACGGTGCGCGGGGACATGACGGTGGAAATGTCGCCGTTGATGAAGCCGGCGCGGGTCAGGTCGGCCAGGGCGACCATGCCTTCGATGCGCTTTTTCATCACGGGATCCGCCGCCGGATCGATGCCCATTTTCGCCAGCACGATGCCGGTTTCCATGGCGTGCGGCAGGTAGTTCAGGGTGGCGACGATGTTCCAGCGGTCCATCTGGCCCTGATTGATCTGCTGCGTGCCGTGATAGAGGCCGGTCGTGTCGCCCAGTCCCACCGTGTTGGCGGTGGAGAACAGGCGGAAGGAGCGGTGGGGACGGATCACGCGGTTCTGGTCGAGCAGGGTCAACTTGCCCTCGACTTCCAGGACGCGCTGGATCACGAACATCACGTCGGGGCGGCCGGCGTCGTATTCGTCGAACACCAGGGCGCAGGCGTGCTGCAAGGCCCAGGGCAGGATGCCTTCGCGGAATTCGGTGATTTGCTTGCCGTCTTTAAGGACGATGGCGTCCTTGCCGATCAGGTCGATACGGCTGATGTGGCTGTCCAGGTTCACCCGGATGCAGGGCCAGTTCAGACGGGACGCGACCTGCTCGATATGGGTCGATTTGCCCGTGCCGTGGTAGCCCTGGACCATCACGCGGCGGTTATGCGCGAAGCCCGCCAGGATCGCGAGCGTCGTCTCGCGGTCGAATTTATAGGAGGAATCGAGGTCGGGCACGTGCTCGGTGCGGACCGAAAACGCCGGCACCTCCATGTCGATATCGATACCGAACACGTCCCGGACCGAGACTTTGGTGTCCGGGAGGTCGATCATGGAGGTCGGGCGGGCTTCCACGGCGTCATTCATAGGCCAGAGTATCCTGTTAAGATTTGGGGAAAGTCTACGCTGTTCGCGCCCGTGCGCAAGGCCATCGGCGCGATGTGCCGGAAACCGGCGTCGTTTCGGGGTATTTTTCTTGTTCCTCGCGCGATTCGGCCCGATCAGCCGGTGGAGGCCATGCGCGGTTCCACGGCGAGGCGGGTCCGCAGGGCGGCATAGGCGAGGTTGATGGTTTTCAGTCGTTCCTCCGCGTCCCGGCTGCCGCCATTGGCATCGGGGTGGTGGCGTTTCGCCAGTTCCTTATATCGGGTCTTAACGGTGTCGAGCGTGGTTGGCCAGGTCAACCCCAGGGTGGAGAGCGGTTCGCGAAGCTCCACGGGCGCCTGATCGGTCTGCCGCGGGCGAGGTTTGTTGACACCCGCGCTGTTCAGAATGTGCAGCGGATCGCGCAACGCGTCGTCATCCCAGGCGGCGGCGCCGATATGGCCCAAGGGCCAGGACGGACGGCCCCAGGCGGTGTCGGCGCGGAGTTCCTGCTCCATCTGCGCGGGGGTCATGCCCTTATAATAATCCCAGGAGCCGTTGTAGGCGCGGACGTGCTCCAGACAGAACCACCAGTAATCCCGCAACGTATTCCGCGATTTTGGCGCGCGATACTCGCCCATCGCCCCGCAACTGGGCATGTCGCAGCACCGGCCCGGCGCCGCCGGGTCCGGCGCGTAAGCCCTGGCTCGGACCGGTCGGCGCGTCATTCCGCGACTATGACTGCGGGCCCGGGTGCTTGGCAATGGGGACGGGCCATGGTCCGATGGGCGCATGAGCACAAATCTTTCCCGTCCCGATCTTTCCCGGGCCGATCTTTCCCGGGCCGATCTTTCCCGGGCCGAACGCCTGACGGCGACCCTGACCGCGATGTTTTCTCCGGACGTGCTGCGGATAACCGACGACAGCGCCCATCACGCGGGGCACGCGGGCGCGGGCGCCGCGGGCGAGACGCATTACAGTGTCCTGATGGTATCGGCGACGTTTCGCGGCATCTCCCGCGTCGCCCGCTCCCGCGCCGTTCACGCCGCGCTCGCCGCCGAATTCGGCGAACCGGCGCAAGGCGGGATGCACGCGTTGGCGCTGACTTTGCGCACGCCCGAGGAACACGCGGCGATCGCCCCGCGATAGACCGCGCGCCGGTGCCCCCGCGCGCGTCCGGCCATCAGTCCGCCCGCGCCGCCACGCGCCGCCGTGCCGCGGCGAGTCCCAGCAAACCAACCCCGAACAACGCGGCGGATACCGGTTCGGGCACTTCCGCGAACTCCACGTAAACAAGACCGCTGGCGCCATCGCCGCCACCGAAGCGCGTGTCGCTGAGCGATTGGTTCAATCCCCCGGCGCCGCCACCGGCGCCATAGCCCATACCGCCATGCCCGCTGAAGCTCGCGCCGCCATCGCCCGCGGACGGTCCGGCGCCGCCCAACAGAACACCGCCGGCCCCGCCGCCGCCCGCGTGCGTACCCGTGCCACCCGCCCCGCCGGCGCCCGCGGTCAGCGCGTTCTCGACGAACGGGCTGAGCAACGCGGCGAATGCGCCCTGTCCAAAACCGATGGGCATGGAGGCGCCGGCCTGGCACGCCTGCCCATCGCCGCCGCCGGAGCCGCCGTCGCCCGCGAGGGAACCGCCGTTGCAGGCGGCGCCGCCGCCGGACCCGCCATTATGGCCGCCCAGATTGACCCCGGCGACCACGCCGCCACCAGCCGATGTCACCAGAGACCCGAAAAACGACGCCCCGCCCGGCGTGAGACCGACGATGCCGTTGCTGCTGGGATCGGCCGCCGCGCCATGACCGCCGGCGCCGACGATCACGTTATAAATATCGCCGGGGGTGACCGAGAACGTGCCCTCCGCGACGAATCCGGAGCCGCCACCGCCCTGATGCCCGTTCGCGCCGCCGCCGCCGCCGCCCACTGTCAGAACGGTCAACGAGGTCACGCCGGCGGGAACCGTGAACGTGTGCGGGCCGGCGGCGTCGGTGAAGGCGATGAAGCCGGCGCTGGCGGTCCCGGCGGTCAGCGCCAGGCCGAACAGCGCCGCCATGCCCGCGCGGGCCGTGGCGCGGGCGATCCGGCCCGCGGTTCGTCCGGAATGGGCCAGCCATCCAGCGTGTTGGTTCATGCCGATCGATCCTTGAAAACGCGTGCGCCGCGCCGGGCGATTCCGGCGCGCCACGCGAACAATGGTTATGCAAAAATCGCGCCATCCCTTATAACGTCGATATCGCGCCGCTTTCCCGCGCGTCCCTGCGCGCCTGTAAAGTTTTCCGACACCGCGCCGAATTCCATGGATTAACCGGGACGCCGCCAGTACGATCCCGCCCCGGCACCGGCCGCCCTCGCGAGTCGCGTGCAAACCCCGCCCGGCACACCACGGCTTGCGTGCAATGGGCGCCAGGACCACAATAGGTGGTAACAGACGGCCCGGACCCGGCGCCGGCACGACAATGGAGCGACCCCAGAATGGACGGCCATCCCCTCTCGAACGGACACCAGCCCCTCAACGGCAAAAGCACCGCCCCCGACGAGCATCCCGTCCGCTTCGACCTCCTCACCGAAAACCCCGTCTACAAGCCCTTCCGCTACCCCTGGGCGCACGAGGCCTGGCTGACCCAGCAACGCGTCCACTGGCTGCCGGAAGAAGTCCCGCTCGCCGACGACGTCAAAGACTGGCACCGCAACCTCACCGACGCGGAACGCAATCTTTTAACTCAGATTTTCCGGTTTTTCACCCAGGCGGATGTCGAGGTGAACAATTGCTATATGAAGCATTACTCTCGGGTTTTTAAACCGACCGAGGTGCTGATGATGCTGTCGGCCTTCTCGAACATCGAGACAATCCACATCGCCGCCTACAGCCATCTGCTCGACACCATCGGCATGCCGGAAATCGAGTACAGCGCCTTCATGAAATACAAGGCCATGAAGGACAAATACGACTTCATGCAGGGATTCAACGTCGATTCGAAATTCCAGATCGCGCGCACCCTGGCCGCCTTCGGGGCATTCACCGAAGGCCTGCAACTCTTCGCCTCCTTCGCCATCCTGCTGAACTTCCCGCGCTTCGGCAAAATGAAGGGCATGGGCCAGATCGTCTCCTGGTCGGTGCGCGACGAATCCCTCCATTGCGACTCAATCGTCAAATTGTTCCGCGTCTTCGTGCACGAGAACCCGGAAATCTGGAACGAGGACCTGAAACGCGAACTCTATTTGACCTGCGCCACCATCGTCGAACACGAAGACGCCTTCATCGACCTCGCCTTCGAACAAGGCCCGGCCGAAGGCCTGACCGCCAAAGAGGTCAAGGAATACATCCGCTACATCGCCGACCGGCGCCTGGTGCAACTCGGCCTGAACGAGATTTTCCACGTGAAGTCCAACCCCCTGCCCTGGCTGGACGAGATGCTCAACGCCGTCGAACACGCCAATTTCTTCGAAAACCGGGCCACGGAATACAGCAAGGCGTCCACCACCGGGTCCTGGGAAGACGCCTTCGACGCACCGCCGGCCGAACTCGCGGGTATGGAACCCGCGGCCTGAGCGGCTAAAAATTTATCAAAGTTCCGATATATTGATACGATTTGGAAAAACGCCCGGCCGGTGAGAATAGCTCTTGGAGAGAGAGCCAAGGCCTGTATAGAATGCGCGAGGCGGCCAAAACGGGTTCCCGCCCGTTTTGGCCGCCGAATCCACGACCGGACCCTTCGGCCGCGCGGAAAACGCGCTTCCCAAACCGGATGGCGCCGGAAATAACGAGAGCATCACGCGGTACTGACGCAATGGTGCCGAAAGATATGCCACTGTTAAGGTGGAGCGGAATTCGACAGGACCGGCGCATCGCCAGACCTTCCACGCTTCGGCGAGAGCCCGTGTCTCGGCGGGCCACGGACCGACGGAGGATCGAGCGAGACGGCCTCGTGCATGGAGCGGACCCTCATGGCGACCACGGCGATTGAGAACTTTTTGAATATCCAGACCAGAACGGCGGGGACGAGCGTGACTCAGGCGGACGACGAAACCAGCCGCGAAACCGGCCCCGGCGGCGCACCGCGCTACAGCCGGCGGCTGTCCGATAAAATTTTGATCGCGTTTCACCACGCCTGCGATCAAAGCGATTTCGAGGTCGCGGAACAGCTCCTGCACATCCTGGAGATGATGCTGACCCGCCGTCCCTTGACGCCGGACGGCACCCGGCGGCGCAACATGGAAAGCCTGGTCGCCGCGCACGAACGGCTTTGGCATCTCCGCCATCCCAACACCGGCGACTACTGACCCCGCCTGGCTAACCCGCGTCGAGGCGCAACGCCTCGCCGCCACGCAAAACCGCCTCGGCCTCCGGACGATACGCGCCGGACTCCGTGTGCAAAATCAGGCCGGGCCCGATCGACAACGGGCTCCGGCCATTTTTTCGCCCACGCACGATCGCGAACCGCGCGGGACGCCCGGCCTTCGGCCAGATCGGAAACACCGCCTCGGCCGGCGCGCCCGCCGCCCGCAAGGCCGCCAACGCCTCCTCCAGCATCCAGGGCGCCAGAATGAAGGTTGCCGTGCCCCGATGCCGCAACGGCCGGACCAGCGCATCCGCCCACCAGCGCAACACCCCCTGCTCCGCCCGCTTCGCCGCCTCCCGCGCCGCGTCGGGCGAGGCCGTGCCACCGGCGCGATGATAAGGCGGATTCGCGAAGGCATGATCCACCCGGCCCGACCAGGCGCCCCCCAACGGACTCGCCCGCAAATCGGCCACCGCGAAACACAAATCCGGCCACCCATTCGCGAGCGCGTTCGCGCGCGCGAGACCGATCAAACCAGGCTCGCGATCCAACCCCAACCCGGCAAGACCCGGCACACGCGCCGCGAGGCACAACAACGCCGCGCCCGCGCCCGTGCCCCCCTCCAATACCCGCTCCCCAGACCGCGCGGGAATACAGGCGGCGAGCAACACCGGATCGACCGCCGCGCGCAATCCAACAGCGGGCTGCGCATACCGCACCCGCCCCCCCAAAAGCCCGGCGGGCTCAATCGCGCCCAAGGTGCCACATAACGACATAAACCCAGGTTGACCGATCCCACCCCCCGGCGGCAAGGCACCGGCCGTTTGGGGCTTGCGCGATCGGGCGGGGGCGGGGCTTTGCCCCGGACCCCACGAGGGCGCTGCCCCTCGACCCCGCCAAGGCAGGGCCTTGGATGCCGTCTGTTTGGGGTGTTTGAAGAAGGGGGGCCATCCGAGGCGGTTCAACCGCCGCTATAGGCCCCCCTTCTTCAAACACCCCAATGAAATGGGTCCAGGCTTGCCCCTGCGAAGGCGGCGGGCCCCCGCCCTGGTGGGGTTCGAAGGGGCAAAGCCCCTCGCGGGGTTTGGGGCGGAGCCCCAACGTCTCCCCGCCCCCGTCCGATCCCACAAGCCCCACCCGGCCGCGTGACAATAACGCAAGCGGCGGCTTGACCGGTTTTCCACCGCGCCGATATGGTGCCGCGTCTCTCGGACATCATCTTGTAAGGAGAATGCGTTGGCCGGCCTCGCCATTGCCCGCGCGGCTGGGACCGTTCCCGCTGACGCCAAATCGGCGCGCGATGGAGAAGACGCGCTCGCGGCGCTCGTGGCGCTTGTCGGCGACGATCTGCGTGCCTGCAACCGCGCGATCGTCGCGCGCATGGACAGTCCGGTCGCCTTGATTCCGCAGCTTGCCGCCCACATCGTCGCGGCCGGCGGCAAGCGGTTGCGCCCGCTCCTGACCCTCGCCTCGGCCCGCCTGTGCGGTTACCCCGGCGGCACCGGCGGCGCGCGCCAGGTCGAACTCGCGACCTGCGTCGAGTTCATCCACACCGCGACCCTGCTCCACGACGATGTCGTCGACGAAAGCCTGCTGCGCCGCGGCCTCGCCTCCGCCAACGCCATCTTCGGCAACAAGGCCTCCGTCCTGGTCGGCGACTTCCTGTTCGCCCGCGCCTTTCAGTTGATGGTCGAAGACGGATCGCTGGCGGTGCTGCGCATCCTCTCGCGCGCCGCCGCGACCATCGCCGAAGGCGAGGTGCTGCAACTGCAAACCCAAAACGACCTGACGACGACCGAGGCGCAGTATCTGGAAGTCGTGCAAGGTAAGACCGCCGCCCTGTTCGCCGCCGCCTGCGAAGTCGGCGCGGTGATCGCCGGCCGCCCGGCGGCGGAACAGGCCGCTTTGGCCTCCTACGGCATGAATCTCGGCATCGCCTTCCAACTGGTGGACGACGCGCTCGATTACACCGCGAATCAGGCGACCCTGGGCAAAACCGTTGGCGACGATTTCCGCGAGGGCAAGGTGACGCTGCCGGTGCTCGCCGCCTATCAGGCCGGCGACGAAGTGGAACGCGCGTTCTGGCGCCGCGCCATCGAGGACGGCGCCCAATCCGACGGCGATCTGGAACACGCTTTGGGCCTGATGTCGGACCGGGGCGCGATCGAGGCGACGCTGACACGCGCCGCCGGCTTCGCGCGCGCGGCACGGGCCGCGCTGACGGTGTTCCCCGACGGGCCGGTGCGCCGCATCCTGGCGGACGTCGCCGATTACACCGTTAACCGCCCGCGGTGACGCGGACGGTCACACACCGTTCAGGGCGGCCACCAACTCCTCCCGGCGGAAGGGCTTTTTCAGAAACGTGACGGAGGTTTCTCGGGCGCCACGCACGATCCGCTCGCCCATCCGCAAAAAACCGTCGCCATAGCCGGACGTCAGGATAAACCTCGTTTCGATGTCGGTGCGCAGGATCTCCTCCAGCACGTCGATCCCATCCTTTTCCGGCATCATCATGTCGAGGATCAGCACATCCGGCGCGAATACCTTGAAGACCGGGAACGCCTCCTCCGGCCGGTTCACGATCCGGCAGGAAAAGCCAAGCGTTTCCGCGGTCGCCCGGATCACCCCGGTGACTCCGGCGTGATCGTCGACGATAAGTAATTTCTTCTGGGTCATGCGACACTTCCAGCGGATCGAGTAGACACTCTACTGAAACATTTAACGGCTGCGAAGGATTTTGTCTCTGTCGCGCCGCCCCCGATCCTTCGCGCGCGATCGGTATTTCATTTCGCGTGCCATGCCCAAAAATCGATATACATCTCACACGTCTGGGCAAACGATTTACAGGCATGAAACGTGCCAATAAGATCGGCGTCGTAACCCTCGCGATGTCTCGCTGCCGCATGCGCGCGCCCCAAACGCGTCACGCGAGCACGTGGCCATGGCATGCGCCGCGGACGGCCGCCTCATTCGCCGCCGCCGCGACAGGAGCGTCGAAGGCCATGTCACGAGGACGCGCGATCGCCCCGCCACGGAGCCCGGCCCGAAACGGCCGGACCAGACCAGCCCCGATGAATGCGCGACAGGTGGATCGGTGAACACGCGAACAACCCCGGCCGCGGCGATTTCGGAACGCGCGGCCCGGTATCCCGCCATGCCAATTCACGCGGCGATCCTCGCGATGTGCGTCCTGGCCGCGGTCTGGGCGGTATTCGCCGCGATCGTGGCCGTGCGCGCGCCCGACTCGGTGACACCGCTGTGCTTCCTGGCCGGCGCGGGCATCATGGGCGTCACGGGCATGGCGGCGATCGCGATCGTTCTCTGCTACACCCACGCCCGCCAGGTGGCCGCATGGCACGCCGCGCGCACGGACGACGCGGAGGGCTGGCGGCTGGCGCGGACCGAAGCGGACACCATGTCGCGCCTGATCGACGGCATCCTGCGCCACGTTCCGCTCAGCATTCAGGTCAAGGACCACGATCTGCGCTTCCGCTGGGCGAACCCCGCGTTCGGCCGCGCCATGAGCATCGAACCCGCGGCAATGCTCGGAAAATCGCTGCACGAACTCCCGTTCCCCGCCGCCGGCGTGGCGCGCGCCCATGCCATGGATCGCGAGGTGCTGACGACCGGCGAAACCGTCCGCTTCGACGAACGCTGGGTCGTGAACGGCACGGTCCACAACATCGTGGTCGTCAAGGCGCCGCTTCTGGACGCGGACGGCGGCGCGACCCACGTGATCACGATCGGCGCCGACGTGACCGAACTGCACCGGCTCCGCACCGAAAGCGAGGAAACCCGCCGGGTGTTGCAACTGGTGCTGGATGCCGTGCCCATGACCATCGCGATGAAGGACACCGAACGGCGCTTTCAATGGGTCAACCGCGCCTTCGAGCGTGTGCACGATTGCCCCTCCGCCGACATACTGGGCCACACCGCCGAGGAATTCGTCGCCGACCCCACACTGACCGCGTCCTCCCGGCACGCCGACGAATCCCTGCTGGCGACCGGAAAGGAACAACCCCCGATCGCCCAACGGATCCGCCAGCCAGACCGGCCGCCATCCGACTGGTCCGTCAGCCGCCTGCCCCTGCGCGGCGCGAACGGCGCGATCGAGGGTATCCTGGTCGTGGGCATGGACGTGACCGCGCTGCGCCAGGCCAACGAGGATATCGAAGCGCGCGCCGGCGAACGGGCACGGGAACTGACGCGGGAACTGGCGCAAATCAACGAACTGATGGCGAAGGTGCTTCAGGCGGCGCCGGTGCCGATCGTGACCTGGCGCGGCGACGGCCAAATCGTCGGCTGGAACCCGGCCGCCGTCGCGGTGACCGGATATACCGAAGCGGAAGCCCTCGCCGGTCTCATCCCGCCCCGCGCGCCAGAGGATCAGGCACGGTTCGACGTCAACTGGGCCAAACTCCTCGAAGGCCAAACGATTACCGACAGCGAAGCGCGATGGCTGCGCAAAGACGGCCAGGCCCGGGAATTGCTGGTCTCCGCCGCGCCGCTCCACCGCGCCGATGGCACGATCGACGGCGCCGTGGGGATCTGGCTCGATGTGACGGAACGCAACAAAACCGAACGCGAACTCGCGGCGGTCCGCGACAACCTGCTCGACGCGATGGAAAGCATCGACCATGCCATCGTTCTGTACGATCGCGACGACCGGATCGTGCTGTTCAACCACCACCACCTCGACCACTACCGCGCCATCGCCGACATGATCGCACCCGGCGTCCGCTACGAAGACCGCCTCCGCGCCGCCGTCGAACGCGGACTGATCGTGCTGCCCGACGGCATGACCGGCGAGGCATTCGTGACCGCGCGCGTGCGCGACCACCAACGCGCGGACGCCACCAAGATCGTCCGCCGTCACACCAATGGCCGTGCCTACGAAGTATGGGAAGCACGCGCCCGGAGCGGCGGAATTGTCAATGTCGCGGTGGAGGTCACCGAACGGCTGCGCCTGGAACAGCAATTGCTCCAGGCCCAAAAGATGGAAGCGATCGGCCAGCTCACCGGCGGCATCGCGCACGATTTCAACAACCTGCTGGCGGTCGTGATCGGAAACCTCGACCTGTTGGCGCTGCATTTGCCGCCCGAAAGCGAAAGCCGCGCGCTGGCCGATCAGGCGATCGAGGCGGCGGAGCGCGGCGCGGCGCTGACCGGGCGCCTGCTGGCCTTCGCGCGCCGCCAAACCCTGCGCCCGGTCGCGACGAACGTCGCCGCCCTGGTCCAAGGCATGGAACCCCTGCTGCGCCGCGCGGTCGGCGAAACCATCGAGGTCCGCGCCACGTTGGACGCCGACGTCTGGCCCGCGCTGATCGATCCGAGTCAGTTGGAAAGCGCGATTCTGAACCTCGCCGTGAACGCGCGCGACGCGATGCCCAACGGCGGCACGTTGCGCCTGAAGATCGCCAACGCGCTTCCCGGCACGCGAGTCGGCCCGCCCCAAACCGGCGCCGGACCGGAGGAGGAAACACAGGGCGACTTTGTCCGCGTCGCGGTCGCCGACACCGGAAGCGGCATGCCGCCAGATATTCTGGCTCAGGTCTTCGAACCGTTTTTTTCCACCAAAGACATCGGCAAAGGCAGCGGCCTGGGCCTCAGCATGGTCTTCGGCTTCGTCCGCCAATCCGGCGGACATGTCCGTATCGACAGCGAAGTCGGCCTGGGCACGACCGTCGCCCTGCTTCTGCCGCGCGCGACGGCGGCCCAGGACACGGTGGTTCCGGAAATGAATGTCGAGGAAGGCGCGGGTGAAACGATCTTGCTGGTCGAAGACAACGCCTCTCTCCGCCAGGCCGCCGCCAACATGGTTCAGGCACTGGGCTACCGCGTCCTGACCGCCGAAACCGGCGGCGAAGCCCTGGCGCTGGCGGCGGACCACCCAGAAATGGACCTGCTGTTCACCGACGTGGTCCTGCCCGGCGGCATGAACGGCTTCGAACTGGCACGGCAATTCCGCGACCGAGGCCTCGACATTCCCGTGGTGTTCACCTCCGGCTTCGCGGACCCATCCGTTGTCAGCCGGGACTGGCCGGAACCGAGCACCCCGATTCTGACCAAACCCTATCGGGGCGGCGGCCAGTTTGGGATAAGCCCAGGCCTCAGCCGGCGATCCCAAGCGCCTTCTTCATGGCGCGCAAATTGCCGCGGAGATTGCGAGTGTAGCGCGCGGTGATGTCCTCGTCGGTGTTCCCCTCGGACGGGCTGAGATGCACGATCAGCGTGATGCGCGTCGTGTTGTCGTCCAGCGGAATCGCCGCGACCGTGGAACGGTAATCGGCCATCTCGGGCCGGTCGACCATCGTGTAAGTGTAGGAATACTGCGACTGCGCCGCGAGGCGTTCCTTCACCACCCGCCCCTCCGGCATGTTCAGCGTACGGATTTTGCCCTGGGTGGTGTCCTCGACGGACTCGCTCTGGACCAGGACGGCCCATTTGCGGATGCCGCCGAAATCGCCGATCGTGTTCCACACGGCGGCGGCGGGCAGGTTGACGTCTTCGAACGTGGATACATCGGCCATGTTGGGTTTCCTCCGGTTTGGCGGAGATTAAAGGCGCGGAACGGCGGCGTTGCAAGAACGCTTGCCCCGTGCCCGGCCTGGCCCCATCATCGGGGACGGAGGCCCCGCCATGAGTCCCATGCCATGATTCCCTTGCCCGACCCGAAACCCGATGTCATGGCGCGCCGCGACGCGATCGTCGCCGGTCTGCGCGCCGCCGTATCGGACGAGGAAGGCGTGATCGCCGACCCGATCCGGCTGAAACCCTACGAAACGGACGGGCTGTCCGCCTACCGGCAAATGCCGCTGGCCGTCGTCCTTCCCGAAACAACCGAGGAAGTCGCCGCCGTCATGCGCTTCTGCCACGCGAACGGCGTGCGCGTGGTGCCCCGCGGCGCGGGAACGTCTTTGTCCGGCGGCGCGCTGCCGCTGGCCGACGCGGTGGTCGTCGGCCTCATGCGGATGAACCAGATCCTGGATGTGAATTATCCCGACCGCTGCGCGACGGTGCAGGCGGGGGTGACGAATATCGGCATCACCAACGCCGTCGCCGAGGACGGGTTTTTCTACGCGCCCGACCCATCCAGCCAATTGGCCTGCATGATCGGCGGCAACGTCAACATGAACTCGGGCGGCGCCCATTGCCTGAAATACGGGGTGACGGCGAATAATTTGTTGGGTTTGAAAATCGTCACGGTGGACGGCGAAATTCTCGACATTGGCGGCGAATACCTCGACGCCGCCGGCTACGACTGGCTCGGCCTTCTCACCGGCAGCGAGGGGCAACTGGCGCTGGTGACGGAAGTCGTGGTCCGCATCCTGCGCTCGCCGGAAGGCGCGCGCGCCATGCTCGCGGCGTTTTCCTCGAACGAGGTCGCGGGCGCCTGCGTCGACTCCATCATCTCGTCGGGCATCATCCCGGTGGCGCTGGAATTCATGGACCGGCCCGCGATCCATGCCTGCGAGGCCTTCGCGCACGCGGGCTACCCGCTCGACGCGGAGGCGATGCTGATCATCGAGGTCGAGGGCAGCGTCGCCGAACAAGACGATCTGCTGGCGCGGCTGTCGGAAATTTGCGACCGCCACGATCCGATCAGCCTGAAAGTCTCCCAGTCCGCGGAAGAATCTCTGGCGATCTGGAAGGGACGCAAGGGCGCCTTCGGGGCGATCGGACGCATCAGCCCGGATTATCTGTGCATGGACGGAACGATCCCGACCAGCCAGTTGCCGCTGGTGCTGCGCCGCATCCAGGAAATGTCCGACAGCTACGGGTTGAAAGTCGCGAATATTTTCCACGCGGGCGACGGCAATCTGCATCCCCTTATCATGTTCGACGCCAACGACCCCGCGAGTTTCCACAAAGCCGAGACCTTTGGCGGCGATATTCTGAAACTCTGCGTCGATGTCGGGGGCTGCCTGACCGGGGAACACGGCGTCGGCGTCGAAAAGCGCGATTTGATGCCATACCAGTTCGCCGAACACGAGCTGGAGCAACAGCGCCGCATCAAATCGGCCTTCGATCCAAACTGGCTTCTTAACCCCAGCAAGGTATTCCCGTTACAGGCGGCGGCGAAATCCCTGCCGCGCGCCGCATGATCCCCACGGACGCGGAAGCCGCCATCGCGGCGCAGGTGACCGCCGCGCGCGAGCCCCTGCATGTGCGTGGCGCCGGCACCAAGACCGGCATGTTACGTCCGGTCCAGGCGCCCGGCACCGTCTCCACCGCCGGTCTGTCCGGCATCGGCCTTTACGCGCCCAAGGAACTGATTATTTCCGCGCTGGCCGGAACGAAGCTGCACGAAATCGAAACCGCCCTGGCGGCGGAAGGACAACATCTGATCGCCGAGCCACCCGATTTTTCGGCTTTGCTCGGCACGGCGCCGGGGACCCAGACGATCGGCGGGGTCGTGGCGGCCAATGTGTCGGGGCCCCGCCGCGTGGCCTGGGGGGCGACGCGCGACCATCTGATGGGCGTACGCGCGGTGACCGGACGCGGAGAAGTCATCCATTCCGGCGGCCGGGTTCTTAAGAATGTCACAGGCCTGGATTTGTGCAAACTGCTCTGCGGCAGCCATGGCACTTTGGGCATCCTGACGGAAATAACGCTGAAAGTGCTGCCCGCGCCCGAAGACACCGGCACGATCGCCATTTCCGGCCTGGACGCCGCCGCCGCGGTGCCGGTGCTCTCGGCGGCACTGGGCTCGCCTTACGGCGTCTCCGCCGCCGCCTGGCTGCCTTTAAGCACGCCACTATCGCCAGACGCTTCGCTGACCCTGATCCGGATCGAGGATTTTTCCGCCTCGGTCGCTTACCGCGCCGAAAAACTCCGCCGCGAACTCGGTCATCCCACGGCGGATATCCTGGACGCCGAGACCTCCCGAACCCTGTGGCGCGGCGTCCGCGATGTCCACCCGCTGACGGTCGCGGAGGGCAACGCGGTCTGGCGCGTCTCCACCCGCCCCTCCGCCGGTCCCGGCGTGCTGGCCGCCGTGCCCGGAACCACGGGATTCCTGGACTGGGGCGGCGGGCTGATCTGGCTGACCGGGCCCGCGACCGAGGCCACCCATCGCGCCGTGGAAACCGCCGCGCGCGCCGCCGGCGGCGTCTGGACCCTGATGCGGGCACCCGACGCATTGCGAAGCAGCGTCGATGTCGTGCCGCCGGAACCCGCCCCGCTCGCGGCGATCGCCCGGCGGGTGAAAGACGCCATGGACCCAAGGGGTATCCTAAACCCAGGCCGGATTTACGCGGGACTCTGATCGCATGCAGACGAATTTTTCCGAAGTCCAACTGGCCGATCCCGAGATCGCCACCGCGAACGAGGTGCTGCGGAGCTGCGTTCATTGCGGTCTCTGCACCGCCACATGTCCCACGTTTCAATTGCTGGGCGACGAACTCGACAGCCCCCGCGGACGCATCTACCTGATCAAGGACATGCTGGAAACGAACCGTCCGGCGACCGAGGAAGTCGTCCGCCACGTGGATCGTTGCCTGTCCTGCCTGTCCTGCATGACCACCTGCCCCTCCGGCGTGAATTACATGCATCTGGTGGACTACGCCCGGGTGCATATCGAGCGCACCTACAAACGCCCCTGGCCGGAGCGGACGATCCGCGCGGTGCTGGGCCGGATCATTCCCAATCCCAAACTGTTCCGGCTCGCCTTGGCCGGCGCCAGCTTCGCCCGGCCCTTCGGGAGGCTGATCCCCGGCAAAACCATGCTCGCCCGCCGCGCCCGCGCGATGCTCGCGCTCGCGCCCGCCAACGTGCCGGGACCGGACCCGCTGGAAGGGCCTCGGACTCACCCGGCCTCGGGACCGCGCAAGAAGCGGGTGGCGTTGCTGGCGGGCTGCGCGCAACAGGTGCTGGCACCTGAAATCAACAACGCCACCATCCGGCTGCTGACCCGCATGGGCTGCGAGGTCGCGATTTCCGATGGCGCGGGCTGCTGCGGCTCCCTGAACCACCACATGGGCCAGCACGACCCCGCGATGACCTTGGCTCGCGCCAACATCGAGGCCTGGAACCGCGAAATCGACCGCGGCGGGCTGGACGCGGTGATCGTCAACGCCTCCGGCTGCGGCACCACGATCAAAGATTACGGCTTCATGTTCCGGAACGAATCGGCCGATATCCGCGAAAAGGCGGAGCGCGTCGCCGCGCTGGCCGTCGATATCTCCGAATTTCTGACACGGATCGAGTACGCGCCCACCCGCGCCGCGCCGCCGCTGACCGTCGCCTATCACGCCGCGTGCAGCCTTCAACACGGCCAAAAAATCGTGAACGAGCCAAAAGCCCTGCTGCGCAAAGCCGGTTTCAAAGTCGTCGAACCGGCGGAAGGACATTTGTGCTGCGGCTCCGCCGGAACCTACAACATGTTGCAGCCCGAGATCGCGGACCGGCTGCGGACCCGGAAATTGCGCAATATTTCGAAAAAGAATCCGGACCTGATCGCGGCGGGCAATATCGGCTGCCTGACACAATTATCCGGCGGCGGCCTGCCCGTCGTGCACACCGTCGCCCTGCTCGACTGGATGGCGGGCGGCCCGAAACCGGACGGCCTGACATGCGCGGACTGATCCTCGCGCTGCTCCTCCTCCCCGCCGCCGCCTTCGGGCAAACCCCGGCGGAGAAAAAAGCCGCCCTGGACAAAATGCTCGACGCGCTGCGCACCGCGCCCACGGAACAGGTCGCCGGGATGATGGAACAGCGGATACGCCAGGCCTGGCTGGAAGCCGGCACGCCCGCGGTAACCCTGCTCATGAGCCGCGGCCTGCGCGAACTGAACGCCGGCGCGACGGAAGAAGCGGTCTCCGTCTTCGGCGACGCCATCGTGCTGGACCCGTCGCACGCCGAGGCCTGGCACCAGCGCGGCATCGCCCGCTTTCAGGGCGGCGACACCAAGGGCGCGGTCCGCGACATCCAGGAAACCCTGAAGCTGGAACCCAGACATTTCGGCGCCTGGCAAACCCTGGTCCGAATCGCCGAAGCACGCGAGGACTGGAAAGCCGCCCATGACGCCTGGACCCATGTCCTCGACATCGATCCGCGCGCCCCACGCGGCCAGGAACGCCTGAAGGACCTGAAACGCAAGGCTTTTGGCGACGACGCCTAAGCGCCCGCGCGCTCCGCTCCCACCGCGGCGGCGCGTCTCCTAATGTCAAAATCCACGCGAACCGAACGCGGCCGCGAAGCAGGCCAATCGGGCGAAGGAAGAGTGTCCCAGGGCTCCACCCCGGACCCCGTGGGGGGCGCTGCCCCCTCAACCCCCGCCAAGGGAGGGCCTTGGATGCCGTCTGTCTGGGGGAGATGAAGAAGGGGGCCTACTACTCGGACGTCGCAACCGCCTCGCATGGCCCCCTTCTTCATCTCCCCCAATTAAATGGGTCCAGGCTTGCCCCTGCGAAGGCGGGGGGCCCCCGCCCTGGTGGGGTTCGAAGGGGCAACGCCCCTCACCGGGTTTGGGGCGGAGCCCCAAGGCTTTCTTTCCTTCGCCCGATTGGCCTGGCACGCGACGGCCAGGGGGTTTTCGTTCGCGGCGCGTTCGGCGATAATGTCGATATCGGATCCCGGTGCCAAAACGCGAACCTTACGACCAGGACCGGACTCGGCTGCCCGGACAACGATGGAGAAAAATGCCATGAGACTTCATGAAGCCGTGCATATGCTCACCACAAATCCCCGGGCCCTGCTGGAACAGGCCCATGTCTCGATCGCCGGCGCGGGACTGACCCCGGTGAGTTCCGGTTTGCGGATGGTCAAGGTCAGCATGCCGGAACATTTTCAGGGAACCAAACAAAATACCGCCGGCGTGCCATTACCGACCGTTTCCGTCGAGTTGTTCATGGAACCCGGCGGCATTCCGGCGCCCCTGTGGCGCGACACCAATTCCGGCATCGAATATATGGGCGTGCGCACCTATTATATCTCGATGAAGCGGCAGGAGGCCGATCCCGGTGGCATCCCGGATGGCACGCGTTACGCGCTGCCCCTGAACAACGACGGACCGCCGGTCGAGACCTGCGTGACCAGTCAACTCAGCGGCTGCACCTTCGGAATTGGCAGCCAGGTTCCCGGCGGCGCCTGCCTCGTCTCGCATATTCAGCCCCTGGGCGGTGCGCCCCTGGACAATTTGGCACTCGCGCAACAAACAACGAACCTGTTTGGCGCCGCGCCAGAATTGCTCGTGCAGCAGGGCGTGCCCGGCGGTTATGCCGACCGGGCGACGATCCTCGGACACCGGCAATACGGCCGGTGGTATTTCTTCATTCAGGAGGTCAACTTCGCGGGGATCGTCCAGGATGTCAGGGATTTGTGAAAGCACCGCCCCCGGGTCTTAACTTTCGATCGGCAACCCCAAAATCAAATAGCTGAACGACTTGCCATGCGAGTCGAGATTCAACGAGGTGTTCACCCCACCCTCCAACGCGTCCAGCATGACGAAATTCAACCCATGCAGAGCATCCATCTCGTACCGCGTCACGCTCCCCGTAAACAACTTCGGAAACGCGTTTTTGACGCGTTCCGCGGTCAGCTCCCGCTTCAGCAACGGATAATCCTTGGGGTCGTACACCCAGACCGAGACATTCGACGTGTTGCCCTTATCGCCCGCGCGGGCATGGGCGATATCGTGGATACGTTTCGGGCTCATGCGACAAACATCTCGAAGGTGGGTTTCGCGAGATCGCGATCGATCAGACAGGAATGCGTCACCACGCAAGGCGTCACCTGCCCGCGATAACCGCCTCCCCCGGCCGGACCGCAACACAACAGCGACTCGACCTCCCACAACATCGTGTCGATATCGTCCCGATCGGTCGAACGCAGCGCCACGTGCAACCGCACATCGGCGCTGTCGCTGGCGGGCACTTCCGCGGTCTGGTGCAAGGAATTCAGACCGATCAGATCGATCCGCAAATCTCCGCCCAATTGGTTGATCCGGGTCAACCGCTCCTTCACGACCTCCGCCGCCAGTTCCGCGCGGGCACGGGCGTTCGGACCGGCATAGCTGACCCCGCCCTCCCCCAGAAAACCGCCGTCGAAGCCGATCGTGACTTTCAGTTGTTCCGGCCGGGCCTGCCCCCCGGCCCCGGTGACCCGAACCCGGTCGCGCCCCGCCTCGGCGATCGCGACGCCGCTGAAATTCGCGGTGACATCGGGGGTCAGATACGACGACGGATCGTGCACTTCGTACAATAATTGCTCCTTCACCGTCGCCGGCGTCACGCAACCGCCGGTGTCGTCCAGCTTGGTGATGACGAAACCGCCGTCGGCCGAGACCTCCGCGATCGGAAACCCGCAATCGGCCAGCCGCGGCACGTCCTTGAAGCCGGGATCGGCGAAATATCCGCCGGTGATCTGCATCCCGCATTCCATCAAATGGCCCACCAGCGTCCCGCGCCCCAGCGCCGTCCAATCGTCCAGCGCCCAGCCGAACCGGTGCACCAGCGGCGACAGGAACAACGCGGGATCGGCGATCCGCCCCGCGATGACCACGTCCGCGCCCGCCTGGAGCGCGGGTAACAACGCCTCGACGCCCAGATAAACATTCGCGCCAACCATGCGCAGCCCAACATCTCCGACCGTGCCAGGATGATCCATGAACGCGGTGTCCGAGGAAATCAGATGCGTCACGTCGTCGCCCTCCACGCAGGCGACCTTCAATCCGGACAGGCCGAGCTCCCTCGCGATCTCCACCACCAGCAACGCCGCCGCGCGCGGGTTGGCGACCCCCATGTTGGTGACGATTTTCGTTCCGTTGGCGTGGCAATGCGCCAGCACCCCCCGCATCCGCGCCCGCAACTGCGGATTATACCCGCGGCTGCCATCCAGCATCCGGTCGCGATGCCCAAACGCCATCGTGCGTTCGCCAATACATTCGAAAACCAAATAATCGAGCCGCCCGCGCTGCGCGAGGTCGATCGCCGGCCCCAGCCGGTCGGAGGAAAACCCGGCGCCGCAGCCCAGCCGGATCGTGTTCGCCATGTTGTTCATCGTTTCCTCAGAAGCCCCGAGAGTGCCGCGTGCGCCATAGCACCTCGGGGTCCGTCTGTCGCCCCGCCGGTCGCCCGGCCGGAGTACCCGAAGCCCCCCGCTTGCCGCGCTTCAGGCGCCTTGCGGCACCGCGCCGGTTCGCCGCCGCGGCCCCCTCGACAACAAAAACACCGCGATGCCCAGATTGAGCAAATTCCAGAACACGCCGTTGCCAAACGCCGCCCGGTAAGATCCGGTCAGATCGAAAATCGCGCCGGACATCCACCCGCCCAAAGCCATCCCCATCAGCGTCGCCATCATCACCACGCCGACCCGTCCGCCGGTTTCGCTCGCCGGGAAATTGTCGCGGATAATGATCGCGTAACTCGGCACGATCCCGCCCTGGAACAGCCCGAACATCGCGGAAATCACATACAGCGAGGCCAGCCCATCCGTGGTCAGATACAACGCCAGCGCCGTCATCTGCGCCGCCGAGCCGATAACCAGCGTCGCCAGCCCGCCCAGCCGGTCCGCCAGCAACCCCGAGACGATCCGGCTGACGATGCCAAAACTCAGCATCAACGACAGCATCCGCGCCCCGTTGGCCGCGCCATAGCCCAGATCGCCGCAATACGCGACCAAATGCGCCTGCGGCATCGACATCGCGAGGCAGCACAGCACCCCCGCCACGACCAGCAGCGTCTGCAACATCCGCGGCGACAAATTGGACACCCGCGACAACCCCGTGACCGCCGGCGGCGCGTTGGCGGCGCGCACGGGCGCGGGGGAGCGCAGCAGCAGCGACAAAGGCAGCATCGCCAGCGCGCAGACCGCGCCGATCCATAAATGCGCGGCGCGCCAGCCCTGCGTGCGGATCAGAAACTCCACCACCTGCGGCCAGAACGCCCCCGCGATGTAGTTCCCGGAGGCGCACAAAGCGACCGCGATCCCGCGCCGGCGCTCGAACCATTGCGAAATATCCGCCATCAGCGGCGCGAAGGTGGAGGCGGTCCCAACACCGATCAACGCGCCATACGCGAGCGCGAACTGCGTCAACCCTTGCGACAGCGCCACCAGCGTATAGCCCGCACCCAAACACACCGCGCCGATCGCCACGGGCGCGACAATGCCGATCCGGTCGGACAGCTTGCCCATCAGCACCCCGCCCACCCCGAACCCGATCGTGGTTAGAGTGAACGGCAAAGACGCCCCGCCGCGCGCCACGGCGAACTCCGCCTGGACCGCGGGCAACGCCACGACGACGGACCACATGCCGACGCCGCCAAGCGTGGACAGGAGAACGGCGACGCCCAGCCGGAACCAGGCGTAGCCGGAATCGATTTCTCGCAACGATCAGGTCTTTTCGAAATCGATACGTTCAACCACCGGCAGACCCTGCAACTGACGCCGCAGACAATCCAGCCCCATTTCGACCGCGCCCAGCCGGACCCACTCGCGCCCGCCCAGAATACGGGAACGGCGCACTTCCGTGCCCTCCGGCGTCGCGATACCGGTCCACAACGTGCCGCCGAAATCCATCCGGTCGGCGCCCTCGTCCAGCTCGATCAGCGACACCAGCGCATGCGAGGCCTTGGTCTGGTCCCGCGCGGCATTGGCGGCCGCCCCCGTCGCTTCCTCCGTCAACGCCGAGGACAGCGCGACATCCGAGAGCCCGAAGACATTGTGCAGTTCGGTCAAATGCCGCACGACGACACCCCGGCGAAACACATGCTCCGCATTGGGAAGATGCGCGAAACGGGCGGCGATCTGTCCGGCGGTGAAGGTCTCCACCACGGTCAGCGTCGCCTGGCGCTTCGTCAGCTCCGCCAGCACCACGCCCTCCAGCGTCTGGTCGTCCTCCGCCATGATGAAGTTGCCGAGACGCTCCCGGACCGCCGCCGCCACCGGCGCGAGTTTCCGATGCACATCGTCCATGTCCTTGCCGCGCACCGTCAGCTTGGTTTCCAACTGCGGATAATGCGCCCGGAAACCCAGCTTCACGCCCCCGGTCGGATCCAGATCCTCAAGACCGGTCAGCAACTGATCGGCATGGGATTCGCCGATCCCATAAGAATGGAACCGTTTCAAATGAATCGACGCCGGTTCGCCGGACCGCGCCAAAATCCGCGGGATCACCTGCTCCTCCAGCATCCGCCGCAACTCGCGGGGCACGCCGGGCGTGAAGAAAAACCGCGCCTTGCCGATGTCCAGAGCAAATCCGCAGGCCGTGCCAATGGGATTGTCGATCATCTCCGCCGTCGCGGGCAGCATCGCCTGCTTCACATTGTTCGGCGGCATCGTGCGCGCGCGCCGCGTGAAGAAGCTCTCCATCGTGGCCAGCCAGCCCTCATGCAGCACCAGCTCGACACCGGCCGCCTGCGCCGCGATCTCCTGCGACAGATCGTCGACGGTCGGGCCCAGCCCGCCATTGACGATCACCGCGTCCGCCCGCTCGCCCGCCAGTTTGAAGGCCGCCAGCAACGACTCCCGGTCGTCGCCAACCGTCGTGCCCCAGTGCACGGACAAACCCACATCCTCCAACTTCTGCGCCATGTAGCTGAAGTTGGTGTTGACGATCTTGCCGGTGAGCACCTCATCCCCGGTGCAAAGAATTTCGATGCGCATGGTCCCTCCCATTTCCCCCGCACCGTGCTGGAACACGCGGCCCGACGCAAGCGCGGGGCCTGCATCGAAGCCTTGGGGCTCCGCCCCAAACCCCGCGAGGGGCTTTGCCCCCTCGACCCCCACCAAGGCAGGGCCTTGGATGCCATCTTTTTGGGGGAGATGAAGAAGGGGGCCTACTCGGACGTTGCAACCGCCTCGCATGGCCCCCTTCTTCATCTCCCCCAATTAAACGGGTCCAGGGCCCCCGCCCTGGCGGGTTCGAAGGGCGGAGCCCTCGCGGGGTCCGGGGCAGCGCCCCGGCGCCGATCCCCGGCACCGCCTTGACGCCGGGCGCGCGATCGTGCCGCATGCTGGGCCGTCAGCGGAGCCTTGCAATGTCCCATCTTCTTGGCATCGACCATGTCGCCATCACCGTCCGGGACCTGGAGGCCACCTGTGCCTTCTACGACCGGCTTTTCGGCGCGCGGACGCATCTCGACCACGCCCCCAACGGCAAGAGCCTCGTGCGCCAGATCGCTTTGGGCGGCGCTTTGCTCAGCGTGCACCAGGCGGGCAATGGGATGGGACTGGTGGCGAAGACCCCCACCGAGGGCAGCGCGGATATTTGCTTCCGCTGGTCCGGCGACATCGACAGCGCCATCGCGCTGCTGAAAGAGCATGGTATTCCGATGATTTCCGGTCCTTCGCGCCGCCGCACCGCGGACGGGTTGCCGTCGCTGTCGATCTATTTTCGCGACCTCGACGACAATTTGCTGGAGCTGATGGCGGCGGACGCCTGACCGCTCAGCTCCGCCGCCGCACGTTCCAGAACACCGCCGGGCCCGGCAGCAGATCGACGATATCGGCGCGATGCGCGGTCGGCTGCATCCATTGCCCCGTTTGCAGCATGGGAACTTCCTCGAACCATCGCCGCTGCATCCGCTCCGCGACCCGCTTTTGCGCGGCGAGCTCCGGCGCGTCGATCCACTCGTAACGCATGGCTTCCAGCGTGTCCGACGTCGGCCAGCCGAACCACGCCTTTTCGCCATTGGTCCGGTAAGCGTGCCCCGAGGGATTGATCAGGTCGATCCCGCCGGTATTGGCGGGCGCGATGTTCCAGCCGCCTTTGTCGATCGGCCCCTTGTTCTCCCGCCGCTGCCCCATCGCGCCCCAATCGAGCGTCTGAAGCTCCGCGTTGAACCCGGCCTCGCGCAACATGCCCAGCGTGACCTCGGCCATGGCGCGGCGGAAGGGCACGTCGGTGGCGCCGATCAGAACGACTTTTTCGCCGCTGTAACCGGAGTCTTTCACCATCCGGCGGATTTTCGCGGGATCTCTGGGCGCGTTGTAAACATGCATGTCGACGTCGCTCGCCAGGGCTGTGCCCGGCGTGAACAGCCCCACACCGCCCCGGCCCATGGCGGGATCGGTGCCGACGATCGCCTGGACATAATCCTCTTGCTTCACGGCGGCCTGCACGGCGCGGCGCACGGCGGGATCGTTGAAGGGCGGATGCAGATGGTTCATGCGGAGGTGGCCGATCATCCCCGTGGGTTCCTTGATCTCCACCACGACGCCGTTGCTCTTACGCAGCATGTCCAAAAGATCGGCGGAGGCCCATTCCCACCAATCGACCTCTCCGGTGCGCAGCGCGCTGGCGGCGGTGCTTTCGTCGGGCACGACCACCCATTCCACCCGGTCGAAATGCGCCACTTTCGGCCCGGCGATCCAGCCGGCGGTGCCAGAGGAACGCGGGACATACGCCGTATTGCGCTCGTAAACCGCCCGCGCGCCCACCACCCGCTCATCCGCTTTCCAGCGATAGGGGCCGGACCCCACCATCTCCACGACCTGTTTCGAAATCTCCTGTTTCGCCAAACGTTCCGGCATCATCATGGGCACCGGGGTGGAGGACTTGCCCAGCACCACATCCAGCAGCGGAAACGGCTTTTTCAATCGGAACACCAGCGTCCGGTCGTCTTTGGCGCTCAGATCCTCGGTATAATCGCGCAACGCGGTGCCCAGCGCGTCCCGCTGCCACCAGCGTTTGATCGAGGCAACGCAATCTCGCGCCAGCACTTTCTCGCCATCGTGAAAAATCAGGCCATCCCGGAGCGTAATGGTCCAGCGTTTGCCATCGTCCTCCACGACATGCCCCGCGGCCATCTGCGGCGTGGTTTTATAATCGGCACCGAAACCGTACAGCGTGTCGAAGATCATCAGCGCGTGATTGCGAGTCACGTAGGTCGTGGACACATGCGGGTCCAGGACGGTGACATCGGATTGCGGCACGAAACGCAAAATATTGGCGCGCTGCCCCCGCGCGACCGATGGCGCGGCGAGCGCCGCCGCGGACGACTGTAACAAAACTCTCCGGCGCATGGCCCTTGGTCTCCCTGTTTCCTTCGGTCCGCCCGCGGCGTGTTCTCGCCGGCATGGGCGCGGATCACCCCAGATGCCGCGCCGCCTCGTCCCGCCGGCGCAATGCCGCGCCTTCCTTCGCCGCGATCCGCGCGATCCGTTCCGGGGCGAACCCCATATCGGCCAGACCCGGCGTCGTGTGCGCCACCTCGCGATAAGACAGGATCGACCCGTCCCGCAATGTCATGATGGAGACACCTTCGAACATCGCGCGTTTGCCCATGGCCTCCGGCAGTTTGGAGCGGTAACTGAACAAATAGCGCGCGTAAAGCGTGACGCCGTCGCACACGGGATCGAGCATGTCCCAGCGGAAATCGGTGGCGTCGCGGCGAAACCACTCGTCGATCATCGCCGCGATCCGCGCCCGGCCCACGAATTCGCCATAAAAAACGTCGTGGTAGACGCCATCTTCCGCGAACAGGGAAGCGAAACGCGCGGAATCCTCCGCCTCCACCGCCGCGCTGAATTCTCGCAATAACGCCACCGTATCCATGTTTTCCTCCCCCCCAACCGCGGGCCGCCCTTACGGACGGCCCGATGCCGTCAGGCCACCTTCTTACCCAGATGCGGGAACATCGCGAGTTTCGCCGCCTCGTCCATATCCGCCTTGAACGCGTGCCGGTCTTTCAGCGCCAGCGCCCGCTCCGCCGCCGGACGCGCCGAAATCTCCGCGAGATGCCGCTGGACGTTCGGGAACATCGCCGGCCCCTCGGCGCCCAGCACGACGTTCAGCAGCCGCGACCAGCCCCAGACGGCCATGTCGACGACCGTGTAGGTCTCGCCCAGCACATAACGCCGCGACGCCAGCCGCGCGTCCAGAATGCCCCAGTGCCGCTGTGCCTCGAAGGTGTAACGATTGACCGCGTAGTCCTTCGGCTCCGGCGCGACATTGCGAAAATGCACCGACTGCCCGGAATAAGGCCCGATGCCCGACGCGACGAACATCATCCAGGACAGCATCTCCCCCCGCGCCGCCAGCGACGGGCCCGCGCCGTAAAGACCGGTCTTCTCGGCGAGGTAGAGCAGGATCGCGTTGCTGTCGAACACCGTCGCCTCGCCATCGATAATGGACGGCACCTTGGCGTTGGGATTGATCGCCAGATAGGCGGGCGCGTGCTGCTCGCCCTTGCGGCCGTCGACGGGATGAAGCTCGTAGGGAAGCCCCATCTCCTCCAGGCACAGCGCGACCTTCATGGGGTTCGGAGCGAGATTGTAATAAAACTGGATCATGACGTCCTCGTTCGGTGTTCGACCGGCCCAACCCCGCGCCATCTCCACCCATGCCGCGATACGCCGGAGGGAAACAGCCGATGACATTGCCCGATGCCGCCATCCTACATCGGCGCGCGCCGGATTTCACCCTGTCCCCCCGGTATGGCCGGCGCGCGAGGAAACGCCGCGGCCTCCCCCCCCAAATGGATGGTTGAGCCGGACGCGCCACGGTGTCAGTACCCTCTCCCGGCTCGCCTTCGCGAGTCGCGTGTTGAAGCGTAAGGATTGAAGATGCGTGCCTTCGAGGGTCAGCGTTCCGACAACCAGCCGGTCAAACGCTCGCGTGCCGAAAAAGAAAAATTGCTGCGGGAGCTGAAGGAAACGCTCGCCGGCATGAAATCCCACGCCAGCGCCTCGCTGCGCCAGAGCGTGCAAAAGCGTGTCGCCGATCTGGAAGCCGAACTGCGCGCCCCCGCCGGCCGCTGAACACAGGAGCCCGCATGGCCAAAGGCGAACACAGCGCCGAATATCTGAAGGGCTGGGAGGCGGCCATCGCCGCCGCCCGCGCCTGGCATACGGGCAAAGCCAAACAAACCCTGGTCCTGGCCAAACGATCGCGCTTCCCCAAAAACCTGGAACGCGAGGCCGAGGTCCACGAACGCGCGGCCGAACTGCTGGCGCATTTAAGCCCGGACGACGTTTGAGCGGACGCGCCGGGGCGTTGCCCCGGACCCCACGAGGGCTTCGCCCCTCGACCCCACCAGGGGATCGTCCCCTGGACCGCGATCGATTTGGTGCTCTGTGGAAGGGGATGCGCCGGGACCGATACGGTCCCGGCGCAACCCCTCCCACAGAGCACCAATACCGGGGTTCCAAGGGCGAGCCCTTGGCGGGTTCGAAGGGCGGAGCCCTCGCGGGGCCTGGGGCAGCGCCCCAGCGCGTGCCCCAAAACCGCCGTTCGATCTTATTCCGCCGCTTCCGCCTCGTCTTCCTCGGTCGGCGCGACCATCAGCGCGTTGGCGACGATGCCCGATTGTTCCCGCACCTTCGCCTCGATGGCATCGGCGATATCCGGATGATCTTTCAGGAACTGCTTCGCGTTCTCGCGCCCCTGCCCAACCCGCTGCGACGAATAGCTGAACCAGGAGCCCGACTTTTCCACAACCCCGGCCTTGATGCCGAGGTCCAGCAACTCGCCCGTGCGGCTGACGCCTTCGCCATACATGATGTCGAACTCGACCTGCCGGAACGGCGGCGCCATCTTGTTTTTCACGACTTTCACCCGGGTCTGGTTGCCCACGACCTCGTCGCGTTCCTTGATCTGCCCGGTGCGGCGGATTTCCATCCGGATCGAGGCGTAGAATTTCAACGCGTTGCCGCCCGTCGTCGTCTCCGGGTTGCCGAACATCACGCCGATCTTCATCCGAATCTGGTTCAGGAATATCAGGATACACTTACTCTTCGACACGCTCCCCGTGATTTTTCGTAGTGCCTGGCTCATGAGCCGCGCGTGCAGGCCCATGTGGCTGTCGCCCATTTCGCCTTCCAGCTCGGCCCGCGGCACCAGCGCCGCCACGCTGTCGATCACCAGCACATCGATCGCGCCCGAGCGCACCAGCGTGTCCGTGATCTCCAACGCCTGCTCGCCCGCATCCGGCTGGCTAATAAGAAGATTGTCCAGATCGACGCCGAGCTTGCGGGCGTAAGTCGGGTCCAGCGCGTGCTCCGCGTCGATGAACGCGCAGGCCCCGCCGCGCTTCTGCGCCTCCGCGATCACATGCAGCGCCAGCGTGGTTTTGCCCGAGCTTTCCGGCCCGTACAACTCGATGATCCGCCCCCGCGGCAGCCCGCCAATCCCCAGCGCGAGATCCAGCCCCAACGAGCCCGTGGGCACGACATCGACATTCTGCCCCTCGGCGCGCGCGCCCATCCGCATGATCGAGCCTTTGCCGAAGGCGCGTTCGATCTGCGCGACAGCGGCGTCGAGTGCTTTGGATTTTTCCATGGGCGCGACTTTCTTTCGATCCAGGTTGACGACGGCGAGTGTATCTGATCCAGGAACCACACGCAATACGTGTATTTCCCAAACATTAATCGCGTCGCAAGCGCCCGATTCCCCGATTCGCCGCTCGCGACCCGATTTGTTTATCATATGTTCTCATCGATTCCCACCCCCGTATGCAGGGGGGATGCGAGAACTTTCCGGGAACACCCGCGCCGCTTCCCAAGAGACCGCCGCTCAGCCCGCCAGCGCCCGCTCCATCGCCGCCGTGTCGTAAAACTCCTGGAACCGGACGATCTTACCGCCGCGGAGCGTGAAAATATGCACCCATTCCGACCGCCACTGCCCCCGCGCCCCCGTCTTGTGCCGCGCGACCGTTTGCCCATGCACGATCACCGCGTCGCCCGACGGATAAAACGTCCCCGGTTCGAACAATTCGAAGTCGAGATTGCCGCCCAAAGCCTCGAAAAACGACCGCGCGCCGGCGAGGCCCGACCGCTTGCCCCCCCAGGGCATCCGGTCCGGATCGCCATTCGACTCCCAGCTTACGGCCGGATCGAGATTGTCCAGGATCGTTTGCAGATCGCCCCGGCCGAAGGCGGCATACATGGTGCCGATGAACGCGACATTGTCAGACATGGCGTTATCCCCTGTGTGTGGCTGCGTGCTTCGCCGCGATTGGGAGGCACATCGTTGTTACGGGGGACCGCGCCGGTTGGATTTTCGGGCGCGCGGATTTTTTCTGGGTGGGAGCCTGGCGGTGGGGTCCGCGCGGAAGGAGGGGGCGGTGTTGGCGCGAAGACCTCGAAGCGCGCGAAGATCGTGAAGGCGCCGGAGGCGCGAAGGAGGGGGCCGGGCGCGGCGGGAGCCTCGGGAGTGGAGGACTTGCCGCGGCGCGGTTCGGTGGTAACGTTGTTCATCCGTTTCGCGAGCCGTCCATGTCCGACCCGCCGCCCTGGAAGTATCGCGCCTTTCTGTCCTACAGCCACAAGGACCGCGCCGCCGCGTGGCTCTGGCGGTGGCGGCTGGAACGATTCCGCATCGATGTCCGCCTGATCGGGCAGGCAACGCCCCTCGGTCCGGTCCCCCACGCGCTGTCCCCGATCTTCCACGACCGCCAGGATTTTCCGGCGGGCGGCGAGCTGACCGCGATGACCCGCGCCGCGCTGGACGGGTCCGCCGCGCTGATCCTGCTGGCCTCCCCGGCCGCTGCGGTCAGCACATATGTGAATGAGGAAGTGCGCTGGTTCCGCTGGAAATACCCGTACCGCCCCGTCGTCGCGATCATCCTGAAAGGCCAACCCGGCGACCCGGACAAAGAATGTTTCCCGCCCGCCTATCGTTTCGCGATCGCCGAGGACGGCGCGATTTTGGACACGCCGGTCGATGTCATCGCCGCCGACCCGCGGCGGCACGGCGACGGACGGGCGCGCGCCCAGGCGAAAGTGGTCGCGGGGATGACGGGCCTGACGGTGGGGCAGGTGCTGAGCCGCGTCACCGACGCCATCCGCCGCGAACGCGCCTGGATGTTCGGCGGGCTGGGCGTCGCGGTCGCGGCGATGGCGGCGCTGGTGGTGTGGTCGAGCCTCCACACCGGCAAGAAGCTCGACACGATCGCCGCCACGACGCAAACCACCCAGACCGGGGTCCAGACACTCGTCGCCGGGCAGCCGGAGATCATGGCCGCCCTCGCCCGCATCGAAAGAATCCAGGCGGAAACAAAGATCGCCGAAACCGGCGGCCAGGCCGCGCTGGAGGCGATGAAGCGCATCCGCGACCTGCTCCGGCCCGACATCCCCAACATCGACCGCGTGCAGGACGAAAAACTCGCTGCCGAGGTCGAGCGCATCCTGACCGACGCGAAAAAGCCACCGCCGCCCCAGGAAAACTTCGACGCCAACATTTCCCGCGCGCTGAAGGACGCCCGCGACCGCATCGGCGTTCTGGCCCTCGCCGACGCCAGGAAAGGCCTGGACGCGGCGCGCGCCATGGCCAAAGCCGAAGGCGAGAAAGTCGCCCGCGGCGCCGCGGCGCTGGCGGCGGAAACCGGCCGCGTCTCCCGCCTGCAATTGGCCTATCGCGAAGCGGCCGGGTTCTACGATGAGGCCGCGCGGCTGCTGTCCTTCGACCCACAGGCCGCGTTCCCCCACGCCATCGCCGCCGCCGACGCGCTCTTCGCCCAGGGCGAGGAGTTCGGCGACAACCAGGCGCTGACCGCCGCGATCGAACGTTCCCACGCCATCCTCGCCCAGACCAACCGCCAAACCGCTCCCGCCGCCTGGGCCGCCGCCCAGTACCGCCTGGGCAAAGCACTGACCCGCCTCGGCGAACGCGACCCCGGCCCCTCCTTGCTGGACCAGGCCGCCGCCGCCTACCGCCTCGCCGCCGAAGCCAGCCCCCGCGCCACCGCCCCCGACGCCTGGGCCAACGCCCAACTCGGCCTCGGCGCCGCGCTGCAAACCCTGGGCCAACGCGAGAGCGGCACCGCCCGGCTGGAAGAAGCCGTCGCCGCCTACCGCCTCGCTTTGACCGAGTGGACCCAGGCGCGCGTGCCGCTGGACTGGGCCGCGACCCAGAACAACCTCGGCAACGCGCTGTGGACCCTGGGCCAACGCGAGAGCGGCACCGCCCGGCTGGAAGAAGCCGTCGTCGCCTACCGCCTCGCTTTGACCGAGCAGACCCAGGCGCGCGTGCCGATGCAATGGGCCAGGACCCAGAACAACCTCGGCCTCGCGCTGTGGACCTTGGGCCAACGCGAGAGCGGCACCGCCCGGCTGGAAGACGCCGTCGCCGCCTACCGGCTCGCCTTGACCGAGCGGACCCAGGCGCGCGTGCCGCTGGACTGGGCCGCGACCCAGAACAACCTCGGCAACGCGCTGTGGACCCTGGGCGAACGCGAGAGCGGCACCGCCCGGCTGGAAGAAGCCGTCGCCGCCTACCGCCTCGCTTTGACCGAGCGGACCCAGGCGCGCGTGCCGCTGGACTGGGCCATGACCCAGAACAACCTCGGCACCGCGCTGCAAACCCTGGGCCAACGCGAGAGCGGCACCGCCCGCCTGGAAGAAGCCGTCGCCGCCTACCGCCTCGCTTTGACCGAGTGGACCCAGGCGCGCGTGCCGCTGGACTGGGCCGCGACCCAGAACAACCTCGGCGCCGCGCTGCAAACCCTGGGCCAACGCGAGAGCGGCACCGCCCGGCTGGAAGACGCCGTTGCGGCCTTCCGCCTCGCTTTGACCGAGTGGACCCAGGCGCGCGTGCCGCTGAACTGGGCCAGCACGCGTTACAACATGGGGTTCGCGTGGGAGGCGCTGGCGGACCGGACCGGCGATCGTGCCACGCTGCTGTCGGCGATCGAGGCGACAAAAGAGGCGGCCTCGGTGTTCCGCGACGGCGGGAACAGTTACGCCTTGCCCATGGCGGAACAGCGGATCGCGGAACTGGAGGCGAAGCTGGCGGCGATGAAATAGCGCCATCCGTCATCGCCAGGCGCGAGATCGCCGCGCTGGCCAGGATCGTGCCCCTCGGGAAAACGCGCGCCCGTTCAGACTTTATTAAGTTTTACCACGGAGAACACGGAGACCGACGGAGACCGACGGAGAAGAAACGGAGGTTCTTCATGCTGGAACAAGGTGCCCTGACCGAAAAGATCATCGGCCTCGCCATCGCTGTCCACCGCGAGTCCGGCCCAGGCATGCTCGGATCCTTTTACCAGACCTGCCTCCGCCACGAACGCGACGACGCTGGCATCCCCTTCCAAACGGAAGTCATTCTTCCCGCCATCTATAAAGGCCGCTCGATCCCCATGGGCTACCGCGCCGACATCGTCGTCGCGGACGCGGTCGTCGTGGAAATCAAAGCTGTAACGGCCATACTCCCCGCCCATAAAGCCCAACTCCCGACCGACCTCCGCATGAGCCACCTCAAAATCGGCCTGCTCATGAACTTCCACGCCAAACGCCTGAAAGACGGAATTCTCCGCTGCGTCGTCTGACCGGCACGGCGTCTCCGCGGCCCTCCGTGTCTCCTCCGTGCCCTCCGTGTTAAACCCGTTCCCAGGCCCCCAACGCCCAACCCGCCAAAAGACCCCACCGGCACAAACCCCCAATCGCTTTCCCTTTGACGCGCCCAACTCAAACAGGAATATTAGCCCAATATCCACCGCCCCCGGGACCCACCCATGACCACGCCCTGCCACCCAATCCCCGCCAGCCTCGCCCAACATTATTTGGCCCAGACCAAGGCCGCCTTGTGCGACCGCCCAGGGGAAACCCAGGCGGAAAACGCGGAGCGCACCAAACGCATGGTGCACACCGCCATGGGCTTCGAACCCAGGGACGGCATGGAATACATGCTCGCCACTTTGGTTCAGGCCCAATACGAAGTCATCCTGAAAGCCACCAAAGACGCGCTCCAGGACGCCGCGAGCCCCAAAGCCGTCTCCGCCCTCGCCGCGATGAGCCGCGTCATGCTGTCCACGATCCGCGCCCTGAAAACCGCCCGCGCGCGCCCGCTGGCGGAGGACGCCGAACCCGCCCAGACCGCCGCGCCCGGGTCCCCGAAACCCCAGGCCGCCGAGGCCACGCCACCGCGTCCGGCCCGGCCGGTTCCCAGGCAGCCTCCCCTGCCTGACAGGAAGACAGTCACACCCCTCCCCGGCCTCCCGCGCCCACCGGCGCCCGCGTTCCACGCCCCGCCGAAAGCCGCCTAACGTTTCTCTGAAACAACAGACCGAAGCCGCGTCCTCGAAAATCATCGCCACGGCCCACGCCCCGATCGCAAGACTCGGCGCATTGGTCTTCCCCGCGACAACCCGCGGCACGATCGAGGCGAGCCATGACGAGGAGAGGGCGTGCCATGGGTCAATCTCGCGGGCGGCTGGTATCACCCCATGCCGGGGGTTAACGCCACCCGCGACTCGCCCGCATTGAAAACCGCCGCGGAACGGTGCGTTTTCGACTCACCTGGCGGCGGGCCGAGACGCCAGTAAACGCGCCGAACTTGCGAATGGCTCGCATTTAGAACCGCCGGCGCCGGGCCGGGCCGGTTGGCGTCGCGCGAATGCAAGAGGCGGTTGCCTACAACCCAAAAACCCGCCGCCCCGCCTTCCACGTCCCCAACACCGTCCCCTCCAGCGCCCGCCCGTCGAACGGCGTGTTCTGCGCCTTCCCCGGCAGCGTCCCCGACTTCACTTTCCAGATCCGATCCGGGTGGAACAGGCACAAATCCGCCGCCGCGCCCTTCGCGATCCGCCCGGCATTCACGCCCAGAAGCGCGGCGGGACGGCTGGTCAGCAACGACACGGCGGCACCGAGAGAAAGTTCGCCATTATGCACCCGGACAAGTGTGACCGACAAAAGCGTCGCCAGCCCAACGCCCCCCGCGCTCGCCTGCGCGAAGGGCAAACGCTTGTCGTCGGCATCGCGAGGCTGATGATCGGACGCAATCGCGTCGATGGTTCCGTCGGCGAGGCCCGCGACCACCGCCAGCCGTTCTTCCTCCCGACGCAACGGCGGGGACAATTTTACAAATGTGCGATAATCGCCAATCGCGTTCTCGTTCAGATCGAAGTAAGGCGGCGCGGTGTCGCAGGTCACCGACACCCCCTCGTCCTTCGCCCGGCGGATCAGCGACAGGGCCTCGCCGGTCGAGACATGCGCGAAATGAACAGCACCGCCGGTCAGCGCCGCCAACCTGATATCGCGCGCGACCAGAATCGCCTCCGCCGCCGCGGGGATCGCGGGCAACCCCAGCCGCGCGGCGAGTTCGCCTTCGGTGGCGCTACCGCCCCGGGCCAGAGACGGGTCCTCCGGATGCTGCACGATCCGCGCGCCGAAACCGCGGGCATAGGCCAACGCCATCCGCATCAGGCCGGTCGAGGCGATCGCCCGCGTCCCATCGGTAAAGGCCACCGCGCCGGCCTCGCGCAGCAAGCCGATCTCGGCGAGTTCCTCGCCTTTGCAGCCGCGGGTGACCGCGCCATAGGGGAGAATCGTGACCGCCCCGGTCTCGCGGCCCCGGGCGATCAAAAGATGCGCCAGCGCCGGGTCGTCGATGGCTGGCTGGCTGTCAGGCAACGCCGCCAGCGTCGTGATCCCGCCAGCCGAGGCCGCCGCTGTCGCCGAGGCGATCGTTTCCCGATATTCAAACCCCGGTTCGCCCAAAGCGACCCGCATATCCACCAGCCCTGGGCAGAGCACCGCCCCATCTTCGTGGATAACGCTCACCCCACCCGGCCGGCCCAAAGACGGCCCGAAATCGGCGATCAGGCCGTCGCGGACCAACAGATCGCCGCGAACATCGATCCCGTCCGCGACGATGCGGACATCGGCGAAAAACGTGTCAGAGGGCATTGCGGCCATGCCCCCGGGACAGAGTATCCAGAACCGCCATGCGGACGGCGACGCCCATTTCCACCTGCTCCCGGATCACGCTGCGCTTCGGGTCGTCGGCGACGGCGCTGTCGATCTCGACGCCACGGTTCATCGGGCCGGGATGCATGACCAGCGCATCGTCTTTCGCGAAAGCCAGCTTTTCGAAATCCAGGCCCCAGAAGCGGAAATACTCGCGCTCGCTTGGCACCGGCCCGCGCGACATGCGTTCGCGTTGCAGGCGGAGCATCATCACGATGTCGGCGCCCGCCAGCGCGGTCTTCATGTCGTGGAAGACCGTCGTGCCCCACAACGCGGCCTCCGGCGGCATCAGCGTCGGCGGCCCCACCAGCCGGACCTCGGCCCCAAGCGTCGTGAGAAGATGAATATTCGACCGCGCCACCCGCGAATGCGCGATGTCCCCACATATCGCCACCCGCAACCCCGCGATCCGCCCTTTGCGGCGTTTGATCGTCAGCGCGTCCAGCAACGCCTGAGTCGGATGCTCGTGCGTCCCGTCGCCCGCGTTGATGACGGCGGCGTCCACCTCCTCCGCCAGCAGGCGGGGCGCGCCGGACTGCCCATGGCGCACCACCAGCAGATCGCAATGCATGGCGTTCAGCGTGGCGGCCGTGTCCAGCAGTGTCTCGCCCTTGTTCACGGACGAGGTCGACACGGACATGTTGATCACATCCGCCCCCAGCCGCTTGCCCGCGAGTTCGAAGGACGTCCGCGTGCGCGTCGAATCCTCGAAAAACAAATTGATGAGCGTCCGGCCGCGCAGCAAATCCCGCTGCGTCTTGCCGGACCGGTTCAGCAGGACATAGCTCTCGGCCAGGTCGAGCAAATCTCCGATCTCGGGCGGTTGCAGCCCTTCGATCTGGAGGAGATGTTTCTGAGGGTAAAACACGCCCCGCTTATTGGACCCCGGAGATGGAACGTCAAGGCGGGGGGACCTCAAGCCGAGGCCACCATGCTAATGGCCTGTCCGGCCGATCCAGGCCAAAGGAGTTCGCAATGCGCTGGTTTCTCGCCGCTTCCGTGTGCGCCACCCTGTCCGGGCCCGCGATGGCCGCGGACCTGACCCTGAAGCGGGTGATTTTGTCCTCCGGCGGCATCGGATATTTCGAATACGGCGCCTCCGCCGACGGCGACGAAACCCTCGGCCTCGACGTGCCCTTGGGCCAAACGGACGATATTCTGAAGTCTCTGACGGTGTTCGATCCGGCGGGCGGGGTCGCCGGCGTCGAACTGCCGGGCCGCGACAACATCGCGCAGGCCTTCGGCGACGCGCCGTTCGGGCCAGAGGCCCTGACCTCCCCCGTCGCGTATCTGAACGCGCTGCGCGGGACAGAGGTCGTGGTGCAAGGACCACGCGCGATGACCGGGCGAATCCTGCGCGCGGAAGCCGTGACGGAAACCACCGGCGCCATTGGCGTGCAACGAACCCGGGTGACGCTGCTCGGCGCCGAGGGAATGCGCCAGTTCGTGCTGGAGGACTCCGACCACGTCCAGATCGCCGATCCCGCGTTGCGCGCCCGGATCGAGCGCGCGCTGGAGGCGGTGCGGCGCGAATCGAACTCGGCGACCCGGCATCTGACCATCCGCCTCAAAGGCAAGGGCAAACGCGCGGTGGCCGTGGGCTATGTCGCCGGCGCGCCGCTGTGGAAAGCGACCTACCGTCTGGTGCTGGGCGCGCCAGAGACCGGCAAGGCACGGCTGCAAGGCTGGGCCACACTGGAAAACCAGTCCGGCGCCGACTGGAAAGGCGTCGCTCTGACCTTGCAATACGGCAATCCCGTGACCTTCCGGCAATCGCTGTATCGCAGCTATTTCGTGCAGCGGCCCGAGGTTCCCGTCGAAATACTGGGCAAGGTGCTGCCAGATGTCGATACTCGCGCGCGGGCCGCCGCCGCACCGCCCCCACCGCCCGCGCCCTCCCCCGTGCCCATGCGGACGATGGAGCGCGCCGCCGCCGCGCCGGCCCTCGCACCGGCCCCATACGCCGCTCCCATCGCGATGGCCCCGCCGGCCGAAACCGCGCGCGCCGATGAGACAGCCGAAGAAACGATCTTCGCGTTAAGCCAGCCGGTCGATCTGCCGGCAGGGCATACCGCGAATGTGCCGATTTTGGACCGGGAACTGCCCGCGCCGCGCATCGGCCTGGTGCCTGACGGCAAAACGCATCCTTTATCGTCAATTCGTCTACGAAACGACAGCGGCCAGAGCCTGCCCGCCGGGGTCCTGACCCTTTACGACACCGCCACGGGCGCCACCAGCTTCGCCGGCGACGCCCGTCTCGGCGGTTTGCCCATGGGCGAGACAAGGATTTTGTCGTTCGCCCAGGACCTGAGGACGAATGTGGAGGTGGAGGATTCGACCGCCCCGGAAACGATCGTGTCCTTTGGGATCGCCGATGGCGTGCTGCGATATTCCGCGCGCACCCGCCAGGTTTTTAAGATCGTCGCGACCGCGCCAGCGCAGGAGAAACGGGATTTGCTGGTGGAGATACCAAGGGGCGATCCGGGCCAGACCCTGACCCTGGACGACGGCAAGACCGGCCCGGCGGAACAGACCGCGACCGCCTTCCGCCTCTCGATCGCCCTGGCCGCGGGAGAAACCAAAACCGTCACCGCCTGGCTCGACCAACCCCTGGACCGCGCGATCGCGCTGGTGGACGGCGACGAGGCCCTGCTCCGCGTCATCGCCAACGAAGGTAAACTCGCCGCGCCTGGCCGCGCGGCACTGAGCCGGGTGCTGGAACTGCGGCGGGAAAAGACACGGAAACAGACCGAACTGGCCCGTCAGACGAAACTGCTCCAGGACGTTCTGGACGACGAAGACCGTATTCGCAAAAACCTCGCCGCCGTGACCGCCGCCGATCCGTTACGCGCGCGGCTGACCAAGGCACTGGACGCGGACGAGACCAAAATCGAGCAACTACGCAAAACCATCGAAGACGTGCGGGAAGACGTGGACAAGGCGCATCGCGCTCTGGCCGCGGCGGTCTCGGCGTTGCGTTTGTAAAGGACATCGCGATGAAGCCCTCTCTGGAAGATCGTTTCGGAATCAACGATCTATTTATTCGTTACGCGACGGCGCTCGATTCGGGCGATGTCGAGGGTATCGTGAGTTGCTTCGCGGAAGATGGCGCGCTGGAAAGCCCGGTGATCGGCAAGTTCGAGGGCCATGCCGGAATCCGGGCGTTTTCCGAACAGTTCGCGGCGCTGAACCGGCGCGGCGCGCAGTTGCGGCATATCATGACGAACCTGGCGATGGACGTGGACGGCGATAAGGCGCGGGCCACGTGCTACCTGGTGAACATCATCACCATCGACGAACAAAGCCGAATGGGTCCGCCGGGCCGTTACGACTGCCAATTACGGAAAATCGCGGGCGAATGGTTGTTCCAGAACCGGCTGGTGGTGCTGGACGCGCCGTTCCCGCTGCCGGGGATGTAGGGAACGGAATATGCGGGTGGTCGGACTCGAACCGACAAGAGCTTGCGCTCGGCAAATTTTGAGTCTGCTGCGGTTACCATTTCGCCACACCCGCGCACCCCGGCACTATAGCGGCGGCGCGGCGTCCGGCCAAGTGGCGCCAACGTCCCGGACGCATATTTCGCGAAACCGGGCGCCTCCCCCGGGCCCGCCGTTAACCCGGCGGCTCCATTTTCGGCCCGCCGGGCGGCATCCGCCGCCACAACGCGCCGCAAAACCCGCCAAGACTGACCCAAAAGATCAAACTGGCGGCCAGCGACAACCGCGCGAAGTCGCGCAGCATCGCGGGCGGAACGGCGTCCGTCCCCTCGGGCGGCGGGGTGCCGGCGAGGTGAGGCACAACCATGACCGCGACTCCGGCCGCGCGGAGCCACCATGCGTGGCCCCGCCCCGCCGCGAGCCAGAGCCCCCCGGCGGTCGCGAGAACCGTGGCCAGCCACCAATATTGCCGAAGGTCCAGATCGCCAACCGCCGCGCCCGGCGGTTTCGGCGCCAGTCCCAAAGCAGGCGCCAGCGCGAAGCACGTAAAACCGGCGAGACCCCACAGCAACCCGCGGCGCCCGTCGATCGCGGCGCGGCCAAACGACATCGCGGCCAGCAGAACCGAGGCGAAGCCGATGCTCGTCAGAACGGTGGTGACGGCGGTCAGGCCGATGCGCTGGAAGCCGGGCTCGGGCTGCCAGCCCGACTCTTCGTGGACATGCCCGGCGGCGGCCTCGGCGTGCGCGGCGGCTTCTTCCAGTTGCTCGGCCGCATCGATCAGGGGGACGATCGCCACGTGATGGACGACAAACAGGATCAACCCCGCGGCGGTGCCCGCCAGCAGCGCGATCGTAAACAGGCGCCGGAACCGGTCCATGCCCAGAGACTCAGCGACAGGCGGTCAGTGGCAAGGGAAGCCGGTCGCATGGCGCGTGTCGTGCGCGGCGTTGTGCACCGCTTCGATGCTGGAGAAGCCCACCCCATACAACATCGCCGCCCCGAACCCGAGCAGGGCCAGCGCGGGCAGATTGCGCGTCAGAACCGAAAAATCGACGAAACGTTGCGTCAGAGCCAGCATATCGGCCTCCTTCTTGGCGAACAGGATCAGGTCAGAAACACGCCGCCATTCACATGCAGCACCTGTCCGGTGATGTAACCTCCATCCGGTCCGGCGAGGAAGCGCACAGCGGCGGAAATTTCCGACACGGTGGCCTTGCGGCCCAGCGGTATCCCGCGATCGGCGAGGAAACTGGGCGCCGCGCCGGCGGTCGGACCGCGCACGGTATCGACGGCACCCGGCGCGACGCAGTTCGCGGTGATGTTGTGCGGGGCGAGTTCGATCGCCAGCGCCCGCATCAACCCCTCCAGCCCCGACTTCGAGGCGGAGACATGGCAGCGGTTCGGCGTGCCGACATGCGTCGAGATACCGGACAGCGAAATCAACGCCCCACCGCCGCGTGGGATCATGTGGGGCACCACCGCCTTGGCCAGGATGAAGGCGCCGTCGAGGGCCACGGAAAGAATTTCCCGCCATTCCGAAAAACTCATGTCCAGAAACGGTGTCTGACGGCGCAGGCCCGCGTTGCTGACGACAATGTCCAGACCGCCGAAGGCCGCGACGGCCGAGTCGACCATGCGGGCGACCTCGTCCGGTTTGGTCACATCGGCCAAAGCGCCAATGGCCTGACCGCCCGCCTGATTGATCTCCGCGACGGTGGCATCGACCAGCGCGCGATCGGCGCGGCCGTTGACGATCACCGAAGCCCCTTCCCGCGCGAAATCCAGCGCCATGGCCTTGCCGATGTTCTTGCCCGCGCCGGTGACGAGGACGACTTTGCCGGTAAAAGGTCCGCTCATGGGGTCAGGCCGCCTTTCCAAGGATCATATCGGCGCCTTTTTCCGCGATCATGATGACCGTGGCGTTGGTGTTGCCGGACACCACCGTGGGCATGATGGAGGCATCGACGACCCGCAGCCCCTGGGTGCCCTTCACTTTCAGATCGTTGCCGACCACCGCCATCGTCCCCGGCCCCATCATGCAGGTGCTGGTCTGGTGGAACGTGGTGCCCGCCGTGGCGCGGACATGGTTGAGCAGGTCCTCGTCGGAGGTGGCCTGGGGGCCCGGCATGTATTCCTCGGTACACCAGCGGCGCATCTGCTCCGTGGCGAAGATCGCGCGGGTCACTTTCAGCGCCGCGACGATGGTTTCCTTGTCGCGCTGGGTTGACAAATAATTGGGCTGCATCGCCGGCGGATTGTTGGGATCGGCCGACGTGATACGCAGCCAGCCCCGGCTTTCGGGACGGCAGGGAATCGCCACCAAGGTGCAGCCGGGGAAATCGTGCATCGGGTCGCCCGTCCGCTCCGCGCTGCCCGCGAGGAACTGATATTGCACGTCGGGACTTTCCAGCTCCGGCCGCGTCTTCACGAACATCCCGATCGGGCCCGCGCCGGTCATCAACGGCCCCTTGCGCGCGAACACATATTCCATGCCCGCGATCAACCGGCGCGTCCAGGAGTGATAGATTTCGTTCATGGTCACCGTGCTGTCGATGCAACGGTAAATCATCCGCCCGCCAATATGGTCCTGCAGGTTCTCGCCGACGCCCGCGAGATCGTGGACCACGGGAATGCCGCAGGATTGCAACAGACCGCCCGGCCCGATTCCCGAAAGTTGCAGCAATTGCGGGGAGTTGATCGCGCCGCCGCACAACAGCACCTCGCGCCGCGCCTTCGCGTCATGCAATTCGCCATTTTGCATATAGCGGACGCCGACGGCGCGCTTGCCCTCCATGAGCACCTTATGGCTCAGGGCCCGGACCTCGATCCGCAGGTTGGAACGGCTCTTAATGGGATTGAGATAGCCGACGGCGGCGGAACAGCGGCGGCGCCCCTTCACCGTCAGTTGCAGCGGCCCGACGCCTTCCTGCGCGGCGCCGTTGAAGTCCGGATTGAACGGATATCCGCACTCCCGCGCCGCCTCCATGAAGGCATCGTGCAGCGGATGATCGGTGCGCAGGCTGGAAACCCCCAACGGCCCGCCGGCGCCATGGAACGCGTTGGCGCCGTCCTCCTGGTCTTCGGCCTTTTTAAAGTAGGGAAGAACATCGTCGTAGGACCAGCCGGCATTGCCCATCTGCCGCCACATGTCGAAATCCTGGCTCTGGCCACGGATATAGATCAGACCGTTGATCGAGGACGACCCGCCCAGCGTCTTCCCGCGCGGCCAGGAAATCCGCCGGTTGTTCATCTCGGGAACGGGCTCGGTCTCGTAATACCAGGCGACCTTGGGGTTGTAGATGTTGCGGTAAAAGCCGGCGGGAACATGAATCCAGGGATCGGAATCCTCGCCACCCGCCTCCAGCAACAGGACACGGGTGTTCGGATCCTCGCTGAGCCGGTTGGCCAGCACGCAGCCGGCCGAACCCGCGCCGACGATGATGAAGTCGTATTCTCCGCTAACAGCCACGGTGTCCGTTCCCCCGTTTGGTCGATCCGGCGCAGTCAAGCGGATGACGGCGGAAATGGCCAGCCCTGAGTGCCCGGTGGAGACGTTGGGGCTCCGCCCCAAACCCCGCGCGGGGCTCTGCCCCTTCGAACCCCGCCAAGGGCTCGCCCTTGGAACCCCGGGGTTTGGGCGGTTGTTAAGGGAGGGCCATGCGAGGCTGTATCAACGTCCGTGGAAGGCCCTCCCTTAACAACCGCCCAAAATCGATCGCGGTCCAGGGGACGTTCCCCTGGTGGGGTCGAGGGGCGAAGCCCTCGCGGGGTCTGGGGCAGAGCCCCAGCCTTTCCGCCGGCACTCCGGCTCAGCCAATCCCCCGGTTATCCAGCAGGCGCACCGTGCCGAGCCGCGCGGCGGCGATCAGGCGGCAGTCCGGCGCGGCGCGGGGGATTTCGCGCAGGGACGGTCCGTCGACCAGCGCGAGGTAGTCCACGTCGAAACCGGCCGCGGTCAGGGACTGGCGGGCGGCGGCGAGGGGCGCCGCGGCGTCCGCTCCGGCGGCCAGTTCGGTGGCGGCCGCGGTCATGGCGGCATACAGCAACGGCGCCCGGCCGCGTTCTTCCGCCGACAGAAACCGGTTGCGCGACGACATCGCGAGGCCGTCGGATTCGCGGACGGTTTCCACCGGCACGATCTCCAGCGGCAGGTGCAGATCGGCGGCCATACGGGTCACGACCTGCAATTGCTGCCAGTCCTTTTCGCCGAAATAGGCGCGATCGGCGCGCACCTGACCGAACAGCTTGGCGCAGACCGTGGCGACCCCCCGGAAATGGCCCGGACGGGCCATGCCCTCCCAGTTCTCCGCCGCGCCGGTGGGTTCGATGGTGGTCGCGCCGCCCGGCGGATACATGGTTTCGACGCCAGGCATCCAAACCAGCGCGCAGCCGCTGGCGCGCAAGGCGGCCAGATCGCCGTCCTCGTCGCGGGGATAGCGCGACAAATCCTCGTTGGCGCCGAATTGCAGCGGATTGACGAAGATCGACGCCACGGTCGCGGCGCCGGAGGCCACGGCGGCCAGAACCAGCGCGCGGTGGCCCGCGTGCAGCGCGCCCATGGTCGGGACCAGCGCGAGCGCGCCATGGCGGGCGCGCAAGGCGGCGGTGGCGGCGCGGAGTTCGGGAAGGGTTCGGGCGACTTGCATGGCCGGGACCTTGGTTCCCTTGGCGGACGGAGGCAAGATGGCGTGTCGGCATGGGAGACCAGCATGAAACTCGCGGGAAAAATCGCGCTCGTCACGGGCGGTTCGCGTGGCATCGGACGGGCGACGGCGCGCGCCTTCGCGGCGGAGGGCGCGGACATCGCCTTCTGCCATCTGAACGACGATGTTCAGGCGGAGACCGTGGCGGCCGAGATCCGGGCGATGGGACGCAAGGCGCTGCACCGCCCGGTCGATGTGTCCGACATAAAAGCCGGCAAATCCTTCGCCGAACTGGCCGCGGGCGTGCTCGGCCCGATCGACATCCTGTTCAACAACGCCGGCATGAACATCCGCAAACCATTCGAAGCTTACACCGAGGACGATTTCGACCGGATCGTCTCGGTGCATCTGAAGGGCATGTTCTTCATGGCGCAGGCGGTTTACCCGGCGATGGCGGCGAGGGGCGCGGGATGCATAATCAATGTCGCCTCGCAGCGCGGCCTGAAAGGGGCGCCGAACTCCGCCATTTACTCGGCCGCCAAGGCGGGGATCATGGGCTTCACGCGGGCGCTGTCCTGGGAAGCCGCGCCGAAGGGCGTCCGGGTGAACGCGATCGCGCCGGGCCCGATCGTCACCGATCTGACCGCGACGATGGAGGAGGCGGATCGCCAGGCCTTCATCGCCGCCTTGCCCGTGGGCCGGTTCGGACGTCCCGAGGAAATCGCCGCGACCGCGCTGCTGCTCGCGGGTCCCGACGGCGGGTTCTATGTCGGCGCGACCTTGTCGCCGAACGGCGGGGACGTGATGTATTGACGCCATTACCGGCCGAAAAATTTTATCGCGCGTTCGAGCCCGGTCCGTACCGGATGGCGATGGGGCTGACCTCGATCGGCCCGGCGGACTGGTTCGAAATCGACGCTTTGTATCCCGCCGAAATGGCGGAGCGGCGGCGGTTGCTGGCGCTGCGGCGGGCCGAGGTCTCGGGCGCGGTCGCGGGCTCCGAAGCGGCGCGGGCGGAAACACGCGAACTGGTGCTCGAAAATCTGACCCGAGCGCATCCGGACTGGTTTTCACGGACGCGCGGGACGATCCGGAACCATCTGACGGGCGAGAAGCTGGCGATCGACGCCTACGATCCGCTGGAACTGGCGGGCCGCCTGACGCAGGAGGATTTGTGCGTCGTGGAGGCCTCGCCGGAGGGGCCACGGCTGACGGCGGCGGTGCTGTGCTTTCCCAGCCGCTGGCGGCTGCGGGAAAAGCTGGGCCTTCCGCTGGCCGACGTTCACGCGGCGGTGCCGCTCTACGCCGAGCGGCTGGCCCGTCCGGTCGACCGGTTCATGGCGTTTTTGCAACCGGGCCGTGTCGCCATGCGGCTCAACTGGTCGTTGCTGGACGATCCCACGTTGTTTCAGCCCACCGGCAAATGGCGCACCGCCCATGACGCCTCGATCGACGCGTCCAACGCGGGGGACCGGCTTTATCTGCGGGTGGAGCGGCAGACGTTTCGAAAAATGCCGGCGTGCGGCGCCGTGCTGTTCGGCATTCGGGTGCATGTTTACCCGCTGGAAACAGCGATCGGCGCGCCCGAAGACGCCCTGCGCCTCGCCGCCGCCGTCCGGGCATTACCGGAGGCGACGGCGCATTACAAAAGCCTGCCGATGTTCCGCGAGGCACTGCTGGCCTGGCTCGATAGCCGCGCCATCAGTGAGAGATGAACACTGGCACGGTCATTTCTTCCAACAACGCCCGCGTGACGCCGCCGAACACCATTTCGCGGATGCGGGAATGGCCGTAGCCGCCACAGACAATCGTGTCGGCGCCGAGATCGGCGGCATAGGACAGCAGCACATCGCCGTCGCCCATGCCCTTGGCGACGGTATGCGCGGCCTCCGCCTTCACGCCGTGCCGCGCCAGATGCAGACAAATATCGGCCGCCGGCACGTCGCCGTGCCCATCGATCCCGTGTTTCGGATCGATCGCCAGCACCGTCACTTTCGACGCCATCCGCAGCAGCGGCAACGCGTCATTCACCGCGCGCGTGGCCTCCCGCGACGCGTTCCAGGCGACCAGCACACGCTCGCCGATGCGTTCGAACGTGCCGGAATGCGGCACCGCGAGCACCGGCCGTCCCGCCGTCATCAGCACATGCGTGAACACGGCCTCCATGCCCGCGCCATCGCGATCGTTCTCCGGATCGGGCTGCCCGAGAACGGTGAGGTCGGCATAGCGGGCATGCAGCGCGAGAACCTCCGCCATGTCGCCATCGGCCACGCGCCATTCGCCGTTCAACCCGTCCCGCTCCTGGCGCTCCCGAAACAACCGGGCCGCGATCTCCGCCCGTTCGGCGTTCGCGGTGCGTAGCGACGCGAGCAGCCGGTCCAGCCCGCCCCCCGCGCCCATGGGCATGCCGGTCCCGAAGAACAAATCCTGAGAGGGGATCCCACCGACAAACAAACCGGTCAGGTAGGCGCCATGCCGCCGCGCGAGATCGGCCGCGACGGCGAGCCGCGCCGCCGCGCGCGGCCCATCGTCGAGATGAACCAGGATGTCCTTGAACATCTTTGTCCCCATGCATTGTTATTGACGGGGAGTAGTGTCGCGCCGGACGCCGCGCGGCGCATTGATCTGGATCAGGCGTCCGCGAACATATCCTCGGTCCGGAGCGACGCGAAGACGATCCGGCTGCCGTCGGACAGCCTGACCCCGTCCTCACGGGACATGGGCGCGCGGTATACCGCCGGCGCTTCCCGCGCCGCGCCGGGCATCGCGTCCCCCGTCGGGCCCCCCATCGGGGCCCCTTGGCCGGCCCGCGCGAAAACCGCCATCAAATCCAATGGTTGCAACGCGCACCCGGCGATCGTGCCGCCCGCGCCGTCCGGCAAACCAATGGTTGAACGTTTGTTAAACCGGTCGCGGGTACCGGGCCCCGATTTCGCGCGCATCGCTTCGTCCTCCGCCTGGCGGCGGGGCAAAAGGCCCCGCGGCCGTGAAGCGAAGCATCGCGCGAATTTATGAATATTTCGTTAACGGCACACCCGGCTCAACCAACCCTGGGCGTCAACCGGTGCACGCCGCGCGGATCCTCCGCCGGATTGCCGGCCGGCACGCCCAAGGGGCCGGTCCGCCGCTCGTTCCAGGCGTTCAACGCCCAATGCACCGTCGGAAACGCGATCTCCGGCCAGGGGATGTCCTCCCAGGCGAATAACGCCACCTCCAGGCTCTCCGGACCGGCGGCGAAGACGGGGTTGTCCGGATCGGCGAATCCGCCCCGAAAAATCACCTGCACCTGGCCGATGCGCGCGACGCTGAAGACGCCAAGGATGCCATCCAGGCGGATATCCGCCATGGCTTCTTCCATCGCCTCGCGGGCGGCGCCTTCCTCCAGCGTCTCGCCGAGTTCCATGTATCCGGCGGGCAAGGTCCAATACCCGCGCCGCGGTTCGATGGCGCGGCGGCACATCAGGATTTTGCCGCCCGATGTCACGACCGCGCCGACGACGACCTTGGGGTTGCGATAATCGATATGACCGCAATCGGCGCAAATCGCCCGTTCGCGGTTATCGCCCTCTGGAACACGGGTTTCGAAATTTGCCATGTGCCATGGTGCGTCCGGGCGCGGCCCGGATCAAGAGCGGGGCCTTTGCGCCCGCCGCCGGGCGCGGCATGGTGGCGGATCAAATCCGCGAAGGAGCGCTGTTCGCATGCCATACGCCCAGACAGACGACGGTATACGCCTCTGGTACGAGGAAACCGGCACCGGCACGCCGATGATCTTCGTCCACGAATACGCGGGCGATCACCGGGCGTGGGAACCGCAAATGCGATTTTTCGGGCAGCGTTACCGCGCCATTACTTACGGCGCGCGGGGCTATCCGCCGTCCGACGTGCCGGACGACGTGTCGAAATACTCCCAGTATCGCGCGGCTGACGATATCGCGTCCATTCTGGACGGGCTGAAGATCGAAAAGGCGCATATCGTCGGGTTGTCGATGGGCGGGTTCGCGACACTGCATTTCGGCTTTCGCCATCCGGACCGGGCTTTGTCGCTGACCGTCGCGGGCTGCGGGTATGGCGCGGAAGCCGGGGAACGGGACAAATTTCGCGCGGAAGTTCGGGTCATCGCGAAATTCATCGACGACAACCCGATCGAAGCTTTCGCGGAACAATACGCCTACGGTCCGACCCGGGTGCAGTTCGAGAACAAGAACCCCCGCGGATTCGCCGAATTCAAACAACAACTGGCGGAACATTCCAAAATCGGCGCGCGGAACACGCAGCTCGGCGTGCAGGGCGAGCGTCCGTCCTTGTACGAGCTCGTCGACGACATGAAGAAGCTGACGGTTCCGACCCTGGTGTTGACCGGGGACGAGGACTGGCCGTGCCTGCAACCGGCATTGTTGATGAAGCGGAACATTCCCTCGGCGGCGCTGTCGGTGATGCCGAACTGCGGACACACGATCAATATCGAAGACCCCGACCAGTTCAACCGGCTGGTGGCGGATTTCGTGGCTCAGGTGGACGCGGGACGCTGGCCGGCGCGGGACCCGCGGGCGATGAGTTCTTCCATTACAGGAATGAAATAGCAGGGACGCCGGGGATCGCGCGCGATCCCCGGCGGAATGAGACGAAAGCGCGTCAGCCGTGCAGCGGCCCGCCGGCGATGGTGATGCGATGCATCAGCCGGCGTTCGCCCTGATAGTCGTTCAGAGCATAATGCCAGGTGGAACGATTGTCCCAGAACGCCAGAGATCCGTTCCGCCAGTTCAGGCGGCAGGTAAACTCCGGCCGTGTCGCGTGTTTATAAAGATAGCTGAGCAGCGGCGCCGATTCCTCGGCGGTCCAGCCATCGAAGCGCAACGTGAACCCGGGATTGACGTATAACGCCTTACGTCCGCTTGCGGGATGCACGATCGCCACGGGGTGGACCGCGTCCTGTGTCGCCAGTTCGGGATTGCCGACGCGGCCTTTCAACCCGTCCCGGTTCTTACCGAAGACGTGACGGCTGGAGTGGACCGCGCGCAAACCGGACAGGGTTTCCTTCAACCCGTCGGACAGTGCGTCGTAAGCGGCATACATGCTGGAAAACATGGTGTCGCCGCCGGCGGGCGGAACCTCGCGCGCGTACAGCATCGAGCCCAGCGCGGGGAGCTGGTCGTAGCTGTGATCCGTGTGCCACCCGCCGCCGATATTCACGGTCTGGTCAGGCTCTTTCACGACCAACGCGATTTCCGGATGACGCTCGGTCTTCGCGAAGAAGCGGTTGATATCGATCTGGCCGAACCGGCGGGCGGCGGCGATATGCTGCTCTTCCGTCAGGGTCTGATCGCGGAACACCACCACGCCATATTCCGCCAGCGCGCCGCCAATCTCCGAAACCGTCCCATCGGACAGGTCCGCCAGATCGATTCCGCCGATTTCGGCGCCGACCGCGCCGGCCATGGGCCGGATTTCCAGACGATTGCTCAACATCGACGCCTCCTGTTTCGAGTGACGAGCCTGCCACCCGGACCACGGGAGATCAATCGTGGATCGCGAACCGCGCGGGCCAATCGGGCGAAGGAAGAGAACCCCAGGGCTCCGCCCCGGACCCCGTGGGGGGCGCTGCCCCCTCAACCCCCGCCAAGGCAGGGCCTTGGATGCCGTCTGTTTGGGGGAGATGAAGAAGGGGGCCTACACGGACGTTGCAACCGCCTCGCATGGCCCCCTTCTTCTTCTCCCCCAATTAAACGGGTCCAGGCCTGTCCCTGCGAAGGCGGGGGGCCCCCGCCCTGGTGGGGTTCGAAGGGGCAACGCCCCTCGCGGGGTTTGGGGCGGAGCCCCAAGGCTTTCTTTCCTTCATCCGATTGTCCTGGCGGCCCGCGCCAGCGCCGCGGCGACCCGCCGGACGACACTGTCCCATTCGCCGGGCTCCGTTTGGCGGAACAATCGCATCGTGGGGTACCACGGGGTATCGTCGCGCCCGCGCAACCAGCGCCAACAGGCGTCGAAGCGGCTGAGCACCCAGACCGGCTTGCCCAGCGCGCCCGCGAGATGCGCGACGGCGGTATCGGCGGCGATCACCAGATCGAGGGCCTCCACCAGGGCCGCCGTGGCGGCGAAATCGACGAGGTCCTCCGTGAAACGCAGCAGCGGGAACGGTGCCGTGTCCGCCTGTTTTTCCGGCGGGCCCGCCTGCAACGACACGAAGGCGCATTCCCCGGCCTCCGCCAGTGGCGCGAAGGACGTCAGGGCCAGCGAGCGGCGGCGGTCGATCGCCGCGGCCTGGGGTTGCTCCGGACGCCGCCCGCCCGCCCACACCAGGCCGACCCTGAGTTTTCGGCCCGCGCCCGCCGCCCTCAGACGTTCGCGCCACCCGGCGGTTTCTTCGGGCCGCGCGGAAATATAGGGGACCGGCGCGGGGATCGTTTCAACACTGGTGGAGAACGCCAGAGGCAGGCTCATCGCGGGGCACTGGAAGTCGTGCGGCGGCAGGGACCCGCCGTCCGTGACCACCGCGTGAACGCCGGGCACCGTGGCGGCGATGCGCGCGAGGGGTTCGGGCACCGCCATCGTCACATGGGCGCCGCGTTCGGCCAGACATGCCGCGTAACGGCAGAATTGCAGCGTATCGCCGAAGCCCTGCTCCGCTTCCACAAGGATTTTCTTCTCGTTTAAATCCTCCGCGCCGGTCCAGCGCGGCGCGGTCGACCGGGCGGGCAGCCCGGCCAAAGGCGGCACCCGCCAGCGCGCTTCGTAATACGGCCATGCTTCGCGCAGGCGTCCCCGCATCAACAGCAGCATCGCGAGATTGACCTCGGCTTCGGGAAACCCAGGCTCGGCCGCGAGGGCGGCGCGGCAGGCGGCCTCGGCTTCGTCCAGGCGCTCCTGTTCGGCGAGGCACATGGCGAGATTGTTATTGGCGCGGGCGGGGTCCGCGCCCAGTTCGCGGGCGCGGCGATAGAGGGTTTCCGCCTCGGCGGCCGATCCGAGGGAATGGCGGATCACGCCAAGGTTCAGGGTCGCATTGGCATGGCCGGGGTCGAGGCGGAGCGCGCCCCGGAAATGGTTCTCCGCCTCCGCCAGCACGTTCATCGCGTGCGCGGCGATGCCGAGATTGTTATGGGCGTCGACCCGGAGCGGATCGTGGCGCAGGGCCTCGCGTTCGCACGCCATGGCCTCGGCGGGCTGTCCCTGAGCCAGGAAAATCAGGCCAAGATTGGCCCAGCTTTCCGGGCGTTCGGGGGCTTGCGCCAGGGCGGCGCGATACCAGGCGGCGGCTTCGGCCGGGCGGCCCTGTAACTGGAGTTCCCGGCCTCTGTCGTGGCAGAGGCCGGGGTCGAGGTCCGGTGTGGGTTCGTTCGGGATATCGGTCTGCATGCCCCTATCAGGGCATGGATTTAAATCCGCGCCAACACTTCCTTCTGGAATTTTGTCATATCATCCACGGCCTTGTCCGTGTCCCGCCCCTCGAAATCGAAATCCAGCGCGACAACGCCAAGCTTTCGCAGCGCGGCGATGTCTTCGAGAACATTGTCGATCGAGCCCGTGAACAATTTCCGGTTGCCATCGGACGCCAGCGGCGCGGGCTGGCCGTGGCGTTTGACGCGGTAGGCGGTGCCGACGCTGTTGGGATCGCGGCCCGCCTTCGCCACCATGTCTTGCAATTTGCCGATCCCGGCTTCCAGCCGCGGCAGCGTGTCCAGCATGTGCGATTTGTTGCTGCCGATCGGATACCAGACGTCGCCAACGCGGGCGGCGCGGCGCATGGACGGACCGGTTTCGCCGCCGACCCAGATCGGCGGGTGCGGGGTCTGAACCGGTTTCGGATCGACCAGGAGACCGTCGATTTTGGTGTATTTGCCGTCGAATTTGACGTGCTTCTGGGTCCAGACGGCCTTGAAGGCGTCGATATATTCGTCCGTGACCGCGCCGCGCTCGGCGAAGGGCGTGGTGGCGACGGCGTCGATTTCCACCTTCTGCCAGCCCGCGCCTATGCCGATGTCGAGCCGCCCGCCGGACAGCACGTCGATCGTGGTCAGCATCTTCGCCGCCAGGATCGCGGGCCGGTGCGGCACCACCATCACCGCCAGCACCAGGCGGATTTTGTCCGTTTTCGCCGCGATCCACGCGGCGGCGGTCAGTTGCTCGTGCCGGACGCCGGGGTCGGGCGAGTAGAATTCGCCGGACTCGGAATAAGGATAACCCGGCGAAGCAACGTCGGGCAACGCGATGTGGTCGGTGAGGGTAAGGTATTCGAAGCCCAGTTCCTCGCCGAGTTTGGCGACGCGCGCCATCGCGGCGGCGTCGGACATGGGGCCGGAAATGGGCAGATTGAAGCCGATGCGCATGGGTCAGTCTCCTCCCGAGGGTTGGGTGGGGAGATAAACCAGATCGGAGACGGAGCAAGAGGGGGCGGCGCGGAAGCGCCATTCCAAGGCGAGTGCGTTTTTTCCAAATGTCACATTCGCGGCGAACGTCTCGCCAGCCATTCTCTCGTTGGCGATTCGACACGACACTTGCTCTTGTCAGCAATGAAATGTTAACGATCGCTCCATCCGGACGAGGCGCCCCGGCCGCAAGACGCCGCCGCCCGCCAGACTCGGAGGAATCGTCCAATGGCACGCACCCTTTCGTCGACCTATGCGAGTCTGGTCTCACTGACCGGATCGACCGACGATCCCGCCACCATCGACGTCGCGGGACTGCTGCAAGCGGGGCTGTATGCGCCCGCGTACGGCGCCGGCTGGACAATCGTCAATGCCGGAACGATCGCGAGCGGAACGGCAGGCGCGGCGGTGTACCTGAACAGCGCGGGCACCGTGTCCAATCTCGCGAGCGGCGCGATCGCCGGGACATCCTTCGGGATCGTGTTTGCCGCCGGACTCGGAACCGTGGTCAACGCGGGATCGATCTCCGCGTCGGTTTACGCCGCCATCCGGATGAACGCGGGCGGGCGGGTCGTCAACGACGCCACGGGGTCGATAACCGGCACCACCGAGGGCATCCGGATCGCGGGCGGCCCAGGAACCGTGGACAATTCCGGCGCGATTTCGGGCGGCGTCTCGCTGGGCGGCATCGGACGCGTGGAAAACAGGGCCGGAGCGACCATCGGCGGCGGGAATTTCGGCGTCCAACTGTCTGGCGGCGCGGGAACCGTGGTCAACGCCGGGTCGATCGTCACCGCGGGCCAGTATGGCATCCGGATCGCCGGCGGGGGCAACGTCACCAATTCGGCTGGCGGCACGATCTCGGGCGCGGAGGCGATTTACGCCACTGGAACCGCCGCCACGATCGAGAACGCCGGAGTCATGCTCGCGCTCACGGGAATTGGCGCCCGTTTTCTCAACGGAGGAACATTCGCCAACAGCGCCGGGGGCACACTCTCCGGTTCCGCCGGAATCGACATCCAGGGCGCGGCGGCGAACATCGGCAATGGCGGCCTGATCGCCGGGACCGGTTACGGCGCGATCGTCCGTGCCGGCGGAACCGTTTCCAATACCGCGGGCGCCACGATCGTGGGCAATACCGGCGGCATCGCGGTCAATTATGTGCCGGTCTCCGTCGTCAACGCGGGCCGGATCGCCGGATCGGCCGCCAGCGGCATCCTGTTCTCCGCGGGGGGACAGGCGGAAAACCAGGCCAGCGGCACCATCGCCGGCGCGCTGTTCGGTGTCCGGGCCTATGGCGGCGCGGCGACGGTCACCAACGCCGGAACGATCTCCGGGTCCGCCGGCGCGGTGCTGTTCGCGGCGGGTTTCGCGCACCGTGTCGTCGCGGTGCCCGGCGCGGTCTTCACCGGCGCGGTCGATGGCGGCAACACCATAGGGGCGACATCTTCCAGCATACTGGAACTCTCATCCGGCGCCTCCGCCGGAACACTGACCGGACTTGGCACGCAGTTCACCCGCTTCGCGCAGGGCACGGTGGACACCGGCGCGGCCTGGACACTCACAGGCGCCAACACCATCGAAGCCGGGGCCGCCTTCTCCGTTCTTGGCACGCTGATCGATGCCGGCACACTGATCAACGCCGGGCTGCTGACCGGCCCGGTCTCGGTGGCGCCCGCCGCGATCCTGTCGAACACCTCGACCGGCACGATCTCCGCCGGGCAAACCGCGGTCGCGGGTCTGGCGGGCGGAGACGCGACGATCGTCAACGCGGGTTCGATCGGTGCCTCCGCCACCACCGGCGTTGGCATTTACCTGCGAAGCGGCGGGACGGTGACGAACGCGGCGGGCGCGGGGATTCTGGGGGGCTACAATGGCGTTTACGCCGCCGCCGGTCTCTCCACCGTCGGCAATGCCGGCAGCATCGGCGGCGGCGTCATCGGGGTGAAATTCGGCGGTGGCACAGGGTCGGTCACCAACCAGAACACCGGCACCATCGCCGGCGAGTCCGGGGTCTTCGGCGTCGCGGGCCTGACCGTCGACAACGCCGGACGGATCGTGGGCGGCACCGCCTCCAACGCCGGCGTCGGCGTCCAGTTCGCGGACAGCGGCACGCTCGCGAACCAGACCACCGGGACGATCTCCGGTTATAACGCGATCTTCGGCGGCGGCGCCGGGCTGTCGGTGGCGAACGCGGGCTCGATCGCCGCGAACCCAACCTCCGGCGCGGGCATCCGGCTGCGCGAGGGCGGCACGGTCACCAACCAAAGCACCGGCCGCGTGTCCGGCCTCTACGGCGTCTTCGGCTACAGCGCCACGCTCGGACTGGGCCTGACTCTCGCCAACGCCGGAACCATCGCGGGCAGCACCGTCAACGGCTTCGGCGCCCGGCTGTTCGCGAGCGGGACCGTCACGAACGAGGCCTCCGGTACGATCTCCGGCGCGATCGGCGTCGAGGCGCGATTCAACGCCGCGACCGTCGTCAACGCGGGCTCGATCGCGGGCGCCGGCGGCCCAGGCGCGACCGGGGTCCTGCTTCAGGCCGGCGGTGCCTTGACCAACGCCCTGGGCGCCACGATCTCCGGCGTCTACCGCGCCGCGGCGATCGCCGCCGGAGGGACCGTCAGCAACGCCGGCCGCATCGACGGGAGCAATGCCGGACTGTATATTTTCGGTGGGCCGGGCTTCGGCACCGTCGCCAATCTCAGCACGGGCACGATTTCCGGCAATTTCGGCCTTGTCGCCGGCGCGGCCGGCCTCATCGACAACGCCGGCCGTATCCTGGGGACGATCATAGGCGCGGCGATCCCGGCCGGAACGACACTCACGAACCGGAGCACCGGCACCATCTCCGGACAGCACGCGCTGGAGGCGACCGGAACCGCGGTCGCGGTGACGAACGCCGGGCTAATTCTGGGCGACACCGCGAGCGGGGCGGCCTTGGTGGTCAATCTCGGCGGCACCGTCTCCAACCAGAGCACGGGCACGATCTCCGGCGGGGCGGGCGTTCGCGCCGCCGGGAGCGCGGTCACTCTGACCAACGCGGGACGCATCGCCGGCACCAATGGCACCCCCGGCGGCGATTGGGGCGTTCTCGCGATGGCGGGCGGCACGATTGTCAACCAGGCCGGCGGCACGATCTCTGGCGTGCGGGGCATACAGGGCGTTTATGCCGGACTGACCGTGCGCAACGCCGGCACGATCGCGGGTTCGACGATCGCGGTGACGCTGGCGGCGGGTTTCGCGGAACGCGTGATCTTCGATCCGGGCGCGGTGTTCTCGGGCGTCGTCGATGGCGGCAACACGATCGGTGCCACGGCGGCCAGCACGCTGGAACTTGGCTCGGCCGCCGCCATCGGGACACTGACCGCGCTTGGCACGCAATTCCTGAACTTCGCCCAGATCCAGGTGGATACCGGGGCGAAATGGATTTTCGACGGGACGGACGGGATCGCCGCCGGCGTCACGCTGACGAACGCGGGCACGCTGACCGATATCGTCGTGCCCGGCACGCAGAGCCAGGCGATCACGCTGGCGGGCGGCGGCAGCGTGATCAACCAGGCCGGCGGCACGATCGCCGGGTACTACTCGGGGATTCTCACCAACGGCGACAGCGCCTTCGTCAGTAACGCGGGGTTCATCCTTGGCTCGGTCGTCGCGGGTGTCCGGGTGGACACGCTAGGCCGGGTCACGAACGCCGCCGGGGGCACGATTTCCGGCGACCAGGCCGGGATCCGGCTGGATGGGTCGCAGGGGACAGCGGCGAACGCGGGGCTGGTGAGGGGCACCGGGACGTTTGGCGCCGGCATCTACAGCGCGGATGGCGGCGCGATTTCCAACGCCGCGGGCGGAACGATCTCCGGTGCGAATGGAGGGATCGTGGCCCAAGGGGCCGGGGGGTCGGTGGCGAACGCGGGCCTGGTGACGGCGGCGGGGACGTTCGGGATCGGCGTGTATTTACGGGCTCAGGGGACGGTTTCGAACCTGTCCGGCGGCACGATCCTGGGCCAGCAGTTGGGCGCCATGATCGCGAGCGGCGGCGGCACCGTGTCCAACGGCGGCCTGATCGCCGCGACCGATCAGGCCGCCGTGGCCATTGGCGGCGACGGCACCGTCTTTAACCTCGCGGGCGGTTCGATCGCGGGCAACTATTTCGGCGTCCAGATCGCGGGCGGCGTGGGGACCGTGGTCAACATGGGTTCCATCGCGGCGAACAACGTCGCGACCTCGATGTCGTACGGGATCGAGCTGCAAATCGGGGGATCGGTGGTCAACCAGGCCGGCGGGCGCGTGTCCGGCAACAATCAGGCCGTCCACCTGGAAGGCGGCGCGGGCACCGTGTCCAACGCCGGGACGCTGGCGGGCGGCGATTACGCGGTCCATCTGGGGACGGGCTTCGCGAACCGGGCGATATTCGTGCCGGGCGCGGTATTCGTTGGCAAGGTGGACGGCGGCAACACGATCGGCGCCACGGCGATCAGCACGCTGGAGCTGGCCTCCGCGGCATCGTCCGGCACGCTGACGGGTCTCGGATCGCAATTCGTCAATTTCGCGCGGGAGACGATCGACGCGGGCGCCAACTGGGTTTTCGCCGGGGCGAACACCCTGACCAGCGGGACGACGTTGACAAATGCCGGCACGCTGACCAACGCGGGCACGCTAACCCTGGTGAACGCGGCCTTGAATGGCGGCGCCATCGTCAATAACGGCACCATCGTCGTCGATCCCTCCACGCTGGCGGTCGATAGTCTTTCCGGCACCGGCGTCGAGTTCATCCAGGCGGACGGCGCGGTGACGGTCGCCGGGACCGTGACATCTGGCCAAACGATTGTTTTCACCGCCAACAGCGGCGTGCTGACGATCGATCCCACGCAATTCGCGGGCACCGTGCTGGGGTTCCAGGCCGGGGACACCATCGCGCTGACCGGGGTGACCGACGCGACCTCCGCCGGCATCGTCAACGGTAACACGCTGGAAATTCAGCGCTCCGGCAACGCCCCCGTGGACATCGTGCTGGACACGGGCCGCGACTTCTCCGGCGGCGCCTTCGCTGTGACGGGCTCCGGCGTCGTCACGACGACGGAGGCGCCGTGCTTCCTGCGCGACACGCTGATCCGCACGCCCCACGGCGAGGTCCGGGTGCAGGACCTGAAAACCGGCGACCTGATCGTGACCTTGTCCGGCACCGCGCGCCCGATTCTGTGGATCGGCACCGGAAAAGTGCTGGTCCAGCCGGGAAAGCGGAGCGACGCGACTCCGGTGGTGGTGCGGCGCGGCGCCTTCGCGGACAATGTCCCGTATTACGATCTGCGCGTGACCAAGGGCCACTCGTTCCACATCGACGGTGTGCTGATCCCGGCCGAATTCCTGGTCAATCACCGCAACATCGAATGGGACGACCACCGGCGCGAAGTCGAGTTCTATCACATCGAACTCGAATCGCACGACATCCTGATCGCCAACGGCGCGGCGGCGGAAACCTATCGCGACGACGGCAACCGCTGGCTGTTCCAAAACGCCAATCCCGATTGGGACGGCCCGCCGAAGCCCGCCTTCGCGGAGGTGGCGACCGGCGGACCCATCGTGGACGCGGCATGGCGCCGGTTCCTGGACCGGGCGCCAGCGCGCCGGACATTGGCGGAAGCGGCGGACCCAGACGCGCATTTGCTGGCGGATGGGCGGCGGATCGATCCCGCCGCCATCTCGGACGGCCATTACCGCTTCCAGGTTCCCGCCGGGGTATCGGAGCTACGCCTGATATCGCGCGCCGGTTCGCCCGCCGAAATGGCCCTCCTGCGCGATCCGCGGCGCCTGGGCGTCGCCGTCCGCGGAATCGCGCTGACCCGCGGCGCACAGGCTCATGTTTTCGACATGGCGGACCCGGCCCTGGCGGAAGGGTTCCATCCTTACGAGCCGGAGAACGAGTTTCGTTGGACCGACGGCGACGCGCGGCTGCCCGCCGCCTGGTTCGCGGGCGCGACGGCAATGGATGTGGCGCTCCATCTGGAGCCGATGCGCGCCTATCCGCGGTACGGCAGCAGCGCCCGCGCGGCCTGACCCGCGGCGTCAGCCCGTCGCGAGCATGATGACACCCAGACAAATCATGGCGATGCCGGCGATCTTGGGAATGCCCATGGACTCGCCGAACACGTAGTAACCAATGAGCGCGGCGGCGATATAGGACACCGCGGTGCAGGGCAACGCCACCGACATGGGGATTTTCCGCAGCGCGATAATGTACAGGAGCGCGGAGCCGCCATACAGCACCAAACCCGCCATGGTCCGGATGTCGAACAATTGCGCGACGAAATTCGGCGCCGAGGCCCCGGCCTTGAGCAGCGTCTGGCCGAACATCGTGGTCGCGATCGCCACGGCCAAGGCGCCCCAATGCAAGTTCACACGACCTCCATCATCCCATTCAACGCGCTGTGTGGCGGATTCCGCGCCCGGACGCCACACCCGGGACCAGCGGCCGAAGAACAAGACCGGCGCCGGCGGACGAAAGACCGGGCCCCTGGACGCCGCGCGCGCCGGACGGCATGGTCTCGCCCGGCGCGAAGCCGCTTGCAATCCGCGCGCGGCGCGACATTTATCCGATTCAGGACGAGTCTCCGGCCCAGGCCGCGCCCGGCCAACGCGAACCGATCGTAGAAAGAGGACGACTGCTTCATGGACCACATCATCGGCCAGACCCCTTCGGGCGGCGGCGCGCCCGCCGGAACGCCCGCCGGCACGATCGTCGACGGCGATCAAAAAACCTTCATGGCCGACGTGATCGAGGCCTCGAAGACCGTCCCGGTTCTCGTCGATTTCTGGGCCACCTGGTGCGGCCCCTGCAAGCAACTGACCCCGACGCTGGAAAAGGTCGTCACCGCCGCCGGCGGGCGCGTGAAGCTGGTCAAAATCGACATCGACGCCAACCAGAGTCTCGTCCGCCAGCTCGCGCAGCTCGGCCTGCCCATGCAATCGGTACCGACCGTGGCCGCCTTCTGGCAGGGCCAGATCGCCGACATCTTCCAGGGCGCGCAACCCGAATCGGAAGTGAAGCGCTTCGTCGAGGGCCTGCTTAAGTCCGCCGGCGGGTCCATGCCCTCCGCCGACCTGCTGGCCGAGGCCCGCACCGCGATGGAAGAAGGCGACGCCGAGGGCGCCGGCGAAATGTTCAGCGCCCTGCTGCAACAGGAACCCGAAAACGGCGACGCCTGGGGCGGCCTCATCCGCGCCCTCATCGCCTTGGGCCGCGAGGAACAGGCCGCCGACGCATTGTCGAAAGTGCCGGAGAAACTCGCCGAGCACGCCGAGATCGCCGGCGCCCGCAGCGCGCTGGCCCTGGCCTCCGAGGGCCGCGCGGCCCGGTCCCAGTTGGATTCGCTGAAAGCCCGGCTGGAATCCGACCCCAAGGACCATCAGGCTCGCTACGACCTCGCGACAGCCCTGAACGCCATGGACGAACGCGAAGCCGCCGCCGACGCCCTGCTGGAAATCATGCGCCGCGACCGGAAATGGAACGAGGACGCCGCCCGGTTGCAATTATTAAAATTCTTCGAAGCCTGGGGCTTCGACGAACCCGCGACGGGCGCCGCCCGCCGCCGCCTGTCCGCGATCTTGTTTAGCTGACATGGCCGGGTTCCAGACCCGCTTCGAAGACCTGCCCGCCGAGTTCGCGGTCTTTCCGCTGCCCGGCGCGCTGCTGCTGCCGCGCGGGCGGTTGCCGCTGAACATTTTCGAGCGCCGCTACCTCGCGATGACCGAGGACGCGCTGGCCCATGGCCGGATGTTCGCGATGATCCAGCCCGACCTGTCGTTGCCCGAGACCGCCGCCGGCCCCGGCCTTTACCGGATCGGCTGTCTGGGCCGCCTGTCCTCGTTCAGCGAGACCGAGGACGGCCGCCTGCTGATCACGCTGACCGGCCTCGCCCGCTTCTCGATCGTGAGCGAAATCGACGGTGTCAGAGGCTACCGCCGCGTGATCGGCGATTTTTCCCGCTACCGGGCGGATATGGCGGAGGCGCCCGAGACGACATTCGACCGGGAGGTCATGCTGGCGGCGCTGAAAGGGTATTTCGGGCAACGCGGGGTGGAACCCAACTGGGACGCCATCAACCGTCTGCCCGACGAGGCACTGGTCGTGACGCTCGCCATGGTCTGCCCCTTCGAACCCGTGGAAAAACAGGCGCTGCTGGAAGCCCCGACCGACGCGGACCGGGCCGATACGCTGCTGGCGCTGCTGCGCATGGGCGCGGCGGAACCGGGCGGGTCGTCGAGCCATACCGTGAGCTGAATGCCAGGAGAGCTTATGTCCGATCTCGCGCACCAGGCCCCGCTCGATCCGCGGCTGCTGGAAATTCTGGTCTGCCCGCTGACCAAGGGGCCGCTGGAGTACGACCGCGCCGCCGGCGAGTTGATCAGCCGCAAGGCCGGCCTCGCCTACCCCGTGCGCGACGGCATCCCGATCATGCTGATCGACGAAGCCCGCAAGCTGGACGCCTGATGCCCATTCCCACCGACATTCGCCTGATCCGCGCGGAGAATCTGCTTAAGGTCGCCTTCGACGATGGGGCGGCCTTCGATCTTCCGGCGGAATATCTGCGCGTCGAAAGCCCCTCCGCCGAGGTTCAGGGCCACGGTCCGGGACAGCGCATGTATGTCGGCGGCAAGAAGAATGTCGGGATCTCGGCGGTGGAACAGGTCGGGCATTACGCCGTCCGCCTTGTCTTCGACGACGGCCACGACAGCGGCATCTTCTCCTGGGATTACCTGTTCGAACTCGGCGCCGGGCACGAACGGAAATGGGCGGACTACCTCGCCGCGCTGGCCGCGCGCGGCCTGAGCCGGTGAGACCATGGCCTTCGGGGCCGGACGACGCGCGCGGGCGCTGACAGACACCGAGGAGGCGGAATGGGCGCGCTTCGCCCACCGGATCGCCCCCCTGCGCGGGCGCCGTCCGATCGCGCCGCCGCCGGAGCCCGTCCTGGAGTCCGCCGAGCCCGTGGTCCGGCTGGCCGCGGCGCCCCCGCCACGGCCCGTGCGCGCCGGTCCGCTTGGCGTCGGCGGGCAACCCGCGGGCCTGGATACCTCCACCTGGCAACGCTTCCAGCGCGGCAAAATGGGCGTGCCACGAAAACTCGATCTGCACGGGATGACGGCACAGGGCGCGTTCCACGCGCTGCGATCGTTCCTGCGCGCGGCGCATACCGACCGGCTCCGCTGCGTGGAAATCGTCACGGGCAAAGGCGGCGGCGAGGGCGGCGGGGTGATCCGGCGCGAGTTCCCCCTCTGGCTCAACCTGCCAGACATCCGCCCGATGGTGCTGGCCGCCGCGCATCCGCACGCCGCCAACACCGGCTCCGTGCGCCTGCTGCTGCGCCGCCCGAAAACATGACCCCCTTCGGGTCGCGGCTGCGCCAGTTGCGGGCCGAACGCGGCCTGACGCAGAAACACCTCGCGGCTGAACTCCAGGTTTCGTCGGCCTATCTCTCCGCGCTGGAACACGGCCGCCGCGGCACGCCCTCCGCCGGCCTGGTCCACCAGGTCAACGAATATTTCGGCCTGATCTGGGACGAGGCCGACGAAATGTCCGGCCTCGCGCGGCTGTCGCGGCCGAAAGTGCGAATCGATACCGGCGGGCTGACAGCGGAACAAACCGCGCTGGCGAACCGGCTGGCACGGACGCTGCATCAACTGCCGCCGGACACGGTCGCGGCGCTGCACGGCATCCTGGACCGCACGACACAAGAGGAAAAGCCGCGGTTGCGCCGCGCCGCGCGTAAGGCATGATCGCGCGGGACACAGCCGCGCGGGAACGCGCGCGCGACACGATCGACCAGTAACGAAGGAAACGCACATGGGTAAACTCGACGGAAAAGTCGCCATCGTCACCGGCGGCGCCCGCGGACTGGGCCGCGCCTACGCCCGCCGCCTCGCCAGTCTTGGCGCGAAAATCGTGATCACCGACATCGACCTGAAATCCTACACGGAATTCGACGCCGAAGCGAAAGCCATGACCGCCGAAACCACCATGGCGGAAATTATCGCCGGCGGCGGCGAATCGATCGGCATCGAAATGGACGTCACGAACGAAGCCGCCGTGAACGCCATGGCCGAACAGGCGATGAAAGCCTTCGGGCGGATCGACATCCTGGTCGCCAACGCCGGCGGCGGCCGCGGACGGCCCGTGGACACCAAGGCCAGCACACTCGATTCGAGCCTGCTGCACCTCGTCACCAGCATGAACCTTTACGGCACCGTCTACAGCGTCAACGCCGTCGCGCCGTTCATGAAAGAACAACGTTCCGGCAAAATCGTCACCGTCAGCTCGATCGCCGGGCTCGGCCCGTCCCCCGACGGCGGCTACGCCCATTATGGCGCGGCGAAAGCGGCGATCGCGCATTACACGAAATATCTGGCGCAGGACCTGGGCCCGTTCGGAATTAACGCGAATTGCATCGCGCCAGGGATCATCACGACGGGACGCATCGTCGCCACCGTGATGCCGAACCAGGCCGGGTCGAACCGGGACCGCACCGAATCCATCGCCCTGCGCCGGCTGGGCGGCGTCGAGGACTGCGCGAAAGTCGTCGAATTCTTCTGCACCGACCTCTCGGACTACGTCACCGGCCAGGTCATCGCCATCGACGGCGGCATCATCCGTTCCAACTGATACCAAAAAAGGAAACATCCATGTCCCCTCCCCTCCCCGCCTGCAAGCCCGAGGACGTCGGCCTCTCCACCGCCGCTCTGGGCCGCCTGTCCAGCGCGCTCCAGGACCGCGTCGCCGCCGGACACGTGCCCGGCGCCGTCGCCCTGGTCGCCCGCCACGGCAAAGTCGCGTATTTCGAGGCTTTCGGTAGCCAGAACCCCGCGACCGGGCAGCCGATGGCGAAAGACTCGATTTTTCGTATTTATTCGATGACGAAACCGATGGTTTCCACCGGCATCATGATGCTGTGGGAAGAAGGCCGCCTGCTGCTGAGCGACCCCATCGAGAAATACATCCCGGAATTCGCCGCCACACAGGTCGGAATCATCTCCGGCGACACGCTGACGACGGTTCCGCGCAACCGCTCCATCACCGTCCAGGACCTGTTGCGCCATACCTCGGGCCTGACCTACGAATTCCGCGGCAACTCCCTTGTGCATAAAGCCTACATTCAGTCGCGGGTCTCCCGCCTGCGGCAGACCAACGCCGAACAGGCCGCGACACTCGCCTCCCTGCCGCTGATGCACCAGCCCGGCTCGCGCTGGGAATATAGCCGTTCCACCGACGTGTTGGGCCGGCTGATCGAGGTCATTTCCGGCCAGACCCTCGGCGTCTTCCTCAACGAGCGCCTGATCTCCCCTCTGGGCATGGTGGACGCCACCTTCTCCGTTCCCGAAAAGGACCACGGCCGTATCGCCGAGCCCTTCGCCAAAGACCCGGAAAGCGGCACGGATATCGCGCTGCTCGACATGAAGCGCACCGCCATCTTTGAATCCGGCGGCGGCGGTCTTGCCTCCACCGCGATGGACTACGCCCGTTTCTGCGCCATGCTGCTGAACAACGGTCGGCTGGACAACACACGCTACATCGGGCGCAAAACCCTGGAACTCATGACCTCCGATCACCTTGGCGAGTCCGTTCCGCGCCCGCTCGACACACTCCCGCCCGGCCACGGCTTCGGCCTGGGTTTCGCCGTGCGCACCCACGCGGGCATGGCCACGTTCCCCGGCACGGTCGGCAATTATTACTGGAGCGGCGCGGCGGGCACCTCCTTCTGGGTCGATCCGGCGGAACGCCTGTTCGGGGTGCTGATGATCCAGGCGCCGGTGCAACGCGAATACTACCGGCTGCTGTTCCGCGACCTGGTCTACGCCGCGATCGCGGACTGAGGCGGCACCTGGGGCGCTGCCCCAGACCCCGCGAGGGGCTCTGCCCCTTCGAACCCCGCCAAGGGCTCGCCCTTGGAACCCCGGGGTTTGGCCATGAATGAGAAAGGGCCTACCGAGACGTTTCAACGTCCGAGTAGGCCCTTTCTCATTCATGGCCAAAATCGATCGCGGTCCAGGGGACGTTCCCCTGGCGGGTTCGAAGGGCGGAGCCCTCGCGGGGTCCGGGGCAGAGCCCCGGCGCACCCTCACTCCGCGGCTTGAGCCGTCGGCTGGATCGAGTTCGGACCGAAGCGGTCGCGGAAGGGTTGGGTGTCGATTTCCTCCAGTTGGATTTCGCCGGCCAGGACTTTTTGTTTCCATTCCTGGTGCGCGGGTTCGTCGGCGTGGAATTCCGGCATGACCTCGTTCGCGAACAGTTCCAGGCTTTCGCAGATATGTTCGTGCGTGTTGCGGCCCGCCTGATTAAGCAGAATCACCTGGTCGATGTTCGACGATTTGAAGCGCCGCAGTTTACGCCGGATGGTATCGGGCGAGCCGATCAGTCCGCCGGCCAGCGCGCGGGCGGCGGCGTCGGGGTTGGCGGCTTTCCACTTGTTGTACTCGTCCCAGATATTCACGGTGTAGGGGTCGGGCCGTTTGCGTCCCGAGGACGAGCCGAAATACCGCAACGCGAACTGAAAGAAAGTGGCGCCTTCCGCGCGTTTACGGGCTTCTTCGTCCGTTTTCGCGCACATGAAGTAGGACACCAGCGCGATGTTCGGATTGGTCTGATAATCGCACAGCTTTTCTTGCCGCTTGGTGAAAGCGTTGTAGTAGGCGTGAACCCAGGCGAAAGCGGCGTCGGCGGAAAGGAACTGGAAGCCAAGCGCGCCGATGCCCCGGCGTCCCGCCATTTCCAGGGTTTCGAGTTGGGAGCAGGCGACCCACAGCGGCGGGTGAGGTTTTTGCACGGGTTTCGGCAGCACGTTACGAAGCGGCATCTTGTGCCATTTCGTGTTCAGTTCGACGCCTTTGTCCTCGAACATCGGGATGATGCAGCGGAGCGCGTCTTCCCAGATCTCGCGTTTCGTTTCCATGCTCCGGTCGAAGGCGCCGAGTTCGGTGATGGACCCGGACTCGCCGGTGCCGAATTCGACGCGGCCGTTGGACACGAGATCGAGACAGGCGATCCGTTCCGCGACGCGTTGCGGCGGGTTGGTGGTCAGTTGCACGATGCCGTGGCCAAGGCGGATGTTTTTGGTGCGCTGGCTGGCGGCGCCAAGGAAGACTTCCGGCGAGGGCGAGTGCGAGTATTCTTCCAGGAAGTGATGTTCGACTTCCCAGGCGTAATCGTAGCCCAGCTTGTCGGCGAGTTCGACCTGGCTTAGCGCGTTCTGGAACAATTGCCGTTCGTCGTCGGCCCCCCAGGGCCGCGGCAATTGCAGTTCATAGAAGATTCCGAATTTCATCGCCGGTGTCCTTTTGTTGGCTCTGGAGCGTCGTCCCGGCGGAGACTGCGCGACAGGATGGGCGCCGTGTCAAGGGTCTCGCGGCAGGGTTTGGCCGGTCACGACGCGATCGACCACGAACAGCGGCCGCCGCTTCGATTCCAGATAGAGCCGCCCGAGATATTCGCCGAAGATCCCAAGCAGCAACAATTGCGCGCCGCCCAGAATCAGCATGACGATCATCAGGCTGGTCCAGCCTTCCACGACGCGTCCGGTCATCCACCCGCCGATCGTATAGATCAGCAGCAGCAGGCCGATCCCGCCGATCGCGGTGCCGGTCATGGAGGCGAGGCGCAGGGGGATCACCGAAAATCCGGTGATCGCGTCCAGCGCGAGGCGGATCATTTTGTGCAGTGGATAATTTGTTTCGCCCGCGTGACGCGCGTCCCGGTCGTAAAGAATCGGCAATTGTTTCAGGCCGATCCAGCTCACCATGCCGCGGATGAAGCGGTGTTGTTCCGGCATGTCGTTCAACACGGCGGCGGTGCGCCGGTTCATCAGGCGGAAGTCGCCGGTATCCAGGGGTATTTCGATATCCACGAGGCGGCGCATCAGGCGGTAGAACAGCGAGGCGGTCTGGGTTTTGAACCAGGTTTCGCCGGTGCGCGCGCGGCGCTGGCCATAGACGACATCGGCGTCTTGTTCGCGCATCAGCCGCAACATGTCGTCCAGGAGTTCCGGGGGATCCTGCAGGTCCGCGTCCAAAATCAGGATATATTCGCCCTGACAATGGCGCAGTCCGGCGGTCAGGGCGATCTGGTGTCCGTAGTTCCTGGCGAGATTGACACAGACCACGTGGGGATCGCGGCGGGCGAGACCGGTCATGCCATCCCAGGTGGCATCGGTCGAACCGTCGTTAACGAGGATGAGTTCCCAGGAGGCGAGGCCGCCGCAGGCAGCGGACACCCGCCGGTGAAACTCGGCGAGACCGGCGGCTTCGTTAAAGCAGGGCGCGACAACGGACAGGAACATCGTGGGCTACCTCGCCGGCGTCGTGAAACGGAACGATCCGGCGAGGCATCTCGCATTGGCGTGGATCGTCGCGAAGGTGGGATCGGCGCGGAATTTGTCTCGCTCGGCGGGATCGCAGGTGACGACGGTTGTCCCGGGGACGATTGCGGCGGATGGGGTGGCCAGACGGATATGCTCGCCAAACCGCGTGGCTGTGGCGGTGTGGAACATGGCGATCGGGTTGTAATTGACGAACCCCGCCGCGTTTCCCATCCCGCCATCGACGACGATGGCGCCGTCAAGTTTCGTCCTCGCGCGCAATTCCGCCAGGAACGGACCGTACCAGACCTGATCCGGCGCATAGGGGCTGTCCGCGGCGGGGGCGCGGATGTTTTGGTACCAGAAGGTCATCAGCAGCAGGAAAGCGATCGGACGCAGCAGACCGGCGCTTTTGATCGGCGAACCATAGGTGCGCGACACCGTCGTGAGGGCGATGGCGGTGGCGATCGCGAGCAGCGGCACCATGGGCACGGCATACCAATAAAGTTTGGTGCGCGCGCAGGTGATCGTAAGAAGGATGGAGGCCGCCGCGAGGCCAGTCAGCAGGCACAGGCGCCGGCGGGTGGGATCCGGGTCCTTCCGGACCACGAACAAGGCGGGCAGCAGCAGCACAATCGGTTCCGCCGCCTGTGCCAGCACCATCGCATAAAAGTACCATCCCTCCTCGTGATCGTCCTGGGCGATCGTTACGCGCCCCCCCACGTCGTTCGCCCACATCGCGGCGAAGAAACCTGGCGCGGCCTGTTCCCGAATCGCGCACCACAGCGCGAGGACCGCGCAGGCGGCAATCGCCGACGCCCAAAGACGCCAGTCGCGCAAGATCGCGACCAGACGCCCGCGCGCGATGGCATAAGCGAGGAGGCCGGGCACCGCGAACCCGGCGGCGACGCCTTTGGTCAAGGCGGCGAGAGCGAACAGGCCCGCGCCCGCGGCGATCCAGTGTCCGCCCCGGCCGGTTTCCGCGTCGATATACTGGCCGGTACACAGGACAAAGCCCAGGGTGAACAGGGCCAGCGGGGCGTCGAAGTCGCCGGTGCGTCCGGCGTGATCGCCGATATACAAGACCGAGCACAGCGCGAACAATCCGCCCAGAAGACCCGCGAGACGGTCGCGCGCCAGGGTGCCGCAAGCCCAATAAATCCCGGTCACGCCGCCAATCGTGGCCAGCAACGACGGCAAACGTGTCGCCAGCAACGGGTCCAGCCCGGCGCGCATGAACGCCGCGATCGCCCAGATCAGCAGCGGCGGTTTCGTGCTCCAGAGGTCCGGTTGGCCATCGAACCGCGTGACGATCCAGTCCCCGCTCGCCGCCATTTCCCATGCGCCGATGGCGTTGCGGCTTTCGTCCCACAACTCCATCGGCAGTGTCAGAATGCCCGGCAGGAGCATCGCGACAGTCAGGACGGCCAGCAACGCGGCGCAGGCGAAGTCGATGCGCCCGCCGGACGAAAGCGCGAAGGCGTTGAACGGTGCGCCGAAGAACGGCGCTCCGCCTGGCGGAACCTCCCGCGCGGTCAGGCCACGGCCGCTCATGCCCGCGCGGTCACCGCGTATTGTCCGCCCAGAGGCAGCCAGGAGAACGCGCGCTCGACCGCGGTCGCGACGGCGCCAAGGCGTGGCGGGAGGAACATGAGGTCGGAGGCGTGGATGTCGCGCCATCCCCCTTCGCGGAGGGACGCGGACACTTCCGTCCGTGGCAGCAGGATCGCGTCGGCGTCGATCGGGGTGCGCGCGACGACGAAGCGGGTGACGGGGTTCCAGGGGTTATGTTCGAACACCACCAGACGGCCGCCGGGTTTCAGGACGCGGCGCAATTCGGCGTAGACCGCCGCGCGGGCGTCGAGGGGGACGTGGTGCAGGACCGCGCTGATGACGGCGAGATCGAAGGCCGCGCCGGGGAGGCCGGTTTCGGCGCCATTCTGGGCGTGTAACGCCGGCTGGGGCGTGCCGCTGGGCCAGGCGCGCGCGGCTTCGCGCAGCATCCCGGTGGAAATATCGGTGCCGGTCATCGCGCCGGGAATGCCGGCGTTTCGCATCAGCCGCATCAGCGTCCCGGCGCCGCAGCCGTAATCCAGGATCGACAGATCGGATCGGGTGGCCAGATCCGGCCACCAGCGCAGCAGCCAGCGGAGTTTCACGGCGATGAAGTCGTCGGGTCCCGCGCCGGCCAGCCCTTTCAGCGGGGCGTTCATGCCGGAATCGTAGCCCTCCGCGTAGGCGTCGAATTCGGCCTTGGGTGGGTGCGTCATCGATATCCGCCCAGAAAGGAGAAAGCCAGGCCACGGTGCCCGGCGGCCCGCGCCCTCTCCCACTGGCGGGCGAGCCGGACGGCGCCGAACAGAACCGCGACAAAGAACGCGAAAAACAAATGGCGGTAGAGGAAATGCCGGTGATGGCCCGCGTGATTCGCCATCGCCAGAATCCAGACCGACGATGTCAGGATAGAGGTCAGGCTCGCGCGATACCAGTCCATTCGGAATTTTCGGGCATCCGGGCCTGGCCTGATGGCATCGCGGAGCATCGCGGCCAGGGTGATGGCCACCCACCAGGGACCGAGCGCCAAACCCAGAAAGCGGAACATGGACCAGTTTTCGGGTGTTTCGGCCTCAGGCAAAGACAGGCCGGTGTTCAGCGGGTGCAGACCATAAAGATAGAGTTTCAGATTGCCCAGACTGAAGAAGACGCGGTCGAGGGCGGCTTCCGGGACACCGGCCGCGGCGCGATGGGCGGCCGCGCCGCCGAAGTCGCGCGACGCGGCCTCGAACGACCCCCAATAGGCCGCGACCTGGAGGAAATGCAGGCCGTGCGCGGCGGCGAAGCCCGCCCCGGCGAGGATCGCGCGGGCCCAGGCGGTGCGCCAGTCCGGGCGATGGGCGGCGTCGATGCATGGGAGGCACAGTTCCAGGGACAGTGGCACGAGCGCGACCAGGAACGCGTAGTCGAAGGACAGCCAGCCCTGCGCGAAGCCCAGAAGCGCGAAGGGGGCCAAGGACGCGGCCGGGCAGCCGGCGCGCAGGGTCAGGCCGATTTCGACCATCGTCAACGCCGTGGCGTAGCCCTGGTAGTGCAGACCGGCGAAGCCATCGGACACCGCGGGGGTCAGGGCCAAAGTGCCCATGGTCAGCCAGGCGGCGGCATCGCCGAAGCGGGCGCGGACGGACAACCCCAGGAAGAAAAGCGCCGCGCAACCAAGGGCAACAGGCAGCAGGCGCAGGCGCCAGACCGGTTCGGGGCCCAGAAGTTTGGCGGCGGCGTAAAGCAGATATTCGGGGCCGGGGGGATAATGCGTGTAGACGCCTTCCTCCGTCACCGACAGCCGGGCGACCTCGGGTTCGCGGGCGAAGCCGTCATTGGGGTAAAGGCCGGGGTAAACGACATTTCCGAGTCCGGCATGGCGCGTCAGGCCGTGTTCCAGGAAATTGCGGACCTCGCGCAAGGCGTTGGCTTCGGAGTAACGGTCGACGTTGGACAGTTCGTTGCCCGCCCCAACAATCCCGGCCAGGGACCAGAAGAGTCCGGCGCCGCACAGCAGCACGAACAGGAAGGCATGGGCGCGTCCACGGATAGGTTCTGGCATGGCGCCGATATAAGGGGCTGGCCGCTACGCGCGGGTTTCGATCGTTTGGCGGTCAGGAACAGGCGACGGAAATCTCTCGCACCCGGGACGCGCCGGGGTCGACGTCCCAGCCCACCGGCGGCACGGAGGCCTGGGCCTGGTCCGGGGGAGACAGCAGACTGTCCAGCGCCAGCGCCATGCAGGTGCGGCGGCCCTGGCAGGGCGGGGTTTCGTTGACATGGATGCAGGGCGCACAGGGCAGTTTCGCGAAGCCGACGCGTTCCCGTCCGCCCAATGGGCGCAGCAGAACGCCGGGGTCGGTCGGTCCGAAGGCCGCGACCACCGGCACGGACTGCGCGCGCGCCAAATGCAGCAGCATGGAGTCGATCCCATAATAGGCCGACGCGCGCGCGACGATTTGCGCGGATTGCACGACGGACAGGCGTCCGCAGAGATTGGTGCCGCGTCCCAGCGCCGCGACGATCGCGTCCGCCGCGCCGGCGTCTCCGGGTCCACCCAGAAGCACGATTTCGTGTCCGGCGAGTAACACGGGGTGAAGCAGGCGTTTCCACTCTTCGGGCCGAAGCTGGCGTTCGCGGCTGAGGTCGGAGCAGGCGTGGCCGATGGCGACGAAGGGCGCGCGTGGCGAAATGCCTTCGGGCATGGGCGCGGCCAGGGTCTGTTGGCGGAAGCCGGTATTGAAGGCGGTGACGGGGACTGTGTCCACGCCGAACCATTTCGCCAGCAGGTCGTAGAAAACATAAACCGGGCCGTGGACGTTGAAGAATGTCATGTGGGTGTAAAAGCCGCGCCGCCAGAAGACGATTTCGTCGACGAAGCCGATGCGGTTGCGCACCGTGGACAGCACGGTCAAGAGGGTCGTGAAGCGGGAATGGACTTCCAGATCGATCGCGTGATCGCAGTGCCGTCCCATGCGCCACAGCACGGTCGCGGTGGAAACGATCAGGCGGAGCAGGGAGGAATCGTCGATGACCCAATATGAGTCGAACCAGCCGAATTCCCGTGCCACGCGGACGACGGCGGGCGAGCCGACGAGATGAAAGCGTCCGGCGGGGAATTGCGCGCGAATTTCTCGCATCGACGGCATCGCGAGAAACAAACTGCCCGCGCCCACCAGTTTCACGACCGCGCAACCCTTGCGTTGCGCGGTGGAATGGTCGCGGCGCATCGTCAGGCCCAGAAGCCGCACCAGCGGGAACAGCAGGGCCAGCAGCAGGCCGCCAGCCCAGTAGTCGACGCGACGCTTGGTTTGGAGGGTCATTCGGCGGTTTTCTGGAAGATCAGGCCGCGCTCGCCGAAATTCAGCCAAATGGCGGTCGAACGCAGCGGCGCGGCGGGCAGTGGCACGCGGGTCTTGAGTTCGACGTGGCGGGCGATGGTCAGGCCGCTGATATATTTACTTGGATGAAATGTCGATTCCAGCGACCAGCCATGGTGGTCCCAGAGGCGTGTGAGGCCCAGGGTGGAATAAAAGACCCAGTGATCGCGGATGTCGTGGGGCCACCAGCGGCCCATGACGCGGCGGGACAGGCAATCGGCGACCGGGAGGACCAGCAGCGCGCGCGCGCCCGGCCGTGTCAGGCGGTTCAGTTTTTCCAGGTGGCGGGACGGTTCCGTTTCATGCTCGAAAGAATCAAGGTAGAAGACAAGATCGAAGTCTTCGCCGGCGATGTCGTCCAGGCGGGCGGCGATTCGCGCGGGCGGCACGCCAAGCGCGGCGGCGGCGGCGCGATTGGCGGCGACTGGTTCCACGCCGGACACCGTCGCGCCCCGATCGCGCATCCAGGCCAGCGTGGCGCCGCCGCCGAAGCCCACTTCCAGTACGTTCTTCCCGGCGAGCGGTGTTTCGAGGCGGCGTTGCCAGCGTTCGAATGTTTTTATTTTGCAGGCGGCGATGGCGTCGTCGTGGTGGCCGCGAAACGCCGGATATTCGTCGTCGTAACGGTAATCGCGCCGCGATGGCACCCAGACCGAGCCACAACCCATGCAATCCCGGTATTCGCCCGTCCCCGCCTCCGGCGCCCGGCACGCCGGGCACGCGCCCCGCCAGGCCGCGGAAACGCGCGACAATCGTTCCATCGTGTCCGGCATTGTTCCGACCCATGCTCCCGGCGCCCGGAAAATTTGGGCGGCGGTGCCAGGCTACATGGGGAATTCCGTCAGTCCGGTTACGGATCGCGCCGGTTACAGACGCGGTGGGCCTCCGCGACACGCGGCGCGGAGGCCCGAAGGCGGTTCAGGTGAGGAACTTCTCGGTCCAGGTCTTGTAATCTCCGGCGCGGGTGACTTTCTCCATCCGCTCCGCCGAGGCGATCCCTTTCAGGTCCGACGGTTTGGTTCCGTCGCGCAGTGCCTTCAGCGTGTCGTAGACGGCCTGCACCGCGGCCGAGAAGGGCTGATGCCCCTGCAACGCGATTCGCACGCCCATGGAACCGAGATACGCCTTGTCCATGCCCGCGACTCCGCCGCCCAGCATGATCGGGATTTTGACCTCGGCCTTCAACGCTTCCAGCAATTCCCTGGTGATGCCGCCCGCGAAGAACATCGCGTCGACGCCTTCTTTCTCGTAAGCCTTGGCGCGTTTGACCGCTTCCTTCCAGTCCGCGATCTGCGCCGCCGAGGTGCGGCCAATGATGGTGAGGGATTTGTCCTCGCGCGCGGCCAAAGCGGCGCGCATTTTGCCGATGCCTTCCTCGAGCGAAATCAGCATGGGCGATTTTTCGCGGAAGGTGCGCGGCAGCACCGTGTCCTCGATCATGATGCCCGCGACCCCCGCTGTTTCCAGCTCCTGGATCGTGCGCATCACGTTCAGCGCGTTGCCGTAGCCATGATCGGCGTCGACCATCAGCGGCAGCTTGCCCGCGCGATTGATGCGATAAGCCTGCGCGGCGAATTCGGTCAGCGTCAGCACGATCAGATCGGGCGCGCCGAGCACGGAGAACGAGCCGATGGACCCGGCGAACATCCCGACCTCGAAGCCGATTTCCTCGGCGATGCGGGCGGAAATCGCGTCGAAGACGGAGCCGGGGTGAATGCATTCGTTGCCACCGATGACTTCCCGGTAGCGTTCGCGGCGATCTGTCCAGTGCATGGCGTTCTCTCCCACTTTAAGGTTGACGCGAGCGTATCCGGGCGGAGGGGCGGAGGAAAGACCGGGGCTCCGCCCCGGGCCCCGCGAGGGCGTTGCCCGTCGAACCCACCAGGGCGGGGGCCCTGGACCCGGTTAATTGGGGGAGAGGATGAAGGGGGGCCATCCACGACGTTTCAACGTCCGTGTAGGCCCCCCTTCATCCTCTCCCCCAAGGAGTTGGCATCCAAGGCCCTGCCTTGGCGGGGTCGAGGGGCAGCGCCCCCGTGGGGTCCGGGGCGAAGCCCTGGGGCTTCCACCGGGCTCAGGCCCGCGGCGATATCCGCCTTGCGGCGCCAGAACCTCTCTGCTAGACGGCGCGGCTCACACGTATTCCGGGTTTTTAACCCGAGGAAGAAGGACCTGGTAGCATGGCTGTTCCGAAACGTAAGACGTCGCCCTCCCGCGCGGGCATGCGGCGCAGCCATCAGGCTCTGCCCACGGAAGCGCACAACGAATGCGGCAACTGCGGCGAACTGAAGCGCCCGCACCACGTGTGCAGCCATTGCGGTCACTACGACGGCCGGGAAGTGGTCGCCGCGGGTAAGACGCTCCAGCACGCCGTCCGGATCTGAATTCCGGACCGCGCGAGGCGTTTGCGCGCATGAGCGCCTCCAGCAAGTTCTCCTGGCCTTGAGCGGCTCGTACACCCTGGCGATTGACGCCATGGGCGGCGACAACGCGCCGGACATGGTGCTCGACGGTCTGGAACTGGCCGCCGAGCGTCATCCGAAGGCGCGGTTTTTGCTGTTCGGCGATCAGAGCGTGCTGACCGGCGCGCTGGCGAAACGCCGGCGCGCCAAGGCGGTCTGCTCCATCCGCCACGCGGCCGAGACCATCACCAACGAGATGAAGCCGACAGTGGCGCTACGCAGCCGCCAGTCGTCAATGCGGCTCGCCATCGACGCGGTCGCCAACAAGGAAGCCGCCGGTCTGGTCTCGGCGGGCAATACCGGCGCGCTGCTGACGCTGGCGAAGATCGTGTTGAAATCGCTGCCGGGGATCGACCGTCCCGCCATGGCGGGCATCGCGCCGTCCGCGCGCGGCGACGTGGTGATGCTCGATCTCGGGGCGAATGTGCGCTGCGATGTCCGCAACCTCGTCGAGTTCGCGATCATGGGCGATGCCTTCGCGCGCACCGTGCTCGGCCTGACCGCCCCCTCGATCGGCCTTCTTAATGTCGGCGCCGAGGAGATGAAGGGCGACGACACCGTCCGCCAGGCCGCCGAGATTCTGCGCGCCAGCCATATCGGTCCCCGGTTCCATGGGTTCGTGGAGGGTCACGACATCACGGCGGGGACCACCGACGTGGTCGTCACAGACGGGTTCACCGGCAATGTCGCGCTGAAGACCGGCGAAGGCGCGCTGAAGTTGATCGGCGAGTTGCTGCGTCAGGTGTTTACCCGCGGGATCGCCTCCAAGATCGCCTATTTGCTCGCGCGTCCCGGCCTTGACCGGCTGCGGGAGTGGCTCGACCCGAGGCGCTATAACGGCGCGGTCATGGTCGGGCTGAACGGGGTGGTCGTGAAATCGCACGGCGGCACGGATGCCAAGGGCTTCGCGCACGCGGTCGATGTGGCCATGGACATGGTCGTGCACCGCTTCAACGACCATATCCGCGAAGATCTCGCGCGTATCGGGCTGGACAAGCGCAGCGGAGGGGACAAAAACGAAGGGGATCGCCGACTCGCGACCGCCTGACCCGTTTTCCCTCGTCACCCCGAACACCCCGGCCGGACAATCGATGCCCATTCGTTCCATTCTCGCCGGTGCAGGCGGTTATCTCCCCGAGCGCATTGTCACCAACGACGAGCTGGCGCGCACCGTCGATACCTCCGACGAATGGATCCGCGAGCGCACCGGCATCAAACAGCGCCATTTCGCCGGTCCGCACGAGACCGCGACCTTCATGGGCACCGAGGCCGCGCGGGCGGCGCTGGCGCATGCGGGTGCGGAGGTGGCGGACGTGGACGCGGTCATTCTCGCGACCAGCACGCCGGATCAGGCCTTTCCGTCCACCGCCGTGCGGGTCATGGCGGCGCTGGGCGTCAAAGGCGGATTCGGGTTCGATGTCGCGGCGGCCTGCGCCGGGTTCATTTACGCGCTGTCCGTGGCCGATGGGATGATCCGCGCGGGGCAGGCCAAGGGTGTGCTGGTCATTGGCAGCGAGGTCTATTCGCGGATTTTGAACTGGGAGGATCGCGGCACCTGCGTGTTGTTCGGCGACGGCGCCGGCGCGGTGTTTTTGCGGGCGGGCGACGGAAGCGGCACGGATCGCGGCATCCTCAGCACCCATCTCCACGCCCAAGGCACTCTGGGCGATATCCTTTACGTCGATGGCGCGGTCGGCCAGCGCGGCAAGCCTGGGCACCTCGTCATGAACGGGCGCGAGGTTTTCCGCCATGCCGTCACCCGGCTCGCCGAGGCGGTGGACGAGGCGCTGAACGCCAACAACCTCACCCGCGCCGACATCGACTGGCTGGTGCCGCATCAGGCGAATCAGCGGATCATCGACGGCATGGGCCGCAAGCTGGGTTTGGCGGCCGAGCGGGTTGTGGTCACGGTGGACCGCCACGCCAATACGTCCGCCGCGTCGGTGCCGCTCGCGTTGAACGAAGCCTGCCAGGACGGACGGATCAAGCCGGGCGACATGGTCCTGCTGGAAGCGCTGGGCGGCGGCCTGGTCTGGGGCTCCGCGCTGGTCCGGATGTAACGCGGCCGCTGGTTTCCGCCGCTCGCGAGGGCTGTTCCCCGCGCGGCTTTCCGGAGCTTTCCGATGCCCATCCCGATCGTTCTCGACTGCGACCCAGGCACGGACGACGCGTTCGCGGTGCTGCTCGCGCTGGCGTCGCCGGAACTCGATGTGCTGGCGATCACGGTCGCGGGCGGCAATGTGGGTCTGGACCGGACCCTGGCGAATACGCTGGCGCTGACACGGCTCGCCGGATCGCAAGTGCCGGTCCATAAGGGCGCGGACCGCCCCATTCTCGGTGCCTTCTTCAACGAGCCGCGGGTGCATGGCATCGACGGTCTCGGCGGCATCGCGCTGCCGGATGGCGGCGCGCCGCATCCGGAACTCGCGGCGGACGCGATCCGGCGCATCCTGCGGACCTCGCCCGAACCGGTGACCCTGGTTGGTATCGCGCCCGTCACCAACCTGGCGCTGGCGTTGACGACGGAACCGGCGCTGGCCGCCAACGTCGCCTCGATCGTTCTCATGTCCGGGGCATGGGCCGAGGGCAACGCGACCCCGGCGGCCGAGTTCAACGCGCTGAACGATCCCGAGGCGCTGTCCGTGCTTCTGGCCTGTGGCCGTCCGGTGGTTTTCGCCACGCTGGAACTGACGGCCCAGGCGCTGGCGACGCCGGAACGGCTGGCGGCGTTGCGCGCGCGGGGGGGCGGGCGCTGCCTCCAGACCGTATGCGACATTCAGGCGACGGTGCCCCGGTCCCGCCGCCTGCCCGCCCCGCCATTGCACGACCCCTGCGCGATCGCCTGGCTGATCCAGCCGTCGTTGTTCACCGCCCGGACCTGCTCGGCGCGCGTCGATCTGGGGCCTGGCATCGGGCGGGGCCGGACCGCGATCGACCGCTGGAACCGCACCGGCGATCCGTTCAACGCGACGGTGCTGGAGACGCTGGACGGGGACGGGTTTTTCGATCTGCTGGGGGAGCGGCTGGCGCGGTTACCGTGATACCCTGCGGGGGGAATGGTTCGCGATTGCCCCCGGCGGGAGGATCGAATGGGCGAGAAGCTCTCTCCCCCGTCGCAAAGGCCGGGGCGCCTGTCCGGCCGGCGTTCTTCGGTCGTCTCGGCCGTCGTGAACAACCGGCTTACGCGCCCGGTTTCCCCGGCTTCAACCGCGCCCAACTGAGGATGGCGCCAAGCCCCGCGAAACCCGCCGCCATCGCGATACAGGCATGGGTCCCGAACGCCACCGCGTCCGGCCGGTCGTGAGTCAAACCCAGAACCACGGCGACCAGGGCGCTGCCGGTCGTCTGGCCGATCAGGCGGGCGGTGGAGACCATGCCGCTGCCCGCGCCCACCCGGTCCGGCGGCGCGCTGCCGATGATCAGGCGGTTATTGGGCGCCTGGAAGAAGCCGAAGCCGGTGCCGCAGATCGCCAGCCGCCAGGCGATGTTCCACCACCCCGCGTCCGCCGGCATCGACAGCACCAGCAGCAGTCCGCCGGTCATCACCGACAGGCCCAGCCCGCCCAAAAGCCCGGCGGGATACCGGTCGGCGAGCCGGCCGGCGATCGGCGCGACGATCACCAGCACCGCGGGCCAGGGCGTGATCAGCACGCCGATCTGGATCGGCGACATGCCGCCGACATACTGGAAGTAAAATGGTAGCGAGATCAGCGCGATCATTTGCGCCCCGTGCACGCAGGCCGCCGTGGCGACGGACAGCGCGAACACCGGCCGCGCGAACAAATCCACCGGCAGCATCGGCGCCCGCAGCGTCAGTTGCCGCCGCACGAAGACCGTGCCGACAATGGCGCCGATGCCCATTTGGACGGCGGCGATCGCCTTCGATCCACCGCGGCCGAGCGCATCGAGGCCCGGGATGAAAGTTCCCAGCGCGATGGCATTGAGAACGGCGCTTTTGGGGTCGAATTTGTGCCCGGACGCCGGGGTGTACGGCAGGTATTTCAGCGACAGCCACAGGGACACCGCGCCGAAGGGCACCTGTGCCGCGAACAGCCAGGGCCACGACGACACCGCCATGATGGCCGCCGCCACCGATGGCCCCGCCGCCGAGGACGCCGCGACCGTCAGCACGTTGTATCCGATGCCCCGGCCCAGTTGCGCGCGGGGGAAGATGAAGCGGATCAGCGCGCCATTGACGCTCATGATTCCGGCGCCGCCAAGACCTTGCAGCACCCGGGCCGCGATCAGCGAGTTCAAAGAGGGCGCGATCGCGCAGAGCAGCGACCCCAGCGTGTAAAGCACCAGCCCCCATGCGTAGACGCGCCGGTGTCCATAAACGTCGCCCAGAGAGGCGCAGGGCATCAGGGAGACCGTGACCGCGAGCTGGTAAGCGTTCACCACCCAGATCGACTCGGCGGGGGTGACGCCCAGGTCATGGGCGATCGTCGGGAGCGCGACATTGGCGATCGAGCCGACGAGAACGGAAATACTGACGGCGATCGCCACCGCGACCATGGCGGCCAGCCGCTGGTTGGGAGGCAATCCGTCCTGATGCGTGGTAAGCTCGGCCTGCGCCATCGCGACAATCGATCAACGTTGGGGCGTGGCCATACGGGATCGCGCGGCGGCTGTCACCTTGGCGCGCGCGGTCAGGCGGGCTCGCCGCCGCTGCCGAAAAGGCGTTGGATGAGCCGCTTGGAATCCGCCACTTGCATACCGCGATTGTGCGGCGCAACATAACCGCGACGATCCCTCGCCAGAGTCAAAAAATGCCCCTGCACGTCGCCCTCACGCATCGCACCACTTACCGCTACGACCGGCTGGTGCAACCGGGTCCGCAAACCATCCGGCTCCGCCCGGCGCCGCACGCGCGGACGCCGATCCTGTCGTACGAACTGCGGGTCGAGCCAAAGCCGCATTTTCTGAACTGGCAGCAGGACCCGCAGGGCAATCATTTGGCGCGCGTGGTGTTTCCGGAGCGGGTGACGCATTTCGATGTGACCGTCGATCTCGTCGCGGACATGGTGACGATCAATCCGTTCGATTTCTTCCTGGAACCGGAGGCGGAGACCTGGCCCTTCGCCTACGATCCCGCGCTGGATCACGAGCTCGGCCCGTACCTGCGCGCCGATAAACCCGGACCGGCGCTGACGAAGCTGCTCGCGGAAATCCCGCGCGCCGCACGCCACACCGTCACGATGCTGACGGAACTGAATCAGCTTGTGCAAGAACGCATCGAGTATGTCGTGCGCATGGAGCCCGGCGTGCAAACGCCCGAGGAAACGCTGACGCTCGGCCGCGGCTCCTGCCGGGATTCCGCCTGGCTCATGGTGCAACTGGCGCGCAATCTGGGTTTCGCCGCCCGTTTCGTCTCCGGTTACCTGATCCAGCTCGCCCCCGACGTCCGGCCGCTGGACGGTCCGCAAGGTCCCATCGCCGACTTCACCGATCTGCACGCCTGGAGCGAGGTCTACCTCCCCGGCGCGGGCTGGATCGGACTCGACGCGACCTCCGGCCTGCTCGCGGGCGAGGGCCATATCCCGCTGGCCGCCAGCCCCGACCCGACCTCCGCCGCGCCGATCAGCGGCATGGTGGAAAAATGCGAAACCGAGTTCGGGTTCGAGATGTCGGTGACCCGCGTGCTGGAAACCCCGCGCGTGACGAAACCGTACACTGAGGCGCAGTGGCGGGCGATCCTGGACAAAGGCGCCGCCGTCGATCGCGCCTTGGCCAAGGGCGACACCCGCCTGACCATGGGCGGCGAACCCACCTTCGTCTCCGCCACCGACCTCGACGCGCCCGAGTGGAACACCGAGGCCACCGGCCCCACCAAACGCCGCTACGCCGACCGGTTGCTCCGCCGCCTCCAGACCCGCTGGACCAAAGGCGCCGCGCTCCAGCACGTCATGGGCAAACAATACCCCGGCGAGCAACTCCCCCGTTGGGCGTTCCACTGCCTGTGGCGCGCCGATGGCGAACCGGTCTGGCGCGACGAATCGCTGCTGGCCACCGAACCCTTCAAGGATAACGTCACCCCCGCGGGCGCCGCCGACTTCGCCGGGCGCCTCGCCGAACGGCTTCAGGTCGATCCCGCCTTGGTCATCCCCGCGCGCGAGGACACGCATTACTATCTCTGGCGCGAACACCGCCTGCCCGCGAACGTGATCGCCGAGGACTCCAAACTGGGCGACGAACTGGAACGCGCCCGCCTCGCGAAAGTGTTCGGCCAGGGACCGCATGCGATCGTAGGCAGCGTGCTGCCGCTGCGCCGTGTCCTCGAGTCGGGCACGCGGCGCTGGCAATCCGGCCGCTGGTTTTTTCGCGGCGGCGAAATGTTCCTCATCCCCGGCGACTCCCCCATCGGCCTCCGCCTCCCCCTGGAAGCCCTCCCCTGGGCGGGCGACACGCCAGTGGACGCCGACATGGCGCCCGATCCCTTCGCGCCGCGCGACCCGCTTCCCCCGCACCAGGCCTTTCTCCGCCGGTCCCGGCGCGAGGAACCTCAGACCCGTTCCGGCATCGAAGGCTTTCGCCCGGTCGCGCAGGAACTCCCCGTCGCCGGGCGGGGCGAACCCGATGTCGTCCGCACCGCGCTCGCGGTCGAACCGCGCGAGGGCAAACTCCACATCTTCCTGCCGCCTTTGTTCGCGCTGGAAGACTGGCTCGACCTGCTGGCCGCCATCGAGGACACCGCCGCCGAAACCAAACGCCCGGTCGTGCTGGAAGGCTACCTGCCGCCGGAAGACCCGCGCCTGACCACCTTCTCCGTCACCCCCGACCCCGGCGTCATCGAGGTCAACGTCCACCCGGTGAAATCCTGGCCGGAACAGGTCCAACAGACCGAGGAACTCTACGAGGAAGCCCGCCTGTGCGGCCTCGCCACGGAGAAATTCGACCTTGACGGCCGCCATGTCGGCACCGGCGGCGGCAATCACGTGGTCATGGGCGGCGCCCGGCCCGAGGATTCGCCCTTCCTACGCCGTCCCGATCTGCTGAAGTCGCTGCTGGGATTCTGGCATAACCACCCCAGCCTGTCCTTCCTGTTCTCCGGCCAGTTCATCGGGCCGACCAGCCAGCACCCGCGTATCGACGAGGCACGCCAGGACAGTCTCGCCGAGATGGAAATCGCCTTCTCGCAAATTCAGGCCGGACAGAGCGTGCCGCCCTGGATGACGGATCGCCTCTTCCGCAACATCCTCACGGACATGACCGGCAACGCGCATCGGACCGAGTTCTGCATCGACAAACTCTACACGCCCGATTCCGCCTCCGGCCGCCGCGGCCTGGTGGAATTCCGGGCGCTGGAAATGCCGCCGGGCACCCGCATGGCCGCCGCGCAAATGCTGCTCATGCGCGCCGCCGTCGCCGCCTTCTGGGAACACCCCTACGAGCGTCAGTTGATCCGCTGGGGCACCCGCGTGCACGACGACTTCATGCTGCCCCACTACGTCGAGCGCGATTTTTCCCATGCCCTCGACGAACTCCACGCCCGCGGCCACGCCCTCGACACCGCCTGGTTCGCGCCCCATTTCGCCTTCCGCTTCCCCCATATCGGGTCCGTCCCCGTCCACGACGCCGAGGTCGAACTCCGCGCCGCGCTGGAACCCTGGCACGTGCTGGGCGAGGAAACCGGCGCCTCCGGCACCGTCCGTTACGTCGACAGTTCCGTCGAGCGCGTGCAGGCCCGGGTCGCCGGCTGGGTCGAGGAACGCTTCGTCCTCGCCTGCAACGGCCGCGCCGTGCCGCTGAACGCCACGGAGCGGGAGGGCGAGTATGTCGGCGGCGTCCGCTTCAAGGCCTGGAACCCGCCCAGCGCCCTGCACCCCACCGTGGGGCCGCAGGTGCCCCTGATCTTCGACGTGTTCGACCGCTGGACCGGCCGCTCGCTTGGCGGCATGACATACCACGTCGCCCACCCCGGCGGACGCCACTACGACCACCGGCCCGTCAACGCCAACGAAGCCGAAGCCCGCCGCCGCGCCCGATTCTTCCCCTTCGGTCACACACCGGGCACCATGCCCGAACCCACCCTCGCCCGCTCCCGCGAACACCCCCGCACCCTCGACCTGCGCCGCCTGGCCTGAGCCATGGGGTCGAGGGGTCTGTGTCTGGGGAAACCCCGGGGCGCTGCCCCGGACCCCACGAGGGGCTTCGCCCCTCGACCCCACCCCAATGGGCCTTGGGGGCTCGCCCTTGGAACCCCGAGGTGGCGGGTTGTTCAGGGCGGGCCATCTCGGACATGTCAACGCCCTCGCATGGGCCTCCCTGAACAACCCGCCAAATCGATCGCGGTCCAGGGGACGATCCCCTGGCGGGTTCGAAGGGCGGAGCCCTCGCGGGGTCCGGGGCGGCGCCCCGGCGCCTCCCCAGCCTCAGTCCTCTCCAAACCCCATGGACAAACCACGCGCCGGGCGGGCAGGGTGCGTCATCGATAGCATGACGGATTCCGCTCCCCTCGATGAGATGGTCGACGGCGCCAGCAACGTGCGCCCCCATTGGCGCGGCGTGTTTGGCACCTTGTTCAGTCTCGGCCACGACACATTGGCGGAGCGCGCCCGATTGCTGGAGCGTGCCTTCGCCGAGGATGGCATCGCCGCGATTTTGCCTGGCGAGCAACAGGTCAACTGGCGCTGCGATCCGATCCCGCTGATTTTGTCGGCGGAGGAATTCGCCAGCCTGGAGGCCGGCCTGGCACAGCGCGCGCGCCTGCTCGACGCGTTGCTCGCCGATGTCTACGGGCCCGGGACACTGGCCGCCTCGGGCGCGATCCCGGCGGAACTGATTTACGGGAACCCGGGTTTCTTACGGCCTTTGCGGATTCGCGGCGCGGCTGGCACGCGGCATTTGCAGATTTACGCGGCCGATTTGATGCGTGGACCGGACGGCGTCTGGCGGGTGCTGGCGGACCGCACGGACCAGGGCCGCGGCCTCGCTTACGCCCTGGAGAATCGCCGCAACCTCGCCCGGATCGTCCCGGAAATCTTCCAGCATCAGCAGATCGAACCGTTACGTCCGTTCCTCGATTCGATGGGCGAATCCCTGCGCGCGCTGGCACCGGACGGCGAGGGCGGTATCGCGCTGCTGTCCGGCGGCCACGCCGACTCGCTTTGGTTCGAGCATGTGCTGCTGGCGCGGGAACTCTCGATCGGGCTGGTCGAGCCGGGCGATCTGACGGTGCGCGGCGGGCTGGTGTTTCTGAAGACACTGCGCGGCCTGGAACGCATCGGGGTGTTGTGGCGCCGCCAGCCCGGCAACCGCATGGACCCCTTGGAACTGGCGCACAGCGCCGGCCCGCCCGGCTTACTGGACGCGATGCGCGACGGCGCCGTCGCGATCGTCAACCATCCCGGCTCGGCGCTGGCCGAGTCGCCCGGCCTCGCCGCGTTCCTGCCAGGCATCGCCCGCCGGCTGTTGGGCCAGGACCTGCTGACCCCCAGCCAGGCGACCTTGTGGCTGGGCGACGGCGCGAACCTTCGGACCGTGATGCGCGACCTGGAGGGCTGGGTCATCCGCCACGCCACCGACGGCGCCTCGGTGCCGGTGGTGCCGACCCATCTGAAGCCGGACCAGCGCGACGAACTGGCGGCGAAGATCATGGCGAAACCGGCGGATTGGGCCGCGTTCATGGCCCCCTCCCCCTCCGTCGCGCCCTGCGCCACGCCGCATGGGCTGGAAGCCCGGCCGGTGGTGCTACGCATGTTCCTGGCCCATGACGGCACCGCCTGGCGCGCCATGCCCGGCGGTCTGGCGCGAGCCCTGTCCGACGAGGACGCGATCGCCGGCCGGCTGCCGCGCGACGCGGTGTCCAAGGACGTCTGGGTCCTGCCCGACGAGGCCGCGATCGCCCGCTTCGTGCCAGCCGCCGACGCCCGCCCCATGGCCATCCGCCGCACCGCCGGCGATCTCCCCAGCCGCGTCGCCGACAATTTCTACTGGCTGGGCCGGTATCTGGAACGGCTGGAAGAGGCCGCGCGTCTCCGGCGCGCCTTGATCCCCCGGGTCACCCGGCCCTCGGCGACGCCGCGCGAACGGGCGGACATCGAATTGCTCAGCGCCTGCCTGCGCGCCGCCGGCATGCTGCGGAAGGAAGACACCTTCGATCACGGCACCGCCGCGCGCAACGGCGCCGTACTCAGCGTCTTTCGCGGCGACGGGGCGATGCGAGGGCAACTGGGCCGGGTCGCCAACCTCGCCGCGCAACTCCGCGACCGGCTGACCGGAGAGGTCCATACGATCCTGACGCGGTCGCTGCACACGCTGACGGAAACCATGCGCCGCCTGCCGCCCGACGCCGATCCACGGGCGGTCGAACATGCCGCCGCGCTGACCGCCGACATCCTGCAATTCGCCGCCGCCATCGCGGGCCTAGCGGCGGAAAACATGGTGCGCGGCGGCGGACGCCTGTTTTTCGATTTCGGCCGCCGGGTCGAACGCGCCCACGCCATTCTCGAACAACTCGGCTGCCTGCTGGCGCAACCCGGCGGAACAGCCCAGCCAGGACGCGTCGAGGCCGGTCTGCAACTGGCGCTGGAACTGCGCGACTCCGTCATCACCTATCGCGCCCGCTACCTCGCGGCGATCCAGCCCGCGCCCGCGCTCGACCTGATCCTGGCGGACGAAGGCAACCCCCGCGGACTCTCGTTCCAGTTGCTGGCGATGCGCGACCTGTTGCGCCAACTGACGGAGGAAGGCGACTCACTTCTCGCCTCCGTCGATCGCGCGCTGCGCGAAGCCCGGAACATCGTCGCGGACGTCGCGCACGCGCCAAACCAAACAGCCGCCGCCGCGCGCCTGGGAACCCGCCTGACGGAGATCGAGGGACTGGTCGCGTCCGTCTCGGAACGAGTCTCCCGGCGTTACTTCACCTTACTGCCGGTCGCGCGCAGCCTGACCCCGGACAGCGACCCCATGGATATTTCCGGCGCGGCATGAAATACAAGGTCACCCATATCAGCAGCTATTCTTACGGCAGCCCGGTCGATCTGGCCGCGCACATGCTGCACCTGCGCCCCCGGCCCATGCCCTGGCAAAAGATCTTGTCGGAACGGATCGACGCCGAACCATCCGGCGCCAGACGCCGCGACGCCGAAGATCATTTTGGCAACGTCGTGACCTGGCTGTTCCTCGACCGCCCGCACGCCGATTTCTCCGTCGCCGCCGAATCCGTCGTCGAAGTCTCCTACCCGCCACCGCCGGACCGCACCCCGCCCTGGGAAACCGTCGTGGCCGCGGCCCGCGGCGTCGAAGCGGGCGGCGCCGCGGAATTCCGCTTCGACAGCGCCCTGGCCCCAGCCATCCCGGAATCGCGCGATTACGCCTCCATTTCCTTCCCTCCTGGGCGTCCCATCCTCGAATCGCTGACGGACCTGAACCGGCGCATCTTCCAGGAATTCAAATTCCGCGCGGGTGTCACCACGGTCTCCACACCGGTCTCGCGGACCATGCAAACGCGCGAAGGCGTATGTCAGGATTTTTCGCACGCGATGGTCAGCGCCCTGCGCGGGCTGGGCCTGCCGGCACGGTATAATTCCGGCTATATCCGCACCCGCCCGCCGCCCGGTCAGCCACGCCGCCAGGGCGCCGATCAATCCCACGCCTGGGTTGGCGCCTGGCTCGGCCCCGAACACGGCTGGATCGACCTCGATCCCACCAACGGAATCCTGGTCCACGACGAACATGTCCTGCTGGGATGGGGCCGCGATTACGCCGATGTCAGCCCGGTGCAAGGCGTCATTCTGGGCGGCGGCTCACACCATTTGGCCGTCAGCGTCGACCTGGAACCCGACCCCGAAACCGAAATCGCCAAGGACTGACCCGGCCCGGCGCCCGCGCGAGAAAAAAGCGGCCGAAAATTAACCCTTCTTTCATATCCCCATGGGACCTTCGCGCCTGTCAATCGCCTGGACAATGCACGATGGCAATGAAAATGAAACTCCGCACCCGGCTCCACGCCGGTTTCGGCTTACTTGTGCTCCTTACTCTGACGATCGCCGGTTTCGGCGCCTGGAACCTGAACAGCGTCGGCGGCGTCGCCTCCGAAATCGCGCGGGTCGGCCTGGGACACGACAAGCTGATGCAGGCGATCGCCGACCTGGAAGTCATTCGTAGAACACAGCTTCGCTTCGTCTACACGGCCGACGACGAATCCCTGACCCGCCTGAAACTGGCCCAAACCCATGCCGCCGACCTGCTCGCGCGCCTGGCTCAGGAAACATCGGACCCGGACGCACGCGCGATTTACGAACGAGTGGGCGCGCGGCTGAAACAACAAACCGCCGACGCCGAAACCCTGATCGGCCTGATCCGCGCGGGGTTCGCGGGCCAGGCCAAACTCCTCGCGGCCGGCCACACATTGTCCGACCTCGCCACACGCTTGACCGAAGCCGCCAGCGGGATCGAAGCCACCGATCTCGTCTACGCCGCGGAACGCGCGGAACGCCTTGCCGCGGCGATGCGCCTGACCAGTCTCGCCTTCTTCGCCACCCGCGACGCCAACGCGATGGCCGCGTTCCAGAACGATTTTTCCCATATGCGGTCGGCGCTGGACATCTACCTGGCCCTGACGGACGCCAATAACCGGGGCCTCGAGCCCCAGGTTCGCATGGCGATGATCAATTATCGCAACACCTTCTCGACCACCGCGCCAGCAGTGCAGACCGGCGCCGAATTGTTCGAAAAGACCATGTCGCCGCGCCTGAACGAGATGCAGAAAGACCTTGGCGAACAAGGCGCGACCCATCGGCTATCCTTGAACGACCTCGCCGAGGACGTGAAAACCACCTCCGACGACCGCGCGACGCTCCAGCTTGGCGCGGGCGCCGTCGCGACCTTGGCAGGTCTGTTGCTGGCGTTCTTCATCGGCCGTGGGATCGCGCGCCCGCTGGACGGGATCACCCGTGTCATGACCCGGCTGGCGGCGGGGGACCTGGAAGCGGAAATCCCGCAACGCGACCGGGCCGACGAAATCGGCGACATGGCGCGCGCGGTGGAAGTCTTCCGGCATAACGGCATCGAAGCCGCCCGCCTGGCCTCCGAGCAGGAGGAGGATCAACGCGCCAAAGCCCGGCGCGCCGAAGCTCTGGAAGAGCTGACACATGGGTTCGAGCAGAGGGTGGGCACCATGGTCCAGCATCTTTCCACCGCCGCCGCTGGCATGGAGACAACGGCACGCGCCATGCGCGACACCGCCGGCGAGACCAACGCCCAGTCGCTGTCCGTCGCCTCGGCGGCGGAACAGGCGACCGTGAATGTGCGGACCGTCGCGTCCGCGGCCGAAGAACTCGCGTCGTCCATCTCGGAAATCGGGCGTCAGGTGGAACGGTCCACGGTCACGACCGAAAAAGCGGTCTCGGAAGCACGCCGGACGGACGAGGTCGTGCGCGGCCTGTCCGAAGGTGCCCGCAAGGTCGGCGACGTCGTCCAGTTGATCAACGATATCGCCAGTCAAACCAATTTGCTGGCGCTGAACGCGACCATCGAAGCGGCGCGCGCGGGCGAGGCGGGCAAAGGCTTCGCGGTGGTGGCGAGCGAGGTGAAATCGCTGGCCGCGCAGACGGCCAAGGCGACGGAGGAAATCGCCGCGCAGGTCGCCGGCATTCGCGGCGCCACCGAGGAAGCGGTCGCGGCGATCCAATCGATTTCCGGCACGATCGAGGAAGTCAGCCAGATCGCCATCGCCATCGCCGGCGCGGTGGAAGAGCAGCATGCGTCCACGCAGGAAATCGCCCGGAATGTGCAACAGGCGGCGGAGGGCACCGCGGATGTGTCCAGCCACATCGCCACGGTCCAGACCGCCGCCACCAGCGCTGGCGAACAGGCCGCTTTGGTGCTGGATGCCGCCGGGGGCGTCGCGCGGCAATCCCGCGAATTGTCAACGGAAATGGAGGAGTTTCTACAGCGCGTGAAAGCGGCGTAACCGTGGGGACGGCGGGCCGTACCGCTCCCGGTGGCCCGAAAGGGCCGGGCCATAACGTGGAAAAGAGCGCGTGCTCATGCCAGCGATTGTCCCGGGGTCTCTCTTGCGGAGCTCCCGGGTCGCCCGGCGGTCAGGCCAGAGCCGCCTGAATCGCCGCGACGGACCAGTCGCCACCGGACAACCCCAGAAATTCCGCCATCGCCGCGACCTGATGGTCGGTCGTCGCCGCCCCAGGTTGCACATGGCATCCCAACGTCTGGGCCGCCCGAAGTAACGGCGTCGGCGTCTCCGAAATCACCACGTCGCCGACAAGCGACCCAGGCGCGAGACCGGTCAGATCGATCGGCATGTTGTCGCCGGGTTTCATGCCCAGGGGCGTGGCATTCACCACCAGATCGAAGCCCGCGGCCTTTGGAGGCACGACCGAAGACCCCACACCCCCATCCGTTTCGATCCGCCGGGACAAATCTCCGGCCCTGTCCGCGTCAACGTCGAAAATCGCGACATGCGCCGCGCCCTCTTCCGCCAACGCGAAGGCAATCGCGCTGCCAACCCCGCCCGCGCCCACCACGAGGGCGCGGCGCCCGGCGATGCGCTGCCCGGCGGCCGCCAGGGCCCGGGTGAACCCCAGACCGTCGAGGTTGTCGCCTTCCCATTTCCGGTCCGGGATGGGCCGCAGCAGGTTCGAGGTGCCGATTTTCCGGGCCCGCGGGGTCAGTTCGTCCGCGATACGGGCCGCGGCGGTTTTATGCGGGATCGTTACCAGCAGGCCGATCAGGTTTTCCACGCCGCGGAGCCCGTCCACGAAGGCGGGCAGCGCGGGCGCGAAAATATGGAAGGGCACGCAGATCGCGTTCATTCCGTTATGCCGGAACAACGCGCTCCACAATGGCGGCGAGCGCACCTGCGCGATCGGATCGCCCACGATGCCCAACACGCGGGAGGCCCCGTCGACGATCCGAGGCAACATCGTCAGACCACCTTCTTCGCGCGCAGGGCCGCGATGTCCGCCGCCGCGTAGCCGAGTTCGGCCAGCACGGCCTCGGTGTGCTCGCCCGGTTCGGGGGTGGCGGAGCGGATCGACCACGGGGTGCGGCTGAGTTCGATCGCCTGGCCGATGACTTCCACGTCGCCCAAGGTTTTGTGGTGGACTTTGCGGGCGATCCCCAAATGTTTCACCTGCGGATCGTCGAAGACCTCGTTCATCTTATAGATCGGGCCGCAGGGCACGCCCTCGGCGTTCAGTTTCTCGATCCATTCGGCCGACGTCTGGTTGACCGTGATCGCCTCGATGATCGCGTTCAGTTCGTCGCGCTTGTCGGAGCGGGATTTGCCGGTCGCGAAACGCGGATCGGTGGCCAGTTCGGGCCGGCCCAGGGCGACGCAGCAGCGGCGGTAGATGTCGTTGCCGGCGGCGGCGATGTTGATGTGGCCGTCCTTGGTGGCGAAGACGCCGGTGGGGATGGAGGTCGGGTGGTTGTTGCCCGCCTGTTCCGGCACTTCCTTGGCGATCGTCCAGCGCGCCGCCTGGAAATCGAGCATGGCGATCTGCGCGCCCAGAAGGGAGCTGGTGACCCACTGGCCCTCGCCCGAGGTTTCGCGTTCCAGCAGCGCGACCAGAATGCCCATGGCGGCGAAGATGCCCGCGGTCAGGTCGGCGACGGGGATACCGACGCGCACCGGCCCCTGTCCCGGCAAACCCGTGATCGACATCAGCCCGCCCATCCCCTGCGCGATCTGATCGAAGCCGGGCCGTTCGCGGTAGGGGCCGTCCTGGCCGAAACCGGAGATGGAGGCGTAGACAATCCGTTTGTTGATTTTCTTCAACGATTCGTAGTCGACGCCCAGGCGGAATTTGACGTCGGGACGGTAATTTTCGACGACGACGTCGGACTGGGCGACCAGACGTTGAAGAACCTCGACGCCCTCCGGCGCTTTCAGGTTCAGGGTCAGGCTGCGCTTGTTACGGTGCAGGTTCTGAAAGTCCGGACCGTGACGCTCGCCGCCAAGGCCGGAGTCGCCTTCCGGGGCCTCGATCTTGATGACATCGGCGCCCCAGTCGGCGAGTTGGCGCACCGCCGTGGGCCCGGCGCGGACGCGGGTCAGATCGATGACCTTGAAGCGGGCGAGCGGACCGGGGGACGTTGTCATGAAGCCTCCATGGCGAGCGGTGTTGCGGTCCGGACGCCGTCCGGACCATCGGAAATCCGCCCGAGAGATACGCGTCAATCGCCCGCCTGGCCAGCCACGATCCCTGGAAACCCCGGCGCGGGGGGCTGGGGCAGCCGTGGCGGATTTTCTACCGAATCAAAATGTAGTTCATCGTGAAATGAAACGTCACCGGCCTGTCGCCCGCCGATTGCGGCAGCGGCGGAATGCGCGCGCCCCGAAACAAACCCAAAAGCGCGATATCCAGCCAGGGCGAGCCGGAGCTTTTCTCCAATTCCACATCGATCACCTTGCCGTTCGGTAACACCGTGACGACGACGCGAGACGCCCCGTCCTGACCCATCCTCGCCGCCTGCCGGGGATAATAGGCGTGCGTGTGGACCCAGTCGCTGAGCGCGTTACGCCAATCGGGCCCGACCTCCGCATCCGTATCCAGCGAAAACGGACTGGAATCCATGGGGCCGCGCCGGGGAATGCCGAGCGTCAGGCGCGGCTGACCTGGCGGCGCGTCCGGCCTGGACGGCGCGAGCGAAAAATCCATCGGGGCGGGAAACTCGGGCGGCTTCGGCGCCACGCGCGCCGGGGGACGCGGCGGCGGAGGCACCGGAGGCCGGGGCGGAGGCGGCGGAAGCGGCTCCGGCGGGGGCGGCTCAGGCGGGGGCGGCTCAGGCGGGGGCGGCTCCGGCGGGGGCGGCTCCGGCGGGGGCGGTTGCAGTGGGGGCGCCTCCGGGGGAGGAGGTTCCGGCGAACGCGGTTCCGGCGGTAGATCGCGCGGCGGCGACAGCGGCGCCTGCGAGAGCCCTCCGGCATCCGCGGGCGGGGCGCTCTCCGGCACCGGAATCAGCGGGAGCTCCGGCGCACTCGGCCCTTCCGGCTTCCCCCCCATGAACGCCATCGTCACCTGTGCCGGCGGCGGCAGCAATTCCTCCGGCGGTTCCGGCCATTTCAGCACCAGCCCCGCCAGCAGCGCGGCGTGCAGCAGCAGGGAAGCCGCGAACCCGGCGCCAATCCATCCTGTCCCTGACCGTCGCTTCAGGGCCGGGTTCCGTACGCGACCACGCAGGCGATGGGCACCGCCAGCCCCTCCCCGTCCCGCCATGGCGCGGCGGCCGCCGCGAGCCCCGCCTCGATCGCCGGCATCCGATCCGCCGGTTGCGCCGCCAGCATCGCGGCATTGCGCGCCGTGCCATCCCGCATCGCCGCCAGCATCGCCCCGGCGTCCGCATGCCGCCAGACGCCGCGGACGAGATGGGCGCCCGTATCCGCGAACCCCGCTTCATGGAGCAGCATCAGGCAATCGCCGCCGGACGACAGCCCTCCGCCCGGCGGCGGCGCGGTGGAGAGGCTCATGTCGCCAAACGCCCGCACGGCGTTGGCGATGAGCCCGAAGGCGATGTTCTCGTCCGGCGCGGCCCAGATCGTGAACGCGAACCGTCCGCCCGGCCGCAGCACGCGATGCATCGCGGCCAGGGCCAGACCGGGCCGGGGGACGTGATGGACGCCGAAATTCGACACCGCGGCATCGAAACGGCCGGGCTCCAACGGCGGACATTCCGCGTCGCCATGAACGAAGGTCATGCCAGGATAACGCGCCCGCCCCTCCCGTAACATCGCTTCGGAAAAATCCAGGCCCGTGACCCGCGCGCCGCGCGACAGCGCCTCCGCCCCCGCGAAACCGGGACCGCAACACAGATCGAGCACATCCATCCCGGAGGCCACCCCGGCGGCATCGAGCAAACGCGGAATGCAGCACCGTGTCGCCGGCGCGAAGGCGGTCTCGTACGCCGCCGCGGCGCGGTCGAAACCGGCCCGTTCGAACGCCCGCACCGCCTCTGGGTCGAATGCCATGCTCAGTAGGTCCGGAAAATGCGCGCGATCTCGTCCGCGTCCCCGGTTTTCGTCAGCGCCAGGGACAGCAATATCCGCGCTTTCTGCGGGCTCAGATTGTCGGCGATGAGGATGCCGCCCTCCCGCAAACGCG
>CANJJS010000005.1 GCA_947474705.1 Acetobacteraceae bacterium | reverse complement strand
GACGGCGGCGGATTTCGGCAATCGTATCCATGTACAACACCCCAGACTCTCCAGCATAAACGCCGGAGGATCGCACGGACCGGGGTGGAAACTATTGGACGCTGTTTACCCCCGGAATCTGGAAAGGTTTGCACGCTGTTTTACAGCCCAGACCGACGGGTTCGTTCCACACGTATTTGAATCCGCCATCCGGCGTCCGTATGCCCGGAACATAGGTGTTCGGCGTGAGTTGCGGAATCAAGGCGGAGATAATGGCGGGTGTCGCCGAGCCATCGATGGCGGCTTCCCAATCGGCTTCCGTGGGCATGCCCACGCGTGAGGGGTTGACCATGGCCGCGATGTTGACCGTTGGCATGGGCGGTGTACTCCCGTGTGGGTTGCGAAGTTGTCGTATGGCGAGATTTATCGCGGACACACCATGACGGCGCTTTTGGGCGCTGACAAGGACGATGTCCGTCGCCGGGAGAGTAGTCCGGTATTTCCCAAAGGGCGCGATTTGCCGCAAACTGGCTGTGGGCGCGCCGCGCGGCGCCGCGCGGCGCCGGGACAGGAGGAAATCATGGCTTACGAAACAATTCTGGTGGACCGCGAGGACGGGGTGGGCATTATCACCCTCAACCGGCCCGACAAGCTCAACGCGATGAACCGCAAGCTGAACGCCGAACTGGCGGAGGCGATGGCGGAACTGAACGCCGACGACGGTATCGGCTGCATCGTTCTCACCGGCTCCGGCGAGAAGGCGTTCACGGCGGGCGGCGACATCCAGGAGCAGCTCAACGATGACAAGCGCTACACCCAGGAAGAGCAGGACGCGATGGCGGTGCCGCGGCGGAGCCTGGATATCGCGTATTCGCCGAAACCCACGATCGGGATGATGAACGGTCTTGCTTACGGCGGCGGCGCCGTACTGGCCTCGTCGCTGGACATGCGGATCGGCTGCGAGAACACGAAATTCCGCTTCCTCGCCGCCGCCTACGGCCGCATCAACTCCACCTGGTCGCTGGGCTGTCAGATTGGCTGGCCGATGGCGAAGGAACTGCTGTTCTCCGCGCGGATCGTCGGCGCCGAGGAAGCCCACCGCATCGGCCTGCTTAATCATTTGGTTCCCAAAGACCAGCTCCGCGCCAAAACCATGGAACTGGCGAAAACCATCGCCGGCAACCACCGCGGCGCCGTCATGGGGGTCAAGTCCCTGCTGTTGAAACAACAGGGCGAAAGCCAGGAAGCCCAATGGCAGGCCGAGTACGACCACGCGCGAAACGTCATGCGCGGCGCCAAGGCCGCCGAGGCCTTCCCCGAGTTCATGGCGCGCAAAGGCATGAAAGCGGAGTAAGACCCGCCCGCCGCTAACCACTTGTTAACCCTTCCGCCCGTATTCTCATCCGGCCCCGTTTCCCAAGGAGCCGGATGTGAGTGCGCTGTTGGACGACCCGGATACGATCGCCTCGCTGACCGGCGGCGCGCTGGAACAGTTGCCGTACCCCGTCGTTATCCTCGACCGGGACCTGCGGTTGCGGCTCGCGAACGCCGAAGCGCGGGAACGGTTGAAGCCGCCCTCCGCGGAAGAAGACCCGTGTCCGCCCTTCGCCTCTGTCCTGGCGCGCTCCGGGCGTATCCCGGCGGATGTCCGGCTACGCATCCTGTCCTGCTGCGGGGCGGAAGTTCGGGGGCGGAACGCGCCGGGGAAGCATGACGCCGTCTTCGCCATGTCCCCTGGCCACACCATCGCCCTCTATGCCCGTCCACTGGGCCACGATCGTTGGATGGTCGTGCTGGAAGACCGCCGCCGGGGGGCGGATTCCGGTATGGCGGCCGAGGAAAACCAGTGCGACACCCTGACCGGGATCGGCAACCGGCGATATTTCGAAGAACAACTGGCCGGGGCCTTGCGCGAGGACGATCCCGATCGCCAGCCGGCCATCCTGGTTTTCGATCTCGACCGCTTCCGCGCGATCAACGACCTGTTGGGGCGTAGTGGCGGCGACGCGCTGCTTCGCGCCGTGGTTGGCCGGCTGCGGCGCGCGACCCGGGACGCCGATCAACTCGCCCGGCTGGAGGGCGACCAGTTCGCGGTGCTGCAACTCAATGGTCACGCCGCCGACAATCTGGCCGCGCGCCTGGTCGATCTGCTGAGCCGCCCGTATCTGGTGCGGGGCGAGGTCGTGACGGTCGGTATCAGTCTTGGGGTCGCGCGCGCGCCCGGCGACGGGGATTCCGCCGCCGCGTTGTTGCACCACGCCGACCTCGCGCTGCGGGAGGCGAAGGAGGCCGGCGGGCAGACCTGGCGGCGTTTCGGCCAAAGCATGGCGGATCGCGCCCGGTCCCGGCTGGATCTCGAATCGGATCTGCGCAAGGCCCTGGTGCTGGGTCAACTGACCCTCGCGTATCAACCCAAGGTCAATCTCCGCACCCAGACCGTGACGGGGTTCGAGGCGTTGGCCCGTTGGAGCCACCCCAAACGCGGTCTTGTTCCCCCCGGCCTGTTCATCCCCGTCGCCGAGGACATCGGCCTGATCGCGCCGATCGGCGACTGGGCTTTGCGCGCGGCGTGCGAGGACGCGACGGCCTGGCCGGAGCCTTTGAGCGTCGCGGTCAATGTGTCCGCCCGCCAATTGGACGATGGCCGGCATTTTTTGGCCCAGGTGGTGGCGTCGTTGCGGGAGTCGGGGCTTCCGGCGCGGCGGCTCGAACTGGAAATCACCGAATCCGCTCTGACCCGGCGTCCCGACGAGGCGCGGTCGTTGTTGCGGGAACTGCACGCGCTGGGGGTGCGAATCTCCATGGACGATTTTGGCACCGGCTATTCGTCCTTGAGCCAGTTGCGGACATTCCCCTTCGATTCCATCAAAATCGACCGTTCTTTCGTCAGCGCGTTGGACGGCGACAACGACGCCGCCGCTCTTGTCCGCGCCATCGCCACGCTGGGCGCGGGCCTTGGCATGGCCGTGATCGCCGAGGGCGTGGAAACAAGTGGCCAGGCCCGGATGGTGGCGGCCGACGGGTGCACGGAAATCCAGGGTTATCTGATCAGCAAGCCGATCCCGGCGGCGGAAATCCGCGCCTTGCTGGCGCGGGATCTGTCCGTGGCCCTGGCCTCTTGAGGAACCTACGATGCCGAAAACCCTTCGCCGCCTGATCTACTGCAGCCGTAACGCCATTCCCGGCGACGCGGTGGCGGCGGAGCGGACAATCCAGGACATCGTACTCGCGTCGCGCCGGCACAATCGGGTCGCGGGACTCACCGGCGCCCTGATGTTCACCCATGGCTGTTTCGTGCAGGCCCTGGAAGGTCCGCGCGATGCGTTGGAAGACGTGTTCGAGCGTATTCAATGCGACGAGCGCCATCGCGACGTGACCGTGCTGACCTTCGAACCCGTCGCCGAACGGGCCTTTTCGGGCTGGGACATGGAATATTTGGGGGACGCGGAAACCGCCGGAAGCCAGGCGGCCGCCGCGGCCACGTTGAACGGCGCGTTCCGGCAGGAGGCCCGGAGCGCCGACAGCGTTCTGGCGTTGATGCGCGGCGTCGTCGCACGGGAGAAGGTCTGGGCCGGGGTGTAAACCGGGTACCCCATCGGTACCCCATCCCCGCGGCGGCGGCGGCGAGGAGGGGGCTCCGGCATCACACCGTCTGCAAAATGGCCTCGGGCCGCATGTGCCGCGTCAGTTCCTTGCGCCAGTCGGCGTCCCTCGCCAGCACGCCTTCTTCCGCCGTCAGCGAATAATATGTCGTCCCCAATCCCTCGGGCGAGCCGCCGTTCTCCACCGCGCGCACCGCATCGCGCAATTTCTTCCGCGCCTGGATGATCGCCTTGTCGGCCGGGCCCAGATGTTCCCGCGACCGGTCCACGATCCGCCCCATGCTCTCCTGAATCGCCCGGTCCTGGGCGTTGATCCCCTCGATGCCGGTAAAGGTTTCCTCTTTCTGCACGGTGCGGTCGATCAGATAGTCGTTGGTTTTGTTCGCGTGCGAGCGGAATGTTCTTTGATCGACATGAAGGGGGCCGTTGCCCAGGGAACGCTCCAGACGGTCTTCTTCGTTAAGGTCGGAACCGTCTTTGGAAAAGACCCAGTTAAAGACCATCGTGTTCTCGTCGTCGATCGGCACCCAGCAGTGACCGGCGTCCATCGGCGCGCCGGTTTCGGATTTGGAAGGCCGGATCTGGTGGAACGGCAAGATGAAATGATAGGCGCGGATATGCACGTCGTCCGGGCCAAGCTCGCGAATGCCCGAGTATTGATATCCGTAGTCCGTGAGGTCGACGACCAGCTTCGGCGCCTTGCCGCGCACGAAGGGATTGGACGGTTTGAACCCGCCGCGCGTCGTCGTCTCGGTCAAAGCGCGATGCATGATCGGCGCATGGGAGGTATCGAGTCCGCCTTCCAGCCCCTGCAACCAGTTGCTCTCCTGGATCACCTTGGTCACGTGACGCTGGGTTTCCGGCACCTGCGTCCAGGCGAATTTCGGCGCGGGCGGCATTTTCTCGGCGGGACCCATGTAGGCCCAGATCAGGCCGCCGAGTTCGATGGTGGGATAGGTCTTGATGTGGATTTTGTGTTTGAAGTCGTGCTCTTCCGGCTCGTTCATCATATTGGTGCAGGCGCCGGAGACGTCGAATTTCCAGCCGTGATAGACGCAGCGCAGGCCGCATTCCTCGTTCCGGCCGAAATACAAAGAGGCCAGACGGTGCGGGCAGAGTTCGTCCAGCAGGCCGATCCGGCCCTGGGTGTCGCGGAAGGCGACGAGGTCCTCGCCCAACAGGCGGACGCGGACGGGCGGGCCGTCGGGTTCGGCGACCTCGCTGGCGAGGAGCGCGGGCAGCCAATAGCGCCGCAAGGTTGCGCCCATGGGGGTGCCGGGTCCGACGCGGGTGACGATCTGGTTTTCCTCTTTCGACAGCATGGACGGTTCTCCTGTGTGTCTGGCTCTTGTGTCTGGCTTTGGCGGCTGTTGGTGGCAGGCTGGGGCCGCGCGAGGGACAAAGTCAACCGGCGCGTGTTAACCCGATGTTCAGACTTTATCTGGCAGAAGCGGGGTTATGATTTTTTTAACGGATTTCTTCGATCAGGCGGTGGTGCTGCCCGTCGTCGCGGCGGTGGCGGCGGTGCTGGCGCTGCTGGGGTGGTGGCGCGGCGCGATTGGCTGGCTGCTGGCGGTGGGTGTGACGTTCGGCGCCGTGCTGATCCTGAAACTGGGGTTTTTGGCCTGCGGACCGGTGTTTGGGCCGTGGTCCTTGCGCTCGCCGAGCGGGCATACGGCGGCGGCGGCGATGGTGGCGGGGGGGCTGGCGGCACTGGCGGCGGGCCGGCGGAGCGCGGCGGTGCCGGTCGCGGTTCTGGCTGCGGGCATGATTGGCGCGACACGGGTGGCGTTGGGCTTCCATTCGGTGGCCGAGGTTTGCCTCGGCGGCGCCATCGGTGTCGCGGGCGCGGCTTTGCTGCCGGGACTGGCCGGGCGGCGGCGCGCGCGGCGGCCGGTCGCGCTGCTGCTGGCGGCTTGCGTGGTGGCGGTGGTCCTGCACGGGCTGCGCCTGCCGGCCGAGGCCGCGATCTGGCACGCGTCTCAGGGCGGGCTGGATTTTGTGCCGGCGTGCCGGGGGGAGCGCGGGGGGCCTGTTTGACCGGGAGAGGAAACGGCACGGAACGACCGATATTCGCCCATCTGCCTGTTCGGTCCCGCGGCGCGCCATGGCCGGTTTATTCCAAAGCCGCTTAAAGCGTGGTTTGTTGGTAAGGCCCCATCCCAACGGCGCTGAGGATCGTCGTGCTCCCGTCGAATCCATCGTTCGCTCCCAACAGGTAAGCGTCCTCGGGGATCGAAAACGTGTACGGCCGGTGACCCCGGCGGAAAATTGGAGACCAGGGTCAGAACCAAATCGCTCTGCCCGCCGAGCCCGGCCCGATGGCCAATGGGCCCGCGCGATTGTAGCCTGACCACCGCGCGACTCGAAACCAGTAGCCCCGCATGCGGGCCATCGCATGGTGACATCATTGAAAACCGCCCCGAAAGACCTCCTCGTCCGCTACGAACGCCTGCCTCCCGAGCACCGTCTCCTGCTGGGCGTGAAAAGCCTCGTCTTCCTGCCCACGAACAAAAACGAGTTCTCCGGGTGCATGACGCGGGCCAAACTCCCATCGCCCGACGGCAAGATCTGGACGGCCGGCAAAATCACCGAGACCGCGGAAAGTCTCAGCGTGCAGGGCTTTCTCGAGAAAAACCTGACCTGCGTGCCGGAACTGCGCCAGCGCGCCGCGGCCGATGCCCTGGCGACGGAGCACAAAAACCTGATTCTTCACGCCCTGCGGGGTGTGTTCCCCGTGCCGGTGGAACGCTCCGGCTATTATACTTATCTGAGTCAGGCAGAGCGCGACTCCCTGTTCCGCCACCTCCGGCTGGCGGTTCTGGCCAATGACGAAGACGAATTCGCCGTCCTGAGCGCGCGCATCGCGAAACTCCTTGGCCCAAGATATCCGGAGGAATTTGTCTCCGTCGCCTTCGCCACCCAGCCCCTGGACCCGGCGTGGCTGGCCAGCCGGGCGCCCACCATCCGATCCGCCGCGCTTCAGGCCCGTCTGGGCGGCTGGCTCACCAATTACGTTCCTGGCCCCGATCTCCCGGAGGTGCTCGCCTACGCCCGAACCCTCCAGGGGAAGGAGGGCTACCGCGATTTCAGCGACTTGCAACCGCGCCACGACCTGCTCGCCGGGCAATGGGACGCGGTGCGAGAGGCCGTGAAGGCGCAGAACAAGCCGACAGGCGCTTTGTCGCTGGCGCTGGAGGGCGCGATGGCCTTCCTCGATGGCCGGAACGAGGCGGCGCTGCCGCTGTTCCGCGAGGCGCTGAAGGCGCTGCGCAAGGAACTCGGGCGCCGCAAGGTGTTTTTGCACGGCGAACTCGGGCTGTTCTTCCTGATGGCGTTGCTGCGCGCCAACGATGCCAAACTCTATCCCGAAATTCAGAACGGCATCGACGCCGCGCTCGCGGAGCAGGCGATCAAGGCGCACGATCCCGGCTATTCGGCGCTCCAGATCCTGCTGTGGGTGGTGCAGGGGTTGGAGGCCAAGGCGCGCGAGACGATGTCCCAGTTGAATCGGACAATTGTTCGGGAACCGCTTTCGGTGGCCTGTGTCGCGCTGGCGGAATATGCGCTGGAAACCACTGTCTCGCGCGACCGGGAGGTGCTTCTGCGGGAGCAGTTCCAGGCATTGAAGGATGTTTTTCCCGTCGTCGCGCGGATCTCGGCGGAGATTTTGGCCGAGGTGGGCGATATGCCCGCCGGCCATAAAGCCTGGCTCGACAAACACCCCATGGTGTCGTTCACGCGTCTGATCCAGACCAGCCAGCCGTGGGAGCGGGCGCTGGCCAGCCTGGACGCGTTTCTCGACACCGGCGAGGGGGCCGCGGACGCGGGGAAGACCGTCCGGAAAACGAAACGCCTGGCCTGGTTCCTGGACCCCGACACCCAGGAGATCGACGTTGTCGAGCAGTCCCCCAAGGGCCGCGACGGTTGGACCGATGGGCGTCCGGTGGCGATGAAGCGGCTGCACGAACAGGACCCGCGGCTGGATTATCTGACGGTCCAGGACCGGTCGGCCTTGCGGGCGGTGCGCAAACACACGGGCTCCGGATGGTACAACGAGGATTCGTATGAATTCGATGCCTCGCGCGCCATTCTGGCGCTGGTGGGGCATCCCACGGTGTTCGATGCTAGGCGCCGTTCGCAGCCCATGGACCTTGTGTCCTATCCCATGGAATTGCTGGTCACGGAACAACGCGACGGCTACCGCATCGCGCTGTCGCATTCGGCGGACCATCCGACGGTGTTTCTGGAACCGGAGACCCCGTCGCGCTGGCGTGTGGTCGAGTTTCCCCAGAAGCTGCTCGGCTTGCAGGAGATTCTCGGCCGCAAGGGGCTGGTGGTTCCCGCCGCCGCGCGCGACCAGGTGATCGCCATGGCGCGGCGGAATAATCCGGCGCTGCCGATCCGCGCCGAGTTGCCGGAGTTCGAGCAGCCCGGCCAGGAAGGCCAGTCCGCGCCGGTGGTTCAGTTGGTGCCGTATGGGGAGGGTCTGAAGCTCAATTTGCTCGTGCGCCCCTTTGGCGTGGAGGGCACCGCCTTTGTCGCCGGTCTCGGCGGACGTTCCGTGCTGGCCACGATTGACGGGCAACAGCGCCGCGCCACCCGCGATTTACCGCGCGAACTCGCGGAGCGGAGCGCGCTGATCGAAGGTTGCCCGACGCTGCGCGACCGGTGCGGCACCGATACGCACGAGGTGATTCTCGAGGATCTGGAGGGCAGCCTCGATCTGCTGCTGGAACTGCGCGCCTACACCGGTCCGTCGGTTCTCGAGTGGCCGGAGGGCCGGACCATGCGGGTCAGCGCGGTCACGGCTGGCGCGATGAAGCTGCGTGTGGCCCAGGACAGGGATTGGTTCAACGTGGAGGGGACGATCGGCCTCGACGAGGATCAGGTGCTGGAAATGCGATTCCTGCTGGAGCGGCTGGATAAGGCGCAAGGGCGGTTCGTGGCGCTGGGGGAGGGGCGGTTCGTGGCGTTGACGCGGCAGATGCAGTTGCAGTTGCACCGTCTGGCCGCCGTGTCCGAGCCGCATCGGACCGGGCGCCGCGTGCATGCGCTGGGGGCGCCGGCCCTGGAGGCGGTGCTGGAGGATGCCGGCGGCGCCAAGGTGGATGCCGCCTGGAAGCGCCATGTCGCCCGTATCCGCGCGGCCGAGGGCTGGACTCCGGTGCTGCCGCCGACGCTCCAGGCGGAGTTGCGGGATTATCAGGTCGAGGGGTTTGTCTGGCTGTCCCGCCTCGCGCGCTGGGGCGCGGGGGCGTGCCTGGCCGACGACATGGGTCTGGGCAAGACGGTGCAGGCGATCGCGGTCATGCTGGACCAGGCGGGGGAGGGGCCGTGTTTGGTGGTCGCGCCGACCTCGGTTCTGCCGAACTGGGAGTCGGAGATCGCCAGGTTCGCGCCGACGCTGGCGACGCACCGGCTCGCGGCTGTCGCGGAGCGTCCCGCGCAGATCGCCGCGCTGGGCCCGCGCGATGTGCTGGTCTGCACCTACGGCATGTTGCACCAGGCCGCCGAGGCGCTGGGCGCGCGCCGCTGGCAAATGGCCGTGCTGGACGAGGCGCAGGCGATCAAGAACGCCGAGACCCAGCGGGCCCGCGCGATTCAGACGTTGCAGGCGGAATTCCGCCTCGCGCTGACCGGCACGCCGGTGGAGAATTACCTCGACGAGTTATGGAGCCTGTTCAGCTTTGTGAACCCAGGTGTGTTGGGCTCGCGGGACGGGTTCCAGAAACGGTTCGCGCGGCCGATCGAGCGGGACAAGGACCCGAACGCGCGTCAGGCGCTGCGGTCGCTGATCCGGCCGTTTCTGTTGCGCCGGACAAAGGCGGCGGTGTTGAGCGAGTTGCCGCCGCGCACCGAACAAACGATCGCGGTCGAAATGACGGAGACGGAGCGGGCGTTTTACGAGGCATTGCGGCAACAATCGCTGGAGAAGCTCGCCGCCGCGGATGTGCCGGAGGGGCGCCGGAAAATCCAGATATTGGCGGAGATCACGCGTTTGCGGCGGGCCTGTTGCAATCCCGCGCTGATCGATCCCGCCGCCGCGATCCCCAGCGGCAAGCTGACGGCGTTCATGGATTTGGTGGAGGAGCTGATCCGCAACCGCCACAAGGCGCTGGTGTTCAGTCAGTTCGTGGGACATTTGGAGCTCGTCCGGGCCGCGCTGGACGCGAAAGGCATCCGTTACGAGTATTTGGATGGCGGCACGTCCTCGGCGGAACGGGAGCGGCGGGTCGCGGCGTTCCAGGCGGGGGGCGCGGATTTGTTTCTGATCAGTCTGCGCGCGGGCGGCACCGGGCTGAACCTGACCGCGGCGGATTATGTCGTGCATCTGGATCCCTGGTGGAATCCGGCGGTCGAGGATCAGGCGTCCGACCGCGCCCACCGGATCGGGCAGGAGCGGCCGGTGACGATTTACCGGCTGATCATGCAGGACAGTATCGAGGAGCGGATTTTATCGCTGCACCGCGACAAGCGCGATCTGGCGACGGAGTTGCTGGAGGGGACGGAGACGACGGCGCGGTTGAGCGAGGAGGCGTTGCTGGATTTGATTCGGGTGTGAGCCCGGCCGCACGGACACGTGTTCCGCCCGGCCGGGCCGCGCCTCGTCATTTGCCGTTATCGGACGATTTCCGCGCGCACATTCCCTTGATCGCTGTCCACTCCGCCTCGGAGAACGGCGCTTCGCCGATGTCCGGCCGCGCCGTTCTTTCCCGCCGCTCCTGGTCTGGCGGGTGCGTCGATAGCCATGTCGAAATCGTTGCCGTCCGGTTGTCCGGCGCCACTTCGCCCTCGACGGCCGGTTTTCTGCCTCGTTTCTTTTCCATCGCCGCGAAGAACCGGCTCAGCCCATCGGCGCGCAGGCCCGCCGCCGTCAGGACATCGATCGCCGTCTCGTCCGCCGCCGCCTCCGCCGCCCGCCCATAGGCCAGGGCGGTCAACTGGCTCGCGCCGCCGATCGCCGTGGCGCCCATGTCGCCAATGCCCAGCGAGGCGAGGATGAACTGCAAGCCCAGTTCGCGGACCAGCATGGTGACGGAGTCGCGATGGGTCACGTGGCCCAGCTCGTGCGCGATCACGGCGGCCAGGACGGCGCCGTCCTCCGCGTCGTCGATCAGGCCGCGCATGACCAGGATTTTGCCGCCGGGGAGGGTGAAGGCGTTGACCATGCCGTCGTTCAGCACCGACAGTTCCACGGGGATCGCGATCCGGCCGCTGGCGCGCAGGCGTTCCACGAGGCGGTTGAGCGCCGCCTGACCCTCCGCGCCGGCGCAGACGGGCGAGCCACGGGTCAGCAGCGCCACCATCGGTTCGCCCAGTTTGCGCTCCCAGGAGACGGGGATGCCGGTGGCGATCCAGTGTGGCAGGGCGTTCAGCGCCAGGACCACGGCGGCCAGCGCGAGCGCGAAACCGCCGCCGATCCCGGCCCAGTGGCGTCGGGTCCAGCGGTGTCCGGTCCACCAGGCATGGGCCATGGGCAGGCGCACCCCGGCGCGGCGCAGGGCATCCAGCAGCGCCGGGTCGGCGGTGGACAGCACGCCCGGCCGGTCCCGCGCGGTCAGCACGGTCATGCCGTCCGGGTCGAGGTCCGGTTCCGCGCGAATGGCATCGACCGGCCAGACCGCGAGTGTCCGGTCCGCGCCGTCCACGACGCGCAGTTCCCGCCCGAAGACGATGGGTTCGGCCGCATGGGTGGCGGCGCTGCGCCCGTCGTGAAATCGCGTGACGGTCATGCCGGATTCAGACCACGCCGGGATCGAGCGCTTGCAAAAAGCCCTCGCCGGTTTTGGGGCGGGCCAGTGTCGATTGCACCAGCGCGTCCGCGTCCAGATGGCCGGTCACGAACAGGGTGCGTTCGAGGTAGCGGGCCGTGCGGTGCAGCAGGATCGGGAGGCCGAAGCCGAGCGTGAAGATGGCGATCAGCATATTGCTGAGATAAAGCCAGAGCAGACTGCCGGCGGTGGCGGTGCAGGAAAACCGCAGGGTTTCGGCGCCGTGCCCGCCGGGATGCGGCGCCGCCGGGACCGTCGCGGTGGTATGGCCGACCATCAGGCGGAGCATCCGGGCGACGTACCAGGTCGCCAGCAGGCCCGACAGAATCCCGAACAGCAGGGCCCCGCCGATCAGGATCGGCAGCGCCACGAGGACCGCCGCTTCTTGCCGCTTGCCCGACAGGGTGCCGGAGAACAATGGGCCCAGGACTGGCTCGAACAGGAGATAGCCGACGACGCCGAAAGCGCCCAGCAGCGCGACCGTGGCCACGATCGTTCCGAGCCAGGCCCAGTACAGCCGGCCGGCGGTGCCGTCGAAGCCGAACACCGCCGATCCGAAGCGGGTCGCGGAGATCCGCCGCCGTGCCAGTCCGACCTGCATCCATGGCACCGACTGGTAAAGCGTGACGATCGTCGAAATCAGATAGAGCACCCACACGACACCGTATTTCAGCGCGGAGCCCTGCATGCCGCCGCGAATGCCGCGCCATTCCGTCCGGCTGAGCCGGTAGCGTTGCGCCGAAAACCGGGCCGCCGCGAACAGAATGAACATGGCGATGTAACCGGCAACGACCGGGATCGCGGCCAGCATCGGATCGATCTCGATCAGCGCCGCCGCCAGCAGCGCGAGACCCCCCGCGGCCACCGCGATGACGACGAGCGCCAGCAGGAACCCCAGGAAAAGCTCGCCGCCTTTGCCGGTGTAGGAGAGGCGCGAGCCCTCAAGCCGCGTGTGCGACCAAAGGTAGCGGCGCAGTTTCGTGATGGCCCAGAATCGATAAATGCCCAGCGTCAGCATGCTGAAAATCAAATTCAGAATAAACACGGCGTAGAGGTCGCCGATATTTCCGTCGTATTCGAAGAGCGGCCGGGTCGCGGCCGTTCCGCCGCTTCGCGCCGTACCCGGTTCCGGTCCTTGACTGGCGAAGGGGGCGGGTTGCGGTGGCATGGTCGGCACTCCATCGTTTCTGTCCGCCGCATGGCGGGGGAGGGGGCGGGCTTCTGGCCCATGGCCGATCATAACGGAAAATCGGCGGCCGTGCGCGAAAAAATCGCCGCGGGGATTGTTCGTGGCTTTGGGTCGCTGCTTTCGGGCGCGGGGCGGTGGCGTTCGCGCTGGCCAGGGTGGGACTGGCGAGGGTGGGACTGGCGAGGGTGGGACTGGCGAGGGTGGGACTTGCCGGGCGCGGGACGGTTGGGCAGCATTGGGGAAAGCCGCCAAGGACTCGTCACGATGCGTATCGCGCTGATTCATGCTTTGAAACATTCGGTTCCCGCGATCGAGGAGGCGTTCGGCCGGTTATGGCCGGAGGCGAAACTCGCGAACCTGCTTGACGATTCGCTGGCCGCCGACCTGGCGCGGGAGGGCGAACTGACCCCGGCGATGCACCAGCGGTTTCTGACACTCGCGCGCTATGCCGCGTCCTGCGGCGCCGACGGGATTCTGTTCACCTGTTCCGCGTTCGGCCCGTGTATCGAGGCCTGTGCCCGCGATCTGGCGCCGTTGCCGGTGTTGAAGCCGAACGAGGCCATGATCGAGGAGGCTCTGGCGTTGGCCGGCCCCCAGGGGCGTGTGGCGTTGATGGCGAGTTTCGCGCCGACGCTGGTCAGCATGCCCGCCGAGTTCGCCGCGGTGGCGCCGGGGATGGCGCTGACGAACTGCCTCGCGGAGGGCGCGTTGGCGGCGATGGATCGGGGCGATCTGGCGGCGCATGACGCGGCGGCGGCGCGCGCGGCGGCGGGTTTGACCGGCGTCGATGTCGTGGCGCTGACGCAGTTCAGCCTCGCGCGCGCGCGGGATGGCGTGGCGGCGGCCAGCGGCCGGCCGGTGTTGACGACGCCGGACAGCGCGGTCCGGAAATTGCATCGCTTGTTGCTCCGGAAGGAGGCCGCCTGACATGACACCCGAAGAGCTTCGCGCCTCGACGCATCTCGATGTGCCGCCGTCCGGGCTTGGCGCGCCGGCCCAGACCTTGTGGTGGGAGGCGAAGGGCGATTGGAAGCGCGCCCATGAATGCGCGCAGGACGATCGGAGCCCCGCCGGGTCGATCGTGCATGCGTATTTGCACCGGGTCGAAGGCGATCTGGCGAATGCCGGTTACTGGTACAACCGCGCCGGCCGCCCCGCCGCCACCGGGACTCTGGCGGAGGAATGGACGGCGCTGGCCCAGGAATTCGCCTGATCCAGAAGTGGCGGTTTATGTTACAGTGCCGCCGGATGCGGCTGGCCGGGCAATGTCGTCCTCCGTTTCCTTTCCTTGGGGCGCATGTCCGAAGTAGTTCCGGTGTGTGGCGCGCGCCGAACCCCCGGTCTTGTTACGGTGGCCGATACGGGTTGTTGGAAACGGCCGAAAAATGACGCGTGTTTCTTTTTGCCGGTCCAGGTTACCGCGACGGTTCGCGGCCTTATCGGCCATCCGCCGGCATGCCGCGCCGGCTGTTCGCCGGATTGCGAATTTCTCATGTCGCCGGGCCGATCCGCGCTTGCAATATCCCGCCGCCATTGTGTTAGTATGGAATTGTTGAGTTTGTTTCGTATTTAGATTTTGTTTTGCCTTGTTCGAAGGAACGTCGGATTTGATACAGTTTCTCGCACTACGGGCGCGCGGGTCATATCCGCGCCCGAAGGTCGCACGCGCGTGACGTCGCGCGGCGACACCAGGCCCTGGAACGCGCGGGCCCTGACCGCGCGCCTTGCCGCGATGAAAGGCGTCGCGCCTCCGCCGGTCGCTTATGTTTTGTGGCGTGCCACGGAACAATCCGGCCAGCCGCCGGTTGAGGGATACGAGCTGCCCGGTTTGCCGGGACGCCACGACGAACAGGCCTTCGCGCGCTATTTGGCCGAGCAGGGGTGGGACGGGGATGCGCGGCTCGCGGTCTCGGTGCTGGCGATCCGCGAAGATCTCGATTCGCGCGGCAATGCGGTCGAAGGCGTGTTGGAGCGGCGCCGGGGCGGCGTCGAAGGCCCCTATTTTGGCCGGGACGCGCGAGTGGAATTCACCGGTTCGGCGCGCCAGGTGCGCCGCTATCGGGCCCGCCGCGACGGTCGTCTGGCCGCGGTGGCCGCCACGGACGATGTGCCGCCCTCGCCGTTGGACGATCTGGACACGGAGAGTTTCGCGGGCGAAGACGCCGCCGTTAGGGCCCATTTGGGCGCGGAGAGCCTTGTGCTGGACCGCCGCGGCCCGACATTGTTCGAAGATGCCTTGGGTCTCAGCGCGATCGTCCATGCGCGGCGTCCGGACGGCGTGGAAACGGCGTGCGGGGTCGGCTGGCACGGCACGCTTGCCTATGTTCTGGTGGCCGATTTCCCGCGGCTGAACCGGCCTTTGCCCGCGCCACCCGATCTGGAAGCGGCCGTCGACAAGGCCTTGCGCGCGCGCGATCTGATCCGCCACGAAACCCGTTTGGACGAACGCGGTTTTTGCGTCGTGGCCCGTCGCCGCGGCGAGCAGACATTGTTCGCCATCCGCCTCGACGGCCGCGCCACTGTCGTCGAACCCCTGACACCGGGCGGCGATACCGTGGGCAACGAAGACCAGCGCCGCTGGATGTCCTACGCCGAAACATACGAGGCCCGGACCATCCTGGATGCCTGGAACGACGGCGACAGCGGCGAAATTCTTGTCGTGACGGCGGATCCGGATCGGGAGGCGTGGTGCCATGCGATTGACGGGGATGGGATTGAGATTGCCCGCCAAACAGCCAACGAAACCGCTGCCGCGGTTCTGTACCGGGAACGGGATGACATAGCGGGCGAAGACGCCGGGTCGGAGGACGACTCCGAAAACGAAACGCCTTCGCCGGATGTTCTCGCCGCCTCCGGGTTACGGCCTCGCGGGCGGACCGGCGAGGTCTGGGCGGAGGAAGCTCGCCCGGCACCCAGATCGGCCGCGGGTGCGACGACACCGGAGCCTGGCGAGCCGCCGCCCGGTCCGCCGCCATCCTCTGGTTCGCTGGCGCCCGATAGTCTGTTGGCGCCCGATAGTTTGCTCGCGCCGGATAGTCTGCTCGCGAAGGTGCGGGCGCACGAACGTATCGCGGAACTCCTGCGGACCGCGCGCGCGGCCTGTGCCGCGGGTGGCGATCGGCCACTGCCGGCGTCCATGCGGGCGCCGCTGCGGGCCTTGCCGGATCGGCTGATGGCGTTGAACGCCCGATTCTCCGCCGGATCGTTGCGCGCGTTGACCGCGCGTCTCGATTCCGGCCGCCTGACCGCGTGTGGCGCCGCCGCGGCGCTGGAGGATTTGGCCGCCCGCCTGTCCGAGGAACTCGCGCTGATCCGGGTCGTCCTGCTGCCGTCTTCCCGCGCGCGGCGCGACGGCGAACCGGCGTTCGGCGAGGCCGTGGAAAGGGCGTTTCCCGAAGCGGCGCACGATGTCGAGGAAGCCGCGAACTGCCTCGACATGCGCCGCGCGACCGCCGCGGTGCTGCACGCGGCGAACGCGATGCGGTACGCCTTCGCGGGACTGGGCCGGCTGACGGGCGCGGCCGCGCCGATCCCCCCGGTCTGGACCGCCGCCATCGCCGCCGTGGGGACGGTGCGGCGCGAGGCTGAATCCGGCCCGGACCTGATCGATGCGTTGATCGAATTGCGCCGCGTCTGGCGCGGCCATGGGCCCGTCGCCATGGGGAAATACGCGGAGGAGGAGGCGGAAGCCATCCTCGCCGGCGTCGAACGCTTCATGAGTCTGCTGGCGGACCGGTTGGGCTGACCCAGGTCAGCCCAACCACGGTCGGGCCTTCAGAGTCAGTTCAGGCCTTCAGAGTCAGCAGCGCGTCCGCGACCGTCAGGCCGGACCCATCGGCGTGGAGGATGACGGGGTTCAATTCGAACTCCGCGACCTGATCGCGCAGGGTCAGGGCCGCGCGGGACAAAGCGGCGATCAGGCGCGCGGCGGGGGCCAGGTCGATCGGCGCGGCGCCGCGGAAGCCGGTCAGCAAGGGCGCGGATTTCAGGGCGCGGATCATGCGCTCCGCCTCGGCTTCGTCGATCGGCGCGGGGGCGTGAACGACGTCGCCGAACAACTCCACGGTGGTGCCGCCGTAGCCCACCATCAGGATCGGGCCGAAGGTGGGGTCGTTCACCATGCCAATGACGAGTTCATGGCCTTTGGGCGCCATTTTCTGGACCAGCACGCCGTCGATCTTCGCGTCCGGTTTGTGGCGCGCGACATCCGCCAGCATCGCGGTGTAGGCGGCGGACACGGATTCGCGGTCCGTCAGGTTCAGGCGCACGCCGCCGGCCTCTGTTTTGTGCGGCAGGTCGGCGGACTGGACTTTAAGGACGACGGGGAAGCCAAGCGCGGCGGCGGCATCGGCCGCTTCCGTTGGCGATCCCGCGAGAGGCTCGAGAGCGCCCGCGGGCAACCACGCCGCCAGCGCCTGCTTCGCCTGAAACTCCGGCACGATCCGGGGGAGGCCGGGTTCCAGCCGCGCGGGCACGGGATCGAAGGGCTCCGGCAACGCCCGCTTCAGTCCCTCCGCGTACTCCGCCAGTTTCCCGAACGCCAGACCGCACGCGCGAAGGTCGCTGTGCAGGAACAGGCCGCAGCCGGAGGCCGCGGTCCGGCCGAACTCCGAGGGCAGTGTGTAGGTCCACACGGTCATGGGCTTGCCGCATTTCGCCGCGACCGCCTCGATCCGCGCCGCGTCCAGCGAGGCCCGCGTCGTGCTGGCCAGGGAGCTGACAATAAGCAGCATGTCGATTTCGTCGCTCTCCGCCAGGTGTTCCATCGCGGTCATCATCGCGGGCCCGGTATTGGTCCCCTGCGCGGTGACATCGACCGGATTGCCGGAGGCGCCGTAGGACGGCATCAGCGGGCGTAGCCGCGCCTGCTCGGCGGGGGAGAGTTCGGGCACGGTCAGACCGTGCGCGGTCATGGTGTCGGAGGTCCAGGCGCCGCCGCCGCCGGACACCGTGACGATGCCGACGCGGCGGCCCTTGGGCAGCGGGCAACTCAGCATGACGCCGGCGATGGCGACGGCCTCGTCCGGGTCTTCGGCCTCGATGACGCCGTAACGTTCGAAGACGGCACGGTAGGCGGTGTAGGCGCCGGACAGAGACGCGGTGTGGGACGCGGTGGCGCGCGTCCCGGCGGCGGAACGGCCGACCTTGATCGCGATCACGGGTTTGCCCAGCCGCCGGGCCTTTTCCAGCGCGGCGACGAATTTCGGGCCGTTGCGCACGGCCTCGCAAAACAGCATGACCGCGCTCGTATGCTCGTCCTCGATCATGTAATCGAGGAAATCGGCCATCCCGAGATCGGCCTCGTTGCCGGTGGAGATGACGTAGCTGAACGCCAGGCCCGCCGCCTTGCCGCGGTTGAACAGTGCGAATCCGATCCCGCCGGATTGCGCGATGACCCCGATGCGTTTCGGCGAGACATAGACCGCGTTCGGGTCCTCCTGGGTTTCCACCGTCGGGCTGAACGTGGTGGCGACCCGGCCCAGCGCGTTGAAATAGCCCTCGCAGTTGGGACCGCAGGCGCGGATGCCGTATTTTTCGGTGACCGCGATCAGGTCGGCCTGCATGCCGCCCGCGGCGCCGCCCTCCTCGGCGAAGCCGGAGGAGATGATCAACGTGTTCTTCACCCCGGCCTTGGCGCATTCCTCCACGGCGGCGGCGACCCCCGCGGCGGGGATGGCGATCAAGGCCAGATCGACCGGCCCGCCCACGGCGCCGATCGACGGGAAGCAGGGCAGGCCGGAAATATCCTGGTAGCTGGGATTGATCGGTAGAATTCGGCCGGGAAATCCGTTTTCGCGAAGCTGATGCAAAAGGCGGCCGCGAATGCGATGCAGGTCGGGCGACGCTCCGAGCACCGCGATCGACGCGGGCCAGAAGAAACTGTGCAGGGGATGGGGGCTCATGTCGTCGGTCCTTTATCGCGGGCGGCGTTTCGCGTCGTCTGAATGGTTCGCGGGGACACCTGGCGGGAGGCTCAGTCGGGCAGCCGTGGCAAAAACTCCGAAATGGCGGTGTTGACGGCATCCGGTTTGTGCATATTCGCGGCATGGTTCGCGCGTGGGACGACCACGACCGTCGCGTTGGGGATCGCGCGGCCCATGAAGCGCGCGGCGGAAAGCGTCGGCGTGTCGTCGCCGCCGGCGATAATCAACACGGGCACGTCGATCTCCGCCAGGAAGGGCAGGGCGCCCATATCGGATTGGCGCGCAAGCACGCGCGCGGCGGCGGCAAGGGCATGGGCGTCGCGGTGCATGCGAGGATCGGCCTCAATCCCTCCATCCAGCGCATCCCCCCCCAAAGTCTCCAGCGCCACCGCCTGCGCCTCCACCTGGGCGTTCACGAATTCCCGGGTCGCCGCGCCGCGCAGTCCAGGTAAGGTGCCGATCAGAATAAGGCCGCGGACCCGATGCGGAAAAGCACGCCAGAAACGCAGCGACAACAACCCGCCAACGCCAAGCCCCCCCAGCACGGCCCGCGGCGCGTTATTCCGGTCGAGGATCGCGGCCATGTCCTGGATCAGCGTGGCGTGCGATGCGGCCGCGGCGGGAGGCGGGCTTTCGCCATGGCCAGGAAGGTCCCAAAGAATCAGCCGGCGGCGATCGGTGAACTCCTCGACCTGCTCGTCCCACATGCGGCTGGTCGCGCCGAAGCCATGCGTCAGCAGAATGGGCGACCCCTGCCCATGGGTTTCCACATGCAACTCGCTTTTCTCGTCCGTCACCTGTGCCGCCATGCCTCCTTGTCGCCGGTGGGTCCGGTGCTCGCGGGTCCGGCGATTGTCCGCGCCAGTTTCCACCGGTAAACTCGCACGGCATACAATGCGTTGCAAAGAGCGGGGTAAGGGAACAGTCATGGCTCACGGGGCATACGAACACATCGCGGTCTGGGAAACGGGCCATGTCGCCACCATCGAGGTCCGGCGCGGGCCGAACAATTTCGTCGATACCGACATGGTGGGCGAGATCGCCGACGCGCTGGAAGAATACGACCGTACGACGCATATCCGGGCCATCGTGCTCTGCGCCGAGGGCAAGCATTTCTGCGCGGGGGCCGATTTCGCCAGCCGCGGTCCCGACGGAGTCGCGCGCGCGCCGAAGCGCGGCCGTCACCTCTATAAAGAGGCGCAGCGGCTGTGGAAGACCGGCAAGCCGATCGTCGCCGCGGTTCAGGGCGCCGCCATTGGCGCGGGCGCGGGCCTCGCGGTCATGGCGGATTTCCGTGTCGCCTGCCCGGAAGCGCGGATTTCCACCAACTTCACGCGTTTGGGGTATCATCCCGGCTTTGGGCTGACCTACACGCTGCCGCGTTTGATCGGCGAACAGCAGGCCGCGATGATGATGTATACGGGCCGCCGCCTGACCGGCGAGGACGCGCTGAAGATCGGCCTCGTCGATTACTGCGTCCCGCTCGACCAGGTGCGGGCACGCGCCACGGAACTGGCCGCGGAAATCGCCGGTTCCGCGCCGCTGTCGATCGTCGCGACCCGCGAGACCCTGCGCCGGGGCATGGCGGAAGGCGTGGCCCGCGCGACCGAGCGCGAGTTCGAGGAGCAGGACTGGCTGCGCGGCACCGCCGATTTCAAGGAAGGCACCAAGGCGATGGGCGAGCGCCGCCCGCCGGATTTCCAGGCCCGCTGACACCGGAACGGCCCGGCGCGACGGCCAGACCGATGGGACGCGCCGGGCCGTTCATCTTTTCTTCATCTTTTCCTTAACGAAATACTTACGGTTTCACCCCACTAATCTCGCCAGTCGAGCGGACATGGGATGAGACATCATGGCGAGCTTCTGGAGCGGCGGGATCGGGCGGGGCGGGCGGGCGGTGGCGCGCCGGGCGCTGGTGCGGGTCTCGCGCCTTTCCGCGGCGGCGGCGGTCCGCTCGCCCGTTCTTGGCGGCGCGCTGCATGGCGGAACCGAACGGTTGATCGGCTTCGCGCGGCGGCGATTTGGCGCGAAGCCCGTGGTACAGGCCTCGATCGCGTTGCCCGATGTCGTGCCGGAACAAATCGACCTCGTTGTATCCGGCGCGCCAGAGGTGTCGGTGATCGTCCCGACCTATGGCCAAATGGCGTTCACGCTGCGCTGCCTCGCCTCGATCCAGGCGCACGCGCCGCAGGTGGCGATCGAGGTTCTGGTCGTCGACGACGCGTTTCCGGGCGGCGAGACGCTGGCGTTGCGGCGCGCCAAGGGGATCCGCCTGATCCGGAACGAGGTGAATCTCGGTTTCATCCGCGCCTGCAACGCCGCGGCGCGGCTGGCGCATGGGCGCTATATACTTTTTCTTAACAATGACACGGAGGTCCGGGCGGACTGGCTGGACAGCATGGTCGCGCTGTTCGAATCGCGTCCGGACGTGGGGATCGTCGGGTCGAAGCTGCTGGGTTCGGATGGGCGGTTGCAGGAGGCCGGCGGGATTATTTGGCGCGATGGCTCCGCCTGGAATTACGGCCGCGGCCAGGACCCCGCGGCGCCGGAGTTCAACTATCCGCGGGAGACCGATTATTGTTCTGGCGCGTCGCTGCTGGTCCGCCGGGATGTGTTCCTCGGCGTTGGCGGGTTCGACGACGCTTACGCTCCGGCCTATTGCGAGGATTCGGATCTCTCCTTTCGTCTGCGGCGGCTGGGGCTTTCGACGTGGTATCAGCCGCGCTCGGAAATCGTGCATCACGAAGGGATGTCCCATGGCCGCGACCTGTCCACGGGCATCAAGGCCTGGCAGGTCGCGAATCAGCGGCGGTTTCTGGAAACCTGGCGCGAGACGTTGACGCGGGAGCATTTCGACAACGGCACCCACGTGATGAGGGCCCGCGACCGCGCGCATGGGCGGCGCGTGGTGTTGATCGCGGATCATTATGTGCCCGAGCCGGATCGCGACGCCGGATCGCGCACCGCGATCGCCTTTGTCCGCGCGCTGCTGGCGTCCGGCGCCGTGGTGAAGTTCTGGCCGTTCAACGGGCACGCCACGCCCGGATATACGGATGCCTTGCGCGACATGGGGGTGGAGGTGCCCACCGGCCAGCCGTCTTTCGCCGCCTGGATGAAGACCAATGGCGGCGATATCGACACGGTGCTGCTCTGCCGGCCCGATGTCGCGGAGTTCTGTTTGGGGGCGGTGCGGGCGTATTCGCGGGCGCGGATTGTCTATTACGGGCACGATTTGCATTTCCGGCGGCTGGCGGCGCGCGCGGAACAGGCGGGCGATCCGGCGCTGAAGCGGGAGGCGGAGGCGATGCGGGCCCGCGAATCGGCGATCTGGCGCGGCGTGAACCTCGTGCTTTATCCCTCGGAGGAAGAGGCGGCGATCGTCCGCCGTCTCGCGCCCGCCGTTCAGGCGCGCGCCGTGGTGCCCTATGGCTTCATGGGGGCGCCGCCGTCGCGGGAGCCGCCGGAAGCGCCCTGGATTTTGTTCGTGGCCGGTTTCGGCCATCCGCCGAACGCGGAAGGGGCGGTTTGGTTCGTCGAGAAGGTGCTGCCCATGATTGTCGAACGGGTGCCGGAGGCGCGGCTGGCGATTGTCGGGTCGAATCCGTCCGCCGCGGTGCGGGCGTTGCGCGGGCCGCATGTCTGCCTGTTCGCCGATGTTTCCGACGCGGAACTCGCCGCCTGGTATGGGCGCGCCCGTGCCGCGGTCGTGCCGTTGTTGACCGGGGCGGGCGTGAAACTCAAGACAGTGGAGGCGTTGTGGCAGGGTGTACCGGCGGTCGTGACGCCGGTGGGCGCGCAGGGTCTGCCGGGGTTGGAGGGTGTGGCGCGGGTTGAGGCGCGGGCGGAGCGGTTCGCGGCGGCGGTGTGCGAGGTGTTGGAGGACAATGTGGTTTGGCGCCGGCGTAGCGCGGCGCAAACCGCTTATGCGAGAAGCCGTTTTTCCGCCGAAGCGCAGATCCGGTCGCTGGCATCGGTCATGGATTTGGCGCCGGCCGTCGCGACCGGCCAGGATCGGATCGATTCCGCGGCGATTGCCGGGGGGCGGGCCGGTGCGGGCCGGAATGCCGCCGATCGGAGCATCCCTGGCTGGAGCGTTGGGGGGCGGGTTGAAAAAGCCCCGGGCGAGACTTGCGCCGAGATGGCGGTCATGGCCTGATCCTCGGGCGTTTCGAGAGGGAAAACAGTCCAATGAGCGGTACCAGGCTTCCGTTTCACCATCCGCGCGTGCGGCCCGATTGGCTGAACCGTTTGTCCGAGGACATCCTGGAACCGGATCTGCCGATCGTCGATCCGCACCATCATTTGTGGCGCGCGCGTCCCGATCCTTATCTGTTGGAGGATCTGATCGCGGATACTTCCAGCGGGCACGACATTCGGGCGACGGTGTTTATTCAGTGCGGCTCCGCCTATCGCAAGGATGGGCCGGACGAGATGAAGCCGGTGGGCGAGACCGAGTTCGTCGCGGAGATGTCGGCGCGGAGCGAAACCGGCGCGCATGGCCCCACGCGTGCCGCGGCGGGGATTGTCGGCCATGCCGATTGCCTGTTGGGCGACGGGATCGAAGCGGTGCTCACGGCTCATGCCGCGGCCGGGGGCGGCCGTTTCAAGGGCATTCGGCACAGCGCGACGTTCGATCCGGGCATCGCGCCGACCGCGCCGCCGGGGGCACCGCCGGGGTTGTTTCTGGATAAGATTTTTCAGGCGGGCGTGGCCCGGACCGGCAAGCTCGGGATGACGTTCGAGGCCTGGTGCTATCATCCCCAGCACGGCGATCTCGCCGCGTTGCTGCGTGCCTGTCCGGATGGGAAGGTTGTGCTGAACCATTTGGGCGGGCCGCTGGGTGTCGGTCCCTATGAGGGGCGCCGCGCCGAGGTCTTCGCGGCCTGGTCGGCCAGCATGAAGGACCTGGCGAAGTTTCCGAATCTGTATGTGAAGCTTGGCGGTCTGGCGATGAACGTCAACGGGTTCGGCTATCACCACCAGGTGCTGCCGCCGGGTTCGGGCGAGATGGCGTCGGCGTGGCGTCCGTACATGGAAACCGCGATCGAGGCGTTCGGCGCGGAACGCTGCATGTTCGAAAGCAATTTCCCGGTGGACAAGGGGATGTGCTCGTATCCGTTGCTGTGGAACGCGTTCAAGCGGATCGCGGCGGGCTGTTCGGAGGGCGAGAAGGCGGCGTTGTTCATGGGCACGGCGGCGGCGTTTTATACATTGCCGGTCTGATCCGGCAGGCCGGTCCGGACCTGGCGGGAGGTTGCCTCTCCGCCCGGTCCGAGCCGGTCCCTTATTCGTCGTCGTGGTTTGTCCGGCGTAACAAGATCTCGCGCTTGCCGACATGGTTGGGCGGTCCGACCATGCCTTCGCGCTCCATCTGCTCGATCAGTTTGGCGGCGCGGTTATAGCCGATATTGAGGTGGCGCTGGATGAACGACGTCGTCGCCTTGCCTTCGCGGGCCACCAGATCGACGGCCTGATCGAACAGGCCTTTCTCGCCGTCGCCGGCGGAGAGAATGCCGCCGCCGCCGCTCGAGTCATCGTCCTTGTCGACGGCTTCGGTGACCTCGTCGAGATACACCGGTTCGCCCTGTTCGCGCAGGAAGGCGACCACACGCTCGACCTCCTCGTCGGAGACGAAGGGGCCGTGGACGCGGGTGATGCGGCCGCCGCCCTGCATGTACAGCATGTCGCCCATGCCCAGGAGCTGCTCGGCGCCTTGTTCGCCGAGGATGGTGCGGGAGTCGAATTTCGATATTACCTGAAACGAAATCCGCGTGGGGAAATTGGCCTTGATCGTGCCGGTGATGACGTCCACCGAGGGGCGCTGGGTCGCCATGATCACATGGATGCCGGCGGCGCGGGCCATCTGGGCCAGGCGTTGCACCGCGGCCTCGATCTCTTTGCCCGCGACCATCATCAGGTCGGCCATTTCGTCGACCACGACCACGATGAAGGGCAGGGATTCGAGCGCCAGCGGTTGATCCTCGAAGGTCGGGCGTCCCGTTTCGGAGTCGAAGCCGGTCTGCACGCGGCGCGTCACGACCTCGCCCTTGCGCCGCGCGTCTTCCACGCGTTCGTTGTAACCGCCGATGTTGCGGACGCTGATCTGGCTCATGGCGCGGTAACGCCGTTCCATCTCGCGCACGACCCATTTCAGCGCCGTCACGGCCTTCGCGGGTTCCGTCACCACGGGGGCCATCAAATGCGGGATGCCGTCGTAGATGGACAGTTCCAGCATCTTCGGGTCGATCAGGATCAGCCGGCACTGGTCCGGCGACAGGCGGTACAGCAACGACAGGATCATCGCGTTGACGCCCACCGATTTCCCGGACCCGGTGGTGCCCGCGATCATCAGATGCGGCATGCGCGACAAATCGGCGACCACCGACTGTCCCGCGATGTTTTTCCCAAGCGCGATCGGCAGCCGTCCCGCGTTCTTGCGGACCTCCTCGCTGGACAGGATCTCGCTGAGGTAAACCGTGTCGCGCCGGGCGTTCGGCACTTCGATGCCGATCACGTTGCGGCCGGGCACGGTGGCGATGCGGACGGCGGTCACCGACAGGCTGCGGGCGACGTCGTCGGCGAGGCCGATGACGCGGGCACTGCGGATGCCCGCCTCGGGTTCCAGTTCGTACATCGTCACCACCGGGCCGGGCCGGATTTCGACGATCGTGCCCTTCACGCCGTAATCGCCGAGCACCTTGATCAGAAGGCGCGCGTTGCCTTCGAGGGCTTCGCGCGATGGGCCGTTGGGCGCAAGGGTCGGCGGCGCCTGCAACAGGCTCAGCGGCGGGAAGCGCCACCCGGCGTCGTTCAGCGGCAGTTTCTCCTGCCGCTCGTCATTGGTGGGTTTCAGGGTCGAGGGCGGGCGTGGCGGCGGGCCGGGTTTGCGGCCGGGATCGGAAATCGGGACGAAAGGGCGGGGCGGGGCATCCGGTTCGGCGTATTCCTGGCGGATGGGGATGGCGGGGGGGAGCGGTTCGTCGTCCTGCAATGGCGGCGGAGGGGTGCGAAACGGCAACGACGGCAGAGACGGCAATTTCGGCAGAGCGAAGGGCACCGGCAGGCCGAATCCCATCCAGCGCCACCCGGTGCGCCCGCCGCGCGCGGTCGCGCGCGCCGCCTGGCGCGCCATGCGCCCGGCGGACCGCCATTCGGAGATCGTCAGGCCCAGCGCGAGCGCGACGAGCAGGGTGGCGGCCGCGAGACCGCCGAGCCAGGCCAGGGCCTCGCCCATCGGACCGGCCAGGCGCGCGCCAAGGGCCAGCGCCCCATCCGCCAGCAACCAGCCGGACACGCCGCCGGGCCCGGCCAAGGTTGGCCAGCCCACCGTGCCCCGCGCCGTCAGCGACGCCAGCACGCCCGACACCACCGGGATCGCCGCCAGCAGCGAGGCCAGCCGCACCGCGACCGACCCCATGCCACGCCGCGATCCCAGCCGCCAGGCCCAGACCAGCAGCACGATGCCCGGCAGCGCCGCCACGGCGCCGAAACTCTGCAACAGCAGATCCGATGTCGCCGCGCCCAGCGGTCCGACCAGATTGCGGGTTTCGCGCGTAGAGGAGGTGTCCAACGAGGGGTCGTGCGGATCGTAGGAGAACAACGCCAGCAACAGCGCGATGCCCGCGAAGGCCAGGACCAGGCCCGCCAGCTCGGCGCGCCGGCCGCTGGCCGCGGACGGCGGGGTCCTGCCCGCGGGCAGCGGAGCGGAACGGGGCGCGCGGGCGGCGCGGACGGAAGCGGCCATGTCGAATCACCTGTGCCGGTATGTTAGCGTCCCCTGTATACAAGCCATGGAACGGATTCCCAACGTCTGGTTGCGAGAGGAGAACACGATGCCGCGGCGATGGGCGCCGGTCCCGTTTCTGATCGCGGGCTATGCGTTTCTTTACCTGCCCATCGCTTTTCTGATCGTGTTCGGCTTCAACGACAGCCGTTCCGTGACCGCGTGGTCGGGGTTTTCGACGCGCTGGTATCGCGTGTTGCTGGCGGACACCGCGTTGATCGAGGCCGCGTTGTTGTCTTTTCGTGTCGCCGCTTTGTCCGCCACGCTGGCTTTGGCGGTGGGAACGGCGGCCGGATACGTCGCCGCGCGGTTCGGCCGGTTTTGCGGCCGAACGGTGTTCGAGGTCACCCTGGCCGCGCCCTTGGTCTTGCCGGACGCGATCGCCGGGTTGTCGTTACTGCTGGTGTTTGTGTTGTTGGAACGCCTCACCGGCTGGCCGGACGGGCGAGGGATCGGCACCGTGACCCTGGCCCATGCCTCGGTATCCGTCGCCTATGTCGCCGTGGTGGTGCGCGCGCGGCTGGCCGATATGGACCGCGCCGTGGAGGCAGCCGCCGCGGACCTCTATGCCCCGCCCGCACGGGTGTTTCTGTGGGTGACGGTGCCGCTGCTGGCGCCCGCGCTGGTTTCCGGCTGGCTGCTGGCGTTCACGCTGTCGCTGGACGATGTGGTGGTGGCGAGTTTCACGTCCGGACCGGGGGCGACGACGCTGCCGATGGCGGTGTTCTCCGCGGCGCGGCTGGGGGTGACGCCGGAGATTTACGCGCTGGCGACGGTCATTGTCGTGGCGGCGGGGGCGGTGCTGGCGGTGGCGGGGCGGGGGCGATCAGGCCGCCTCGCGAAATGAGTCGCCGGCTTTGAGGAACGCCCGTAATCTTCCGGTCAGGCCGTCCATTCGGCGTGTCTCGCATTCCCAGACAATCGCGATGTCCCAGCCCAGTGCCGTCAGGGCCGCGATATGCGCGGTGTCGCGCGCCTTGTTGCGGGCGAGTTTGGGCAGCCAGTAGTCGAGATTCGACTTCGGCTGACGGCGGCCGTCGGCGCAGGCGGGATCGCCGTGGCCGTGCCAAAAACAGCCATGGACAAAGACGATTTTTTTGTGTCTGGGCAGCACGAGATCGGGTTTTCCCGGCAGGTCCGTCCGGTGCAACCGGAAGCGATAGCCCAGCCCATGCACCAGCCGCCGCACCGCGAGTTCGGGCTTCATGCCTTTCGATTGGATGCGGCGCATGTTTTCCGACCGGCGTTCGGGGGAGAGTTTGTCGGTCATTTTTGTCCGTCCGGGCTGCGTTTTGCGTCCGATAGCCAGTAAAAATCCCGGCCGCCAACCGGGAAAACAGAGCATCCCACGGAGGTTAAGGCGCTCCGTGCCAGGATGCGGGTTACACCGCGAGATCGAAAGGCAGGTCCGCGATATCTTTCAATCGCTTGCCATTTACCATGATGGCCAGAATATCCTCCGCCTCCGAGTTTCCGAGCGCTCCCACCGAAGCTTCTAGTTCGTCCAAAGCGAAGTGGTAAACGCAGTCGATGTCGCCGGTTCCCAGAGCCAACGAAGAAAGCCGGCTGGGTGTCGGCTCGCCGGTTACGACGACGATATGGGGCTGCCGTCCTTTACGATTTCTTATCAAATTCAGAGCTTCGGATCGGGCGTTTTGTGCTCTGTCGCTTCGCAGCGTCCATTTCGTGCTGATGCTGGCGTGAAGAAGGGGGCGTTTATTGGGAGCGGCCCTGAGGTCGCTCCGGCGCGCCACGACAGCGTCCACGAGAAACTCGGGGAGATTAATGGCTTCATCGCTCTCGAGGTCGCGTGTCACGATGACGTCGGGCGTGATCATGTAATCGTTGCCAAGCGCGGCCGCGAGTTCCGGATTATTCGCCGCGGCATCCTTCAGTGCGACGAGATGCGCGTATTGCGCGTACTTCGCGATCTCGCCCTTGTTTCGATTGGTGACCTGTCGAACAGTCCAGCGTCCCGGACGCAAGTGCGGCAATCTGACGAATGTCGCTTCGACAAATCTGGCGACGAGGTCCTCGAACTGATTCCCAGACGTTTGCGCCGCGCCACGCTGGCCGGTTTCGGCTTTCAAACGCTCGGCGATGCCCTGTGCGATCCGGACACTGGTTTTATTATCCTTGTCGGCATTGCTAGGGACGCCGCTGTCGCTGATGGTGAGAAGGGTTTTCAGCAATGAGGCGTGGAATTCCGAACGCGCGCGCTGAATGAACGGGGCATCGTTCGTCATGCGGCCCCCCGGAATTCGGCCCGCGCCCCGGCGTTCAAGGCAACCGCGATCCGCTCCGCCACCGCGCGCGCCACCGGCGGCGGAAACGCGTTGCCCACTTGCCGGTAAGCGATCGTCTTCTTTCCCGCGAACGCCCAGTGGTCGGGAAACCCCTGGAGCCGCGCGACCATGCGCACGGTCAGGCGCGGAAGCCCCTCGAAATCCGGGTCTGGCGCTTGTTCCGCGAGGGTGGAGCCGTTTACGCCCATGGCGGCCCAGGCCTTGCGGGCACGGGTTGGGCCGAGGTCGGGACCGCCGTGCTTTTTTGAGCCGCCGACGATGGTGGGCGCGATCTGGCTGGCGGCCTCCCGCCAGGCGGCGGCGCCGCGCCAGCCGCGCTCGGCCATCAGGTCGAACAGCGTTTCCCCGACGGTCGGCGCCGTCGCGGCACGGGTCTCGGGCCATGAAAATCCCGGCGCGATGTCCTTCCGCAGCCCGACGATCGCGACACGGGGTCTGATCTGCGGCACGCCGAACGACGAAGCGTGCAACAGCCGCCAGTCCACGTGGTATCCAAGCTTCCCGAGTTGCGTCCGGAGGCTCTCCCGGTATGTCTGGAACACGGGATCGAGGAACCCCCGTACATTCTCGATCATGATCGCACGGGGGCGGATTTCGTCGACGATGCGCAGCGCGGCGGGAAACAGATTGCGCTCGTCGTTCTCGCCGAGTTGCTTGCCCGCGACCGAGAACGGCGGGCAGGGCAGCCCGCCGGCGAACAGATCGGCGCCTCTGTAAGGGCGTCCGTCGAAGTGATTAAGGTCGCGCTCAACCACGTTCCAGCCGGGACGATTATAGCGCAGAGTTTTACAATACGGCGCCTCCAGTTCCACCAGCGCGGCATGCGCGAAGCCGGCCTGTTCCAGCCCGAGGGCCTGCCCTCCGGCGCCGGCGCAGACTTCCACGGAACTGGGCATCGCCGGTTTCATGTTCGAGTTGCCAATTTGTTCTGGGCGCAGATTGCCTGGCTCACGGACGGTTGTCCACGGAATTTATCTCGAAGTTGCAATCGCATGCGGGCCACGGACGGTATTATGCCCGCGTTCTTCGATTCGCGCGAACCCCATATCGCCCCATCCCTTGACACCGCCCGACCCCCTGGGCTTCATCCGCCCGCTATTTCCACTGGAAAGTTTCTCTGCATGGCGACCGCCAAAGCGGCCAAGGTCAAACGTCAGCCGAACGTCTGGGCCGAGAACATCAAGACGATCGTCTACGCCATGCTCATCGCCGTCGGCGTGCGCACCATCGCGTTCGAACCCTTCAATATCCCCTCCGGCAGCATGGTCCCCACGCTCCTCGTCGGCGACTACCTGTTCGTGTCCAAATACTCCTACGGCTATTCCAAATTCTCGCTGCCTTTCTCGCCGCCGCTGTTCTCCGGCCGCATCTTCGGGTCCGTCCCCGAACGTGGCGACGTCGCGGTGTTCAAATACCCGCGCGACACCTCCACCGATTACATCAAGCGCATCGTCGGCCTGCCCGGCGACCGGGTCCAAATGAAGCAGGGCCAGCTCTACATCAACGGCCAGCTCTGCCCGCGCGAGCCCATGGGCAACTACGAAACCAACGACAGCGGCTACCGCCAGACCGAGCGCCGCTACGTCGAAACCCTGCCCAACGGCGTCCGCCACGACATCCTGAAAGCCACCGACGGCACCGAACGCAGCCGCCGCCCCGACTTCGACCCCACGCGCGAGTTCGACCCCAACAACACCATCGAATACGTCGTCCCCGCCAACCACGTCTTCGCCATGGGCGACCATCGCGACAACTCCGCCGACAGCCGCTTCATGAACCAGGTCGGCTTCGTGCCCATCGAAAACCTCGTGGGCCGCGCGGAAATCCTGTTCTTCTCCGTCGATCCGGGTCATCCTTGGTACCAGATCTGGTGGTGGCCCGTGGACATCCGCTGGGGCCGCCTGCTCCAACGCATCCGATGACCTCGTGAGTCAGGCGCTCGACGCCATTCTTGGCTACCGTTTCACCCGCGAGGACCTACCCCGCGAGGCGCTGACACACCGCTCCGCTCTACAAGGCAAAGGCGCCGGACGCGGATCGAACGAGCGGCTGGAATTCATCGGCGACCGCGTGCTCGGCCTGCTCATCGCCGAATGGATCGCCGAACGCTTCCCGAAGGAACAGGAAGGCGATCTTGGCCGCCGCCTGGCGTCCCTGGTGTCGCAGCCCATCCTGGCCCATGTCGCGGAAACCATCGGTCTTGGCCAGGCCCTGTCCGTGGCACCCGGCGAAGCCCGCGCCGGTGTTCAGCGCCGGGCCACGGTGCTGGCCGACGCGCTCGAAGCCGCTTTGGGCGCCATCTACCTCGACGGCGGCCTCGAACCCGCCCGTGCCTTTGTCCGCCGCGCCTGGGCCGAGGCCATGGACGGCCAGGCCGCGCCGCCGAAAGACGCCAAAACCGCGCTCCAGGAATGGGCACAGAAACGCGGCCTCGATCTGCCCGACTACGCCGTGACCGGCCAAAGCGGCCCGCCCCACGCCCCGGTGTTCGAGGTCGCGGTGACCGTCGGCAAGCTGACGGGGCAGGGCAGCGCCGGCAATAAACGCGCGGCCGAGCAAATGGCGGCGGAAAATCTTTATCGGAGTCTCCCCCCGTGATGGTCCATTCATGACAACCCGCTGCGGTTTCGCCGCCATCGTGGGCGCGCCGAACGCCGGCAAATCGACGCTGCTCAACCGTCTGACCGGCGCGAAACTGTCGATCGTTTCTCCCAAGGCACAGACGACGCGGTTCCGGGTGCTGGGCATCTTCATCCGCGACAACGCGCAGGTCCTGCTGGTGGACACGCCGGGCATCTTCCGGCCCCGCCGCAAACTCGACCGCGCGATGGTGCAGGCCGCCTGGACCGGCGCCGCGGACGCCGACCTCGCGGTGCTGCTGGTCGACTCAAAGGCGGGCGCCACCAATTCGGTGAAGGACATCGCCAAGAGCCTGGGCGAGTCCGGCCGCCGCTGCTGGCTCGTGCTGAACAAGACCGACCTCGTCCCCGCGACCTCTTTGCTGCCACTGATCGCCACCCTGACCGAACTCGCGCCGTTCGAGGAAACCTTCATGGTCAGCGCCAACACCGGCGATGGCGTCTCCGAACTCGCCACCGCTTTGGCCAAGGCCGTCCCCGAGGGCCCGTTTCTTTACCCGGAAGACGACCTCACCGATCTCCCCGACCGGCTGCTGGCGGCGGAAACCGTCCGCGAACAGATCTTCCTCCAGACCCACGACGAAGTCCCCTACGCCGCCACCGTCGAAACCGAGAGCTTTAAGGAGCGCCCCGACGGTTCCGTCCGCATCGAGGTCACGATTTTCGTCTCGCGCCCCGGTCACAAAGGCATCCTCATCGGCGACAAAGGCACCAAAATTCGCGACATCGGCGCCCGCGCCCGCCGCGACCTGAAAGGCCTGCTGGAACGCGAGGTCCATTTGTTCCTGAACGTGAAGGAACGCGCGGGCTGGGATGAGGAAGGTGCGCGACTCCGCGCCATCGGACTCGACGATCCCGGCTGACGGCACGCCAGGGACCGCCAATCCGCCGCCGTCTATGCGGCTGACCCGAAAACAATCCGCAACGAGCGTCACAAAAATATTACGTGATTCCAGTGGGTTGTGTTTCTCTCAGCACTGCGAAGGAGAAGAAATCGGATCATGGCCCGGACGGAAATCACGCGCCGCCAGAATCGCCGCGACGGGCTGCGCCATGCAAGCGATAAGACCGCAACAGATGGGCCAGCATCGCCCCGCTTTTGGCGGAACCACCGGCCGTGGCAGGCCGCGCAAGACCTGCCTGCGCGACGTCGTCGATGCGATTTTCCATCGGGCGGACGCCGGGTGTCAGTGGCGGATGCCCCCCGCGTGATTTCCCCTCTTTTATGACGGTTCAAGGCTACTTTTACCCTTGGCGGAACGCTACCGTGGGTACTCTGCGGAATGAAAATCCGCCGTCTGGCACGCACTCTCCTCGTCATGGCCCGACCTGGTCGGGCCACCGGGAGTGCCAAAAAGGCGGGATTGTGCCGCTCCCGGTCCCCCGATCGAGTCGGGGGATGACGAGGAGATGTTGTGCCTGACTTCGAATTTTCATTCCGTGGATGTACGGCCACCATAGGGCGGAACCAGGGGCGTTGGGGCGCCATCAATCACGCCTTACTGCTCGAGGTTCGGAAGGGCGATCGCCCAGTCCGTCGGCTGGTATCACCGACAGCGAGACGGTAAAAACCACCGAGGCAGGCCGGCCGCGTGGCTATGCCGCCCAGAAAACGATCGAAGGCCAGAAGCACGGTGACGTGGCTATATATCGCGCATGTCGAACGTCTGGTTCGATGGTTGGCCAGAACCGCCCACGGGTCGTTGGCGGCTTGAACCACGGACGGACAGAACGGCGGGAATCCGAATTCGCGTCAGACTCTAATACCTACCGGCGAAAAGATTGACTCCCCCCCCCCTCTCGTCATCTCCCGGCTCTATCCTTCCGTTGTCCTGCTATCGCGGAATGAAACTTCGATCTCTGGCACGGCCACTCTTCGTCATGATCCTACCCGGGGTCAGTCTTTCGGCCCCCTGGTATAAAAGAACGGGGCCCTACTGAGACGTATCAACGTCCTGGTAGGCCCCCTCTCATTTATCTCAAAATTCGACCGGGCCCAGTGCCCCCGCCCCGGTGGGGAGCGCTTCCTACTGCACCGGCGAGCGCGGCGTCGCCACCAGACGCGTCACCACGATCGCGGAACGATCCAGATACGTCGGCACCCGCGGCGAGATCTGTGTTTTCCAGAACTCGGACTCATAGACGTCCTTGTATTGCTGGACGCGCTGTTCCTCGCTGTCGAAGCGGCGGATCCACACATACACGGATTCGTCTGTTTCGCCCTTATAGGACCCGCAGATCACCATGCCCTTGGACACCTGGAAGGGGATAATTTCCTCTTCCATGATCTTCACCCATTCCGCCTGCTTGCCCGGCAGCGGCTTGTATTGACGCAGTTCGAAAAAAGCCATGCTGGCGTTTCCTTCTTTCGTTACGAGCGGCCCTGTCTACGAACGGTAAGAGCCGTTGATGTCGATATAACCATGCGTCAGATCGCAGGTCCACACCGTGGCCTTGCCCTGACCCAGCCCGATATCCACGGTCATGTCGATTTCCCGGCCCTTCATGTGCGCGACAACAGGGGTCTCGTCGTAGCCCGGCACGACCCCGCCATCCCGCGCCATCCAAACGCCGCCAACCCCGATCGACAGCTTGTCGCGATCGGCCGGCTCGCCCGCCTTGCCGACGGCCATGACAATCCGGCCCCAGTTGGCGTCCTCACCCGCGATCGCCGTTTTCACCAGCGGCGAGTTGGCGATGCACATCGCGATCTTTTTGGCCGACTTCGCCGACACCGCGCCGGTCACATCGATTTTCACCAATTTTTGCGCGCCCTCGCCGTCGCGCACGACCTGCAACGCCAGATCCATCAGCACGGCATTGAGTTTTTTGCCGAAATCGCTCAACGAACCTTCCGGATTCCCCGCCTGACCCGTCGCGATCAACATCACCGTGTCGGACGTCGACGTATCCGAATCCACCGTCGTGCAGTTGAAACTCGGCTCCACACCCTTTTTGAGCAATTTTTGCAATTGGTCCGCCGGAATCGCGGCATCGGTAAACACAAAGCACAGCATCGTCGCCATGTCCGGCGCGATCATGCCGCTGCCCTTGGCGATGCCCGTGATCCGCACCGGCTTCCCGCCGATCTTCGCCACGCGCGTGGACGCCTTCGGAAACGTATCCGTCGTCATGATTCCGCGCGCCGCTTCCTGCCAGCCATTGGCATGCAGACCCGCGTGCAAAGCGGGGAGGGCGGCCACCAGCTTCTCATGCGGCAACACTTCCCCGATCACGCCCGTGGACGCGACAAACACTTCCGACGCCGCGCAACCCGCGAGCTTCGCGGCCGCCTCCGCCGTGGCCGCCGTGGCGTCTCGCCCGGCCTTACCGGTGAAGACATTGGCGTTGCCGGCGTTGACCACGACCAGCCGCGCCTTGCCGCCCTTCAGCGCCTCCCGGCACCAATCGATCGGCGCGCCAGGACATTTGTTGGACGTAAAGACCCCCGCGACCGTGCTGCCCTCGGGCACCTCGATCATCACCAGATCGGTTCGACCCTGATATCGGATCCCCGCCGCCGCCGCGTTCAGACGCACACCCGCCAATGGCGGCAGAGCGGGCATCGCGACGGCGAGAGGCGAAACGGCACTGGTCATGGGTATCCTTCCTTCTTTCCTAAATCCCGATTACTTCGGCGGCGCGGGCGGCACGATCTGATCCGTCGCGCGGATCGGCGTGCCATCCAGATTGAATTTCTCCACGGGCACACCGGCCCGTGCACGGGTCAGAACTTTCCGAACTTCCTCGTTGATCATCTGCTGACGCAACTGGTCCTTCGCCTGCTCGAATGGCGGCGGCGCGGAGGCACGGCGATCCAGCGCCTGCACCACATGCCAGCCGAACTGAGTCTTCACCGGCGTCTGCGTGACCTCCTTGTCCTTCAAGGCGAAGGCGGCGGTGGAAAATTCCGCCACCATATCGGTCGGTTTGAAGTAACCGAGGTCGCCACCCTGCTCCACGGCGGCCGCGTCTTTGCTGTATTGCTTCGACAACGCGGCGAAATCGGCGCCCTTTTTCAACTCGGCGATGATCTTCTTCGCGGTCGCCTCGTCTTCGACCAGAATATGGCGGGCATGCAGCTCCTGCACCGGCGGCTGGTTGCCAATCTCCTTGTCGAACCGCGCCTTGACGGCCTCGTCGGTCACATGCGGCGCGACTTCTTTTTCCAGCAACGCCGACACCAGCGCCCGCTCCTGAACATCCCGCAATACGCGTTGCACAACGGGGTCCTTGTCGAGGTTCGTCTTGCGCGCCTCGATCGCCAGGACACGCGTGTCCACGATCTGCTCCAGCAAACGCGGCAATAACTGCTCGCGCGGCATCTGCCGGGCCTGCGGCGGCAACGTCTCCGCCGCGGCGGTCAGCTCGCTCAGGCGAATCGAGTCGGGCCCGATTTTCGCCACGACCGGATCGGATTTGTCCTGCGCATGGGCGGGAAAACCCCCAAGGCCCGCCGCCAAAAGGCCAACGGCGAAGAAGCGGGCGGCTGTCCGGCTGGCATTGGCCGTGTGACGTGTCATCGAGACCTCGGAGGAAAGAACGGTTCGGCTTATGGCCGAATGCCCCTGGGCGCACAAGGTTTGGAGGACGGCACTCTAAAAGCGCTTCAACCGCGCGTCACGAAATGTCCAACCGCCCCAGATCCACCGTCACCCCATGATCCAACGGCCCATGCCCACCGCCATACCCCGGCGCCCCGGCGATCGCCGCCCGCACATAAGCCCGCGCCCGAATCACGGCGTCCCGCAACGACAGGCCCCGCGCCAGCCCCGCCGCCACCGCCGAAGCCGTCGTACACCCCGTCCCATGTGTATGCCTCGTCTGGATCCGCGCGGAGGCGAACAATTCGACTCCGTCCGGCGTCGCCAGAATGTCGGTCAAATCGTCGCCCGGCAAATGTCCACCCTTCAACAACACCGCGGGCACACCCAACGACAACAGCACCGCGGCCGCGACACGCATGTCCGCGACCGAGGAAATCGCCATCCCCGTCAGCGCCTCGGCCTCCGGCAAATTCGGAGTAAGAAGGAACGCCTTCGGCAACAACCGCCGCCGCATCGTCGCCACTGCTTCGTCCGCCAGCAGCGCGTGCCCGCCCTTCGCCACCATCACCGGATCGACAACCAGGGGAATCCCCGCGCCAAACCGCTCCAGCGCCACGCAGACCGTCTCGATGACCTCGGAGGTGCCCAACATCCCGGTCTTCACCACATCCGCGCCGATATCCGTCAGCACCACCTCGATCTGCTGGGCGATGAACGCCAGCGGCACCGGATGCACCCCATGCACGCCCAGAGTGTTCTGCGCGGTCAACGCCGTCAGCGCCGTGGCGGCGAAACCGCGCAACGCCGTCACCGCCTTGATATCCGCCTGAATCCCCGCGCCGCCGCCCGAATCGGACCCCGCGACGATCAAAACCCGGCCCTTCATGCCCCCGCTCACGACGCCGCCGCCTCGGTCCGCCGCGCCGCGTCCGCGATCACCGCGCACAACCCATCGACCACGTCCAGCACCAGCGCCTCGTTCTCGCCCTCGGCCATGACACGCACCAGCGGCTCGGTGCCGCTTTCGCGGATCAGAACCCGCCCGGTGCCCGACAGCCGCGCCTCCGCCACCGCGATCTCGCGTTGGACCTTCTCCAGCCGCAACGGCGAGGCCCCGGAAAACCGCACGTTCTTCAGGCGCTGCGGCAGACGCTGAAACACCTGACACACCTCGGAGGCCGGCCGCTGGCTTTCGACGATCACGGCCAGCACCTGCAACGCGGCCAGCAATCCGTCGCCTGTCGTGGCGAAATCGGACAAAATCAGATGCCCCGACTGCTCGCCCCCGATGTTCAACCCGTTCGCGCGCATATGTTCCGCAACGTAACGGTCGCCCACCTGAGTCCGGTGCAGCTTCAGCCCGCGGTCGCCCAGAAACCGCTCCAGCCCCAGATTGGACATCACCGTCGCGACGATCCCGCCACCCCGCAATTGTCCCGATTCCTGCCAGGACCGCCCAATCAGTCCCAGCACCTGATCGCCATCGACGATTTCGCCGCGCTCGTCCGCCATGATCAGCCGGTCCGCGTCGCCGTCCAGGGCGATCCCGAGATCGGCGTTATGCTCCGCGACCAGGGCGCACAGATGCTCCGGCACGGTCGAGCCGCACCCCTTGTTGATGTTGAACCCGTCCGGCTCGACGCCGGCGCGGATCACGTTCGCGCCCAACTCCCACAACACCGACGGCGCCACGCGATAGGCCGCGCCATTGGCGCAATCGACCACGATTTTCAGGTCGTCCAGCCGCAATCCGCGCGGAAAACTGTTCTTCGCCGCCTCGATATACCGTCCCGCCGCGTCTTCCAGGCGGTTCGCGCGGCCCAGCCGGGACGGCGCCGCCATGCGCGCGTCCAGCGGCGAGTCCATCAGCGCCTCGATCTCCATTTCCACCGCGTCGGACAATTTGTTGCCGTCGGGGCCGAACAGCTTAATGCCGTTGTCTTCGTACGCGTTGTGCGAGGCGGAAATCATGACGCCGAGATCAGCGCGCAAACTCCGCGTCAGCATTGCGACGGCGGGTGTGGGCAGCGGGCCGAGCAAGGTCACATCCATGCCCGCGCCAATGAAGCCGGCGGTCAGCGCGGGTTCGATCATATACCCGGACAGGCGCGTGTCCTTGCCAATCACGACACGATGACGGTGCGCGCCACGGGTGAACAACAGACCGGCGGCCTGGCCCAGCCGTAACGCGATTCCCGCGGTCATGGGGGGGGTATTGGCCTTGCCGCGGATCCCGTCCGTGCCAAAAAGGCGCCTGATTTTTGTCATTCGCGCTCCGTCCGGCCGCGCGCACGCGCGGCGACTCGTTTCAGCCGCCAAGCTTATGCCAAACCCGCAGCGCTTGCACGGTCTCCCGCACATCGTGCACCCGCAGAATCGCCGCCCCCCGCGCGACCGCGAACAGGCCCGCCGCCAAAGACCCGGCGAGCCGCCGCGCCGGGTCGTCCTCCCCGGTCAACGCGCCGATGAAACTCTTGCGCGAAACCCCGGCGAGAATCGGCAAGCCCAGCCCATGCAGTCCGGACAGTCCGCGCAACAACGCCAGCGAATGCGCCGCGTGCTTGGCGAACCCAAACCCTGGGTCGATGGCGATCGCGGCGCGCGCGATGCCGGCCGCCTCCGCCGTGGCGACCCGCATGGCCAGTTCGGCCGCGACATCCGCGGCCACATCGCCATAAACAGCATGGGAGACCATGGTCTGGGGCGTGCCGCGCATATGCATCAGCACGACCGGGCAACCCCGCGCCGCGACCAAAGCGGCGGCACGCGGATCGTGCGTCAGGGCGGAGACGTCGTTGACGATCGCCGCCCCGGCATCGAGCGCCGCCGCCATCGTCGCGGCGTTGCGGGTATCCACCGAAACCAGAATCCCCGCGCGGGCCAGCGCCCGGATGACCGGGATTGTCCGGGCCTGTTCTTCCAGCGGGGTCACGGGTTCCGCGCCGGGCCGGGTGCTCTCGCCGCCGACATCGACGATGTCCGCGCCCGCCTCGCGCATGGCGAGCCCCGCCGCGATCGCATTGTCCGGTGTGTGTCGCCCGCCATCGCTGAAACTGTCCGGGGTGACATTCAGTATCCCCATGACCCGCGGCCGGTCGAGACTCAGTCCGGCCCAAATGGCCGGAACGGACGGGGCGCCACGCGGATCGGAACCAGACATGGCGGGCAGTTCAACCTCAGGACAGACCCGCGCTCAACCCCTGGCGCGCGGGTGTCGCGAGGCGCCGGGCCGCCCGGTCAGCGCCGCACGCGGCGGGAAGCCGCGAGCCCCGCGAGCCCCGCGCCGAACAACGCCAGCGACATCGGCTCGGGCAGCGGCGAATTATAAGCCTCGAATTCCGCGACCCGGTAGTGATTGCAGGTCTGATCCACTGTCGTGCCGTCGCAATAAGGCACGGTCGGATTCGGATTGCTGAAACCGATCCGGATCCCGGTCGCCCCGACCGGGTCGAACGTCAGCGAGCCCCATCCGCTGACGGTGCTGTCGAGCACGTCGTTCAGCACGGTCCCGTTCGTGTTGACCGTGCCGTCCCAGAGTTCCGTTCCCAGATAGCCGCTTACCAAATTGGTCACGGTGGTGTAGGTCCGCGCGCTTAGCGCACCGGAGTCCGTCGTGTACTGAACGATCAGATTCTTCGAATTATTGCCGCCGCCGCCATACGGAATCTTCCACAGCCGGATGCGATCGATGGTCCCGAGTTCGAAACCCAGTGCCAGGTAAGACGGATCGGCGACGTTATTGGGCTGCGTAACCCAGGTGTAGGTGTTGGTATCGCCATCGATGGCGTTGACCGGCGGATCGTTGAACGTGCGCTCATTCGGGAAGCCCGCGACGGAGGTGGCGAGAATTTGTCCCGCCATCCCGGCACCCGGGGCGATTACGGTTGCCAAAATGGCCGCCGCGCCCGCCATCGAGATCCGAAAACCCGTCTTCGCCGTCAGTTGTCGCGTCATGGGTCTGTTCTCCACCCGGACAACGCGTCGCGCGCGCCCCAGGCCCTGATTAAAACTCGCGCGTTGCCATGGTCGTATCGGACCATACCATTATTCGCCTGCCAGGAACAGTATAAAATACAGATAATTGTCTTAATATAGATTATTTACACGACATCGCGGCGTGTGGAAGTCTATCCGGGGCGGCCCGGCGCCAAGGCCCGGGCCAACGCCGCCACCTGGTCGTCCGGTGCCTCGCCCGCCAGCATCAACGCGTCCGCCTGGGAGGCCCAGACGCTCGCCATGTGTTTGGCGCGGCCGCGGCCGCGCGCCAGCAACAGGACGATCGTCAATCCGAAAATGCCAATTCCCAGGCGATGCAACGCGGTCAACACGATCGGATCGTGAAGCAACCCCGCGACCTCCGGCCAGGCGCCTTGCCGCGTTTCGGCCCGCGCGCGGGCCAGCCGCTCCTGGCGCTCCGTCAGGTCGGCGTCCGCCGCGGCGAAGGCACGCAGCGGCGTGGCGACCAGACTTTCGGCGATGCCCGTGTCGCGCAGGGCCGCCGCCAGGTCCGCGGCCTGTTCCGCGGCGGCCACCGGACGCAGATCGGGTGTCGCCAGCGACGATAGCGTGCCTTCGCGCGTCGCCAGCCACAGGCGGTTCGGCCCCGACGGCGCCATGGCGAGGTAAGACGCGACCGCGCCCGTTTCGCTTGCGCGCCAGGTAAGACCGCCGTCCAGGGTGATCAGCAGGACGCCGTTCGCGCCGGCGATCCAGCCGCGGCGCGCATCCGCGAACCGCAGGCCGTGCAGGTCGGAATAGACGCCGCTGGGCTGTGTCCGCCATGTCGCGCCGCCATCGGATGAGGCGACGATGGTGCCATGGGCGCCAATCGCCCACCCCTGGGCGGCATTAACGAAGACAACCCGGGACAGGTCGTCGCGCACGCCGCTGTCGCGTGCCCGCCAGGTCGCGCCGCCGTCCACCGTGGCCAGGATCGTGCCATTCGCGCCCACGATCCAGCCACGCGCGGGGTCGAGGAAAAAGACCCCGCGCAGATTGTCGGCGATATGACTCTCTTGTTTCCGCCAGCTTCCGCCGCCATCCGCGGTCGCCACGATCGTGCCGCCATCGCCGATGGCCCAGCCCGCCGCCTCGTTCGGGAAGGCCACGTCGGCCAGCAGCGCGGCGGTGCCGCTGGTCTGCGCGCGCCAGGACGCGCCGGCGTCGTTCGTCGTTAGAATCGCGCCGTTCGCCCCCACGATCCAGGCTTGCGCGGGCGAGGCATGGACCGCGCCGCGCAGATCGCCTGGCACGGGTCCGGCGGCCTTGGTCCAGGTGGCGCCGGCGTCGGCGGTGACCAGGATGGTGCCGGTCTCGCCCGCCGCCACCCCGTGCCGGTGATCGGCGAAGGAGACGGTGGCGAGGGCGCGCGAAATGCCGCTGTCGCGCGGGCGCCAGGCCTGGCCGCCGTCGCTGGAGGTCAGGATCGTGCCTTTCCCGCCCACCACGGAGACGCGCTCCGGGTCGGCGAAATGCGCCGCGAACAGATCGGCGGAGGTCGCGCTCTCCCGTTTGCGCCAGGTCAGGCCGCCATCCTGCGTGAACAGAATCGTGCCCTCCCGCCCAATCGCGAGCCCGCGCCTGGGGCTGGAAAAACGCACCTCCGAGAGGAAATGCGACACGCCGGTATCGCGTTTCCACCAGCTCGCGCCGCCGTCCAGGGTGGCGAGAACAATGCCGCCGGCGCCGGCGGCCCAGCCTCTGGCGGTATCCGTGAAGTGGACGCTGGCGAGCGTGTTCGCGGTGCCGCTGTCGCGTTTGCGCCAGGCCGCGCCACCGTCGGAAGTGGCCAGGATGGTGCCGCCCAGTCCGACGGCCCAGCCGTGGGTGGGGGTGACGAAATGGACGGAGGACAAAGCGTGCGAGACGCCCGATTCGGTTTTCCGCCATGTCGCGCCGCCATCGGTGCTGGCCAGGATGGTTCCGCCGCCGCCGGCCACCCAGATGTGGTCTCGATCCGTCACCGACAGGCTCGTCAGCGGCGCGGTCGCGTTGCTGTCGCGGGAAGCCCAGGAGGCGCCGCCGTCGGAGGTGGCGAGGATGGTGCCTTTGTCGCCGACAGCCCAGCCATTGGCGCGATCCACGAACCGGACCGCGAACAGACCTTCGCGTGTGCCGCTGAATTGCTTGATCCAGGTCGCGCCGCCGTCCGTGGTGGCGAGGATCGTCCCCAGGCTGCCCACGGCCCAGCCGTGCGTCGTATCCACGAAAGAGACGCCGACGATGGCGGTGTCGGCGTCCAGGGCGCCGGTGTATTTCCGTTCCGGAACGGGCGCGAGCGCGGCGCGGGCGACGATTTCCTGGCGTGCCCGGATCTGGGCGGCCCTGGCCGCGCGGATGGCCGTTTCGTCCGCGGCGATCCGCGCGTTCCGGTCGAAATCCGGGCCGCGCGCGATTTGGATTTCCTCCAGCGTGAAGGATGCCGTGTCTCGCAGCGCGACCGCGCCACCGGCCAGCACGGCGGCGATCGCGGCCAGCGCGCACCAGGCTTCCAGGTTCGACCGCAGCGCGCGGCGGCGGAAGCGCCGTGCCATGCGCGCGCGGTTTTCCCGGATCGCCGGCCGCGGCGTGTCCCGGACCGCCGGGCCCGGCGCGGCGGCGGGCTGCGGACTGAGATTATGGCGGCGGTCGATGGTGAGGGTGGCCTGCCCGCTGGAGGTATCGTCTGGACGATCGTTCAAATCCGATGCCTTTCCTGCGGAACGGGGATGTATCTTCTCACGAAGCGTTCGCGCGCCAAACCGGTTTTTCGGTGGGGGCGAGGGGTTTCGCCCAGAAGCGATTTTCGCACACGGGTTCGAAGCCCAGGCGGCGGTAGAGGGCGAGGGCTGGTGCGTTATCGGCGACGACCTGGAGACCCACGGTCTGCGCGCCAAGCGAGGCCGCCCATGCCAGAACCGCGCGCATCGCGGACTCGGCACCGCGCTGGCCTCTGGCGCTGGCCGGTGTCGCGACGCATTCGGCGACGGCGTGTCCCCGGTGCGCGACGCACAAGGCGGAGGAGATCGCGCGCTCGTCGCGACGGACCGTGAAGAACGCGCGGGGGTCGGGAATGTTCCGGAGAATTTCGCGGTTCGTCAGGCGGCGGCTTTCCGTGATCGTGCGCATGTAGATGTCCAGCCATTCGGCGGAGGGTTCGGCCGCGATCTCCACGTCCGCTGGCGGGCGTGTGGATGCCGCCGTGGCGAGCATCGGCGATTCCGCCGTGGCAAGCATCGGCGTTTCCGCCGTGGTAAGCATCGTCACCGTTGTCTCTCTGGGCTGGTAACCGCGCGCGAACAACCGCGCCGCGAGCCCGTCCGGGCGCGAGAGATCGAAGGTGTGGAACCGGGAAGGCGCCGATTTGGCGCGGTAACGGGCTTCGACGCGGTCGATCGCGGCGTCCAGGTCCTGGCCGGCGAAATCCACGGTGGACACCGAGTTGGCGCGTTGGGAGGCCCCTCCCGACCAGCGCCAAAGCCAGCCTTCGACACGGGCGGACTCCAGCGCGGGCCAGGCGCGGACATGGAGTTGTTCCAGGCGGCGAAGGGTTTCAGGGGTCGCGAACATCGGCGGGTTCCCGGTGGGGAGAGGCTCCGCTTTTCCCGCGAAGCGTCCCCGCCCGCAACCGGCCTGTTTCCTGGTCAGGGGCGAACATGCGAGGATTGGAGCCCAAACGAGGAGGAGACCACCATGATCAAACTATACGGAATGGGCAGCCCCAACGTCGTGAAGGTGTTCATCGCGCTGGAAGAACTCGGCCTGCCCTACGAGGTCGCGCCGGTGGACGTATTCACGGGCGAGCAGTTCGGCGCCGATTTCCTGAAACTGAACCCGAACGCGAAGGTGCCGGTGATCGTCGATTCCGATGGGCCGGACGGACAGCCCTATACCTGCTTCGAATCGGGCGCGATCCTGCTGTATCTCGCCGAGAAAACCGGCAAACTGCTGCCCGCCGGCACGGCCGCTAAATACGACGCGATCCAGTGGCTGATGACGCAGATGAGCACGGTCGGCCCGATGTTCGGCCAATATGTGCATTTTGTCCGCTTCGCGCCCGCGGGCAACGATTATTCCAAAAGCCGTTACACCACGCAGGCCATCCGGGTGTCGGAGGTCATCGAACAACGCCTCGCGGCGCATCCGTATCTCGGTGGTGTGGAATACGGTGTCGCCGATATCGCGACTTTCCCCTGGTCGCGTAACATCCCGGCGCTGCTGGGGGAGGCCGCGGCGGCCAAATTCCCGGCGACGATGAAATGGGTCGCGGCGATCTCCGAGCGTCCGGCGGTGAAGGCGGCGCTGGCCAAAGTCGACGCGGTCCGCGCCGCGACCACGGCCTTCGACAAGGCGACGCCCGAGAACATGGACAAGGTGTTCGGCCGCGGAAAGTTCGCGGCGGCCTGACCGGCGCGGTCTCGCCGCCGGGAGGTGTCCTGGCGGCGAGACCGCGCGCGGGAAACAGGGAACACGCGGCCGCGCGAAGGCGGCGGCGCACGATGGCGCCAGGGTAAGGTCGCGCGGCCGCGTGTCCCGAAACCGGCACGTATGTGCCCTCGCGCATCGCGGGCATCGCCAGGCGGTCTCCGGGATCGACCCCCGGCCTTGAGATTGCCGCCCCGGGACGCCCCCTTGGGATTGCCCCCTGGGGATCGCACCTTGGGCCGCGCCGTCTCGCGTTCCTTACCGTCCGCAGGCCGCCCGTTCGTTGGTCCGCGTGATCGTTTCCTGCAGATCGGCGCGCACCTGCGGAAATTCCGCGCGCAACCGGCCCAACGTGTCGCAGGCCGCGCGGCGCTCGTTGATCGCGGTCAGGGCACTGGCCAGCCCGATCAGCGCGTCCTGCGCGTGGCGGCCCTTGTGCGACCGGTTATAGGCATCGTCGAACGCGATCGCCGCCTGCGCGAATTGCTTCTGTCCGGCCAGCGACCGCGCCAGCAAGAACTGCCCGTCATAAGTGCGCGGCGAGGTCCGATTGCTCATGACCTCGCGCGCGGCACGCTCCGCGGCGGCGTAATCGCGGCGGGCCAGCGCGGCGTTGCCTTCCTGCAACGCCATCTCCGGTGTCCGCTTGCCGCCGGGTGGGACCGGCGCCAAAGGCGCGGCTTCCGGAGCCTGTGCCGTCGCCGAAGCGGGCGGCGGTTTCGGCGCGGCCTCTGGCGGCCGAGGCATGGGGCGCACCGGATCGGCGCGCGGTGCCTCAGGCCTGGGCGGTTCCGCTCTCGGCACCTCCACCTTGGGCGGCTCTGCTCTGGGAGGCTCAGCCCTGGGAGGCTCCACCCTGGGAGGTTCCACCCGGGGCGTTTCGATTCGGGGCGCCGGGTCCAAGCGGATGGTCGTCTGGGGCGGCGCGGGCGCGGGGGCGGGCGGTTGCGCCGGTGGCGGCGCGGCGCGTGGGGCCTCGCGCATCGGTTCGGGGATCTGGTTGAAGGTGAAGCTGCGCGGCGGGGCCGGCGGCGGCATCGGGATGACCTCGGGCGGCGGCGGCAGCGCCACTTTCGGCGGAGCCTCCGGCCGCGGCGCGGCGATCGGCGCCGGGTCGGCCGGACGCGCGGGCTCAGGCTTCGGAACCGCCGCCATTGGGGCCGCGGCCGGTGGCGCCACGCGTCCCGGAAGATTCATCTGAAAGGACAAATCGTCGATCCGTTTCAGGACATCGGCGTGATGCCGGTTCACCAGGTTCTGCGTCTCGTCGATGCGCCCGCGCAGTTGCCGCAATTGCTCTTCCATCGCCTGCACGCGGCTGAGCAATTGCGCCGCGGCGTCATTGCCGCCACCGGAATACCCGCCGCCGGAGCGGGCGATATCGGCCCGCAGCGTCTGCAATTCCTGGCGCAACTGATACACCTGATTTTGCAGCGCGATGCCCTCGCGGCTGTCGATCTGCGCCCATGCGGCGGAGATCGGCGCCAGAAGCAGCGCGAAAGCGAGCCCCGCGGCCAGACGCCAGGCCCTGGGACCGCGCGCGGCGAAGGGGAGGGCGGTTCTCGCCCGGCACCGCGCGGCCACGGGCGGTTGGTCCGGGGGGGGCGGGATATCGTTCATCGGACCGAGGTGATGGCGCTGCGGTTTTTCGCCCAGGCGTCTTCGGTGGAACCGGGCGCGGTGGGACGATCCTTGCCGTAGCTGACGGTGGCGATCCTGGTGGCGGAAATCCCCTTGGCGGCGAGGTAGCTGGCGGCGGCGTAAGCGCGGCGCCCGCCGAGCGCGATGTTGTATTCCGACGTTCCCCGTTCGTCGCAATTGCCGGCGATCGAGACGTTCACGGTCTTGTTCCGGTTCAAATAGTCCGCCTGCCCGTCGAGCGTGACCCGGGCGTCGTCGCGGAGCACCGCGCGGTCGGTGTCGAAATATACGGTATCCCCCGTGGCGCCGAACACGCCGCCGGTCCCCTGGCCCGTGCCACCCGTGGACGCGCCCGTGCCGCCGCTGGTCCGGGCCGTGGTTTCGGTGTCGGACGACGAGCACCCCGCCAATAAACCGAGCGCGAGAAGCGCGCCGAGAACTTTGCCGAACATACGCATACATCCTTCGCGGGAGTTGTGAGCCGGCCAGCCCCACGAACCCAGGGGCAAGAAACTTTGGCCCCGGAAGCCTTGACCAGAGACCTTGGGCCACGCCGCGTGACGCGCGACAGGCGCGATTAGCGCCCACGCCCCGGCGTGGTCAAGGCATCCGTGCCGCCGCATTGGGCCGGACCGTTTTGGCCTTCGCGAGGAAAGCGCGCTTCTATGGCGATTTTTGGCGCCTTCGATGGCGGATCGGTGGCAACCTCCCTGGCCGCGCCGTTTCCAGCCCGCCGCCGGGCCGCGTCTCCCCGCTGGCATCGTCAACCCGCCCATGCGCCGATTGACCCGCCACGATCGCTCTTCGATAGTCGTGGAAGAACCTTGGGAGGAGCGGACGCTCATGGCCGACACGCTTGTCATTCGCGGTGGGACCGTCGTCGATGGAACCGGCGCCGCGCCGTACGAGGCCGATGTCGCGGTCCGCGACGGGAAAATCGCCGCCGTCGCGCGGTCGCTGCCGAAAGGCGACCGGGAGATCGATGCCCGCGGCAAGCTCGTCACGCCGGGCTTCGTCGATATTCACACCCATTACGACGCGCAGGTCACCTGGTCGAACCAGTTGGGCCCATCGTCCTGGAACGGCGTCACCAGCGTGCTGATCGGCAATTGCGGCGTCGGCTTCGCGCCCTGCCGGCCGGACCGGCGCGACATGCTGGTCAAGCTGATGGAGGGGGTCGAGGACATCCCCGAGGTCGTGCTGACCGAGGGGTTGCCCTGGAACTGGGAAAGCTTCCCCGATTTCCTCGATGCCCTGGACGCCCGCCGCTACGACGTCGATGTCGGCACGCAGGTGCCGCATTCCGCCGTTCGGGTGCACGCGATGGGCGAACGCGGCGCGGCGCGCGAACCGGCGACGGCGGAGGACCGCGCGATCATGGCGCGGATCTCCGCCGAGGGCGTCCGGGCGGGCGCGCTGGGCTTTTCCACGTCCAGGACCATCGCGCACAAGACGCTGGCGGGTGATTCCATTCCGACTTTGCACGCCGCCGAAGCCGAACTCGCGGAGATCGGACGGGCGCTGCGGGATGTGGGCGCGGGCTGGATGCAGGTGATTTCCGATTTCGACGATCCGGAGGCGGAGTTCGGCATTCTGCGCCGGGTCCTCGAAGCTTCGGGCCGGCCCATGACGTTTTCGCTGTTGCAGCGGGAGAACCGGCCGGGCCTGTGGCGCGATCTGTTGGACAAGGTCGCCGAGGTCAATCGCGCCGGCCATTCGATGAAGGCGCAGGTAATCGGCCGTCCCATTGGCTTCATGCTGGGCTGGGAAGTGTCGCAAAATCCGTTCTCCGCACGCCCGGGATGGCGGGAGATCCGGCATTTGCCCTTCGCGGGGAAGCTGGAACGGTTGCGCGATCCGGCGTTTCGGGCGCGGTTGCTGGCGGAGGAAACCGCCGATCCGGCCTGGCGGTCCCGGTTGAACACCTGGACCAAGCTGTTTCCGATGGCGGAACACCCCGATTACGAACCGCCGCCCGAGGCCAGCATCGGGGCGACCGCGGTCCGGTTGGGGCGCGACCCGGCCGAACTCGCCTATGACACGATGATGGAGAAAGACGGGCGGTCGATGCTGTACCGGCCCATCATCAATTACGCCGACGGCACGCTCGATACCGTGAAGCTGATGCTGGAGGACCCGCACACGCTGATCGGGCTGGGGGATGGCGGCGCGCATCTGGGGATCATCTGCGACGCCAGTTCCATGACGACGACACTGACGCATTGGGCGCGCGACCGGAGCCGGGGCGAGAAGTTGCCGTTGCCCTTCGTGGTGAAGCGGCTGACGCGGGACAACGCCGCGGCGATCGGGTTGCTGGACCGGGGCGTGGTGAAGCCGGGGTTCAAGGCGGATCTGAACGTGATCGATTTCGATCGGTTGAACGTGCGCGCACCGGAGGTTCTGTACGACCTGCCCAGCGGCGGGCGGCGGCTGGTGCAGCGCACCGAGGGCTTCGACGCGACGATCGTTTCCGGCACCACGGTGTATCGCGATGGCGAGGCGACCGGCGCGTTGCCGGGACGGTTGATCCGGGGCGCGCGGTCCGCGGGGTAGCCCGGAGGCGAATTTCGCCGGGTGCGCGCGGACGCCGTTGCGTGCCCGGCCCGTCGCTTGTAGGCGTAGCGCCGCGCCTCGGGCGCGACCGGGCCGCCCCGGCAAGAGGGCGCGCCTGACCAACGACAGGGAGCCGGGACCATGAAACGACGCGCATTCGTGACAGCCGCGGCCGCCGCGCCCTTCGCGCCGGCCAAATTCTCGATCGCCCAGGGGACACGGGCCAAGACGCTGGTGTTCATTCCGCAGGCGAATCTGACGCTGCTGGATCCGATCTTCACCACCGCGCAACCGACGGTGCATCACGGTTACGCGGTTTACGATTTGTTGTTCGGGGTGAACGCGAAGCTGGAACCGAAGCCGCAGATGGCCGAGGGCTATACGGTGTCGGACGACGGGCGGACCTACTTAATCCGGTTGCGCGATGGATTGAAATTCCACAACGGCGAACCCGTGCGCGCGCAGGATTGCGCCCCGAGCCTTTCCCGCTGGGCGGCGCGGGAGACATTGGGCCAGACGATGTGGCAATATGTCGAGTCCTGCAAAGCCCGCGACGACCGCACCATCGAAATCGTCCTGAAGCGGCCCATTTCGATTTTCATCGAGGCGATCGCTCGAGGCGGTGCCTCCGTCGCGTTCATGATGCCGGAGCATCTGGCGAAAACCGATCCGTTCAAACAGGTGACCGACCCGACCGGATCGGGGCCGTATAAATTCGTGCCGGGCGAATATGTGTCCGGGGCGCAGGTGGTTTACGCGAAGTTCGACGGATATGTGCCGCGTCAGGAACCGGCGGAGTGGATGACCGGCGGAAAGGTCGCGCATTTCGAGCGGATCGAGTGGCGGGTGATCCCCGACTCCGCCACTGCCGCCGCGGCGTTGCAAAGCGGCGAGGCCGATTGGTACGAACAGGTGCAGCCCGATCTCGTGGCGATGTTGAAAGCCAATCCGGCGATCCAGCTCGGCTATCACAATCCCACCGGATATAATGGGGTGCTGCGGTTCAACCATTTGCATCCGCCCTTCGACAATGTCGCGGTGCGGCGCGCGGTGATGATGGCGGTTAATCCCGCAGACTACATGGCCTCGGTCACGGCGGGCGACGCCAGTGCGTTTACGACCTGTAAGTCGATCTTTCCGTGTGGCAGCAAGTATGGGGTCGAAGAGAAATCCGACGCGCTGGAAGGCAATATTGAAAAAGCCCGGCGGATGCTGAAAGACTCGGGCTACAAAGGCGAAAAGGCGGTGGTGCTCAGCCCGACGGATCTGACCACCGTGGGGCCGTTCGGCGATGTCACCTACGACATTTTGAAAAAAATCGGGATGAACGCGGAACTGGTGGCCACCGACTGGGGGTCGGTCGTTCAACGGCGGGTGTCGCGGGAGCCGGTGGAGAAGGGGGGGTGGTCGGTCATTCATACCTGGCGGCCCTCCACGATCGGCTACACGCCGATCGAGCACAGCCAGATTCGGGGCCTGGGCGCGACCGCGTGGTTCGGCTGGTACAAAGACGAGGATATGGAGGTCCTGACACGCCGCTTCGTGGAGGCGACCGATCCGGTGGAACGCGACGCGGTGGTGGCGCAAATCCAAAGCCGCGCCTTCGACCGGGTACCTTATGTGCCGATTGGAACGTTCCAGATACGATCGGCCTATCGCAAGACATTGAAGGGCATGGTGGAAGGCACGGCCCCTTATTTCTGGAACGTCCGCCGGGCCTGACGGGATGGCGGGCGGCTTCCCCGCGGGACCGCGACGGTTGACATCGGCGCGGCCCAGGCCGTTGATGGCGGCACAAGCCAGTCAACTGGCGCGGGGAGGAAAGAATGCGCGGAATTCGTGGGTTCGTCGCCGCCGTTTCGCTGTTGGTCTCCGGTGCCGCGCAGGCGCAACACTCCGGCGGCGTGCTTCGTATTCTCCATCGCGACAGTCCGGCGAGCCTTTCGATCCACGAGGAAGGCACTAACTCGGTCGTGACCCCCGTGATGGCGGTCTATAACAATCTCGTCGTTTTCGATCAGAACATCGCCCAGAACAGTCTGGATACGATCCGTCCCGATCTCGCGACGTCCTGGACCTGGAACGCCGATCGCACGAAACTGACCTTCAAACTGCGCGAAGGCGTCCGCTGGCACGACGGAAAGCCGTTCACATCCAAAGACGTGAAATGCACCGTCGATCTGTTGTTGGGTAAGGCGGCGGACCGGCTGCGGACAAACCTCCGCGCGAGCTGGTACCGCAATCTGGAGGATGTCACGATCTCCGGGGACCATGAGGCGACATTTCATTTGAAACGGCCGCAACCCTCGATCCTGGTGTTGCTGGCGTCCGGATATACGCCGATTTATCCCTGCCACGTTCCTGCGGCGGCACAGCGCACCAGCCCGCTGGGGACCGGGCCGTTCCGGTTCGTCGAATTCAAACGCAACGAAAGCATCTCCCTGGTCCGAAACCCGGACTATTGGAAAAAGGGACTGCCGTATCTGGAGGGGATCGAGTACACGATTGTCCCCAATCGCGCCACGGCCATCCTGTCGTTTGTGTCGGGCCGGTTCGATATGACGTTCCCCTACGAATTGTCTGTTCCGCTGGTGCGCGATCTGAAAACGCAGATGCCCACCGCGATTTGCGAGATCGCGACCCAGAACGGCAGCACCAATATTCTGGTCAACCGCGACGCGCCGCCCTTCGATAATCCGGACATGCGACGTGCGATGGCGTTGACACTCGACCGCAAAGCCTTCGTCGACATTCTTTCGGAGGGACGCAACAGCACCGGCGGCGCATTGCTTCCTGGGCCGGAGGGAGTCTGGGGCATGCCACGCGAGATCCTGGAAACGATCCCCGGTTACGGCCCGGACGTTGGCAAAAATCGCGCCGAGGCGCGCGCGATCATGGCGCGGATGGGATACGGACCGGACAGGCGGATCGCGATCAAGGTGTCCACGCGCAACATCGGATCGTTCCGCGACCCCGCGGTGATCCTGATCGACCAGTTGCGCGAAATCTATATCGACGCGGAGCTGGAAGTTGTCGAAACGGCCGTCTGGTTCTCAAAACTCGCCCGAAAAGACTTCACCCTGGGCATGAACGTGACGGGAAGCGGGGTCGACGATCCGGATCAGCAGTTTCCGGAAAATTACGCCTGCGGATCCGACCGGAATTACACCGGATATTGCAATCGCGAACTGGACGCGCTGGTCGCGGCACAGTCGTCGGAACAGGACCGGACGAAGCGCGGGCAAATGGTGTGGGAGATCGATCGGCGATTGCAGGTGGACCTCGCCCGTCCCGTGATCATGCATAATCGCGGCGGCACCTGCTGGACCCCCAAGGTCCGGAATATGACGATCATGGTGAACAGCGTTTATAACGGCTGGCGGTTCGAGGATGTGTGGCTGGAAAAATGAGCGGTCTCGCCGCTCATTTCACCGCGCCCATCGTCAGGCCGCGAACGATGTATTTTTGCACCATTAGGCTGAGGATCAATTGCGGCAACGCCGCGACAATCGTCGCCGCCGCCATCTGGCCCCATAAGACCTGCTCGTACGAAATGAACTGAATCGCGCCCACCGTCACCGGAAAGGTTTGCCGCCCCGCCAGCATCAACGGATAGTTGAAGGCGTTCCAGCAAAAGATGAACCCCAGAATCACCGTGACCGCGATACCCGGCATGCTCAACGGCAAAATAATCCGCGTCAGCACGCCCAGCCAGGAACAGCCGTCGATTTTCGCGGCTTCCTGAATCTCCGAGGGGATCTCCTGGAAAAAACTGCGCAGCATCCAGATCGTGAAAGGCAGAGTGATCAACTGATACGCCAGGATCAACCCGCCGTGCGTGTTATAAAGACCGATTTTTTGATACAGCAGATACAGCGGGATCACGAAGGCGATAAACGGGACGAAGCGGAAACTCATGAACACGAAGGCCAGCGCGTCCTTCCCCGGAAAATTGAAGCGCGCCAGGGCATAGGCGGCCGGAATCCCGGCCGCAACGGACAACGCGACCGCGCCGAAGGAAATGATAATGCTGTTCAGAAAGAATCGCGGAAAATCCGGACGTGTGGACGCATAATCGCCGCGCTGCTCCCCCATCACCAGCGCGGCGTAATTGTCGAAGGTCGGCGAGAACACGAATTTCGGCGGGACCGACAACATGTCTCCCGGGCTTTTCAGCGACGTCAGCAAAATCCAGAAAAACGGAAACACCGTCCAAAGCAGCAGGATCGCCGCCCCAACCAGGACCGCGATTTTTCGCGCGGACTCCCCGCCCGCCGGGCGCCGGCCGGTCATTGCGCGTTGCTCTCGGCGGAACGGTTCCACAGACGTATCAAGAGGTAGCTCACCATCACCACCAGGATCAGCAACACGATGGCCTGCGCCATGCCTTTCCCCATTTGATACCATTGAAACGCATACTGATAGGCCATGATGTGCAAATTCGTCGTCGCGTCGTTCGGCCCGCCCAGTGTGGTCGCGTAAATCACGTCGAAAATCCGCAGCGAGTCCATCGTCCGGAAGGTGATCGTCAGAATCAGAAACGGCGCCAGCAGCGGCAGGGTGATATAGCGCAGCATGGCGAAGGGGCTGGCGCCGTCCACCTTCGCCGCCTCGTAAGGTTCCGACGGCAACGCCTGCAATCCGCCCAGCAGGATCAACGCGACAAAGGGCAAATTGCCCCAGGTGTCGATGATCAGCACCGATGCGACGGCGCCGCGCGTGGAGCCAAACCAGTTGATCGGATCGACGCCCACGAACGACAGCATGTAGTTCAGAATGCCCGCGTTCGTCGACGCCATCATGATTTTCCACATCAGCGCGCTGATCACCGGTGGCATCATCAGCGGCAGGAGCATCATCGCCCGGATCGCGCCCCGGCCGGGGATGCGGCCATGCAAAAACAACGCGATGGCCAGGCCAAGTCCGACCTGCAAAACCACCGCCGCGACGGTGAAGCCCAGGGTGAATTCCAGGGCCCGCCCGAACAGCGGTTCGTCCAGAAGGCTGACATAGTTGTCGAACCAGACGAACCTGAACCGTTTCGGATACTGCAACCAATAGCTCGTGAAGCTATAGTACAGCCCAAGGCAGAACGGGTAGATCATTCCGCACAGCAGCACCAGCGCCGGGGTCAGCAGCAAATAAGGCAGTAAGGTTTCCCGCCGCCGGCGTCCACGCGCGACCTTTCCGCTCATGGCCTGTCAGTCCTTGAGCCCGGCTTCCTTGATGACCTTGTCGATTTCGACGCTGGCTTTCTTCAGGGCTTCCGCCGCGGTCATGCGCTTGAAGTAGACTTCGTGCAGGGCGCGCGCCCAGATGTCGCCCATGCGAGTCCGCTCAGGCTCGGGCACCCAGAACACCCGCGCCGTTTCCAGGTTCCGCGCGACCGTTTTCAGATAGCTTCCGGCCCCCCAGGCCCCCATGATCTCCTGCACCCGCGGATCGTTGGTGACCGACATCCGGGACGGGTTGTAATTGCGATAGCCGAGAGTCGCGTTCATCAGCGTGCGTTGCGCGGTCGCCCATTGCACGAAAAGCCAGGCGGCTTCTTTGTTTTTCGTGGCTTTGTTGATGCCTAAAGCCCAGGTCCAGAGGCCGGAATAGACTTTGCCGCCGGGACCGGTGGGGATGAGGGCGTAGCCGATCTTGCCGGCGACCTTCGATTTCTTCGGATCCTCATACCCGGCGGCGAAGAAATCGGCATCGACGATCATGCCCGCCTGGCCCGCCGTGAACGCCTCCATGGCATCGTACCACTGCATATTGGCCCAGTTCGGCGGACCGCTTTCGCGCACCATATCGATCCACAATTCCGTATATTTCACCGAGCGCGGATCGTGTAGCGTGGCGTTCAGTTTGCCGTCGAACTCGCTCCACTGGCCGTCCGTGTACGACTTGAGGCCGCTACCGAAACCGGTGCCCATGGAGGCCACGCTGGGCGTGCCGCGAGCGACGATGCCAGGGATGCCGGCGTGTTTCTTCACCTGCCGGGCGGCCTCCGCCATTTCCTCAAGCGTCGTCGGCACTTTGATGTTGTACTGGTCGAAGATATCCTTGCGATAGGCGAGAATATAGCTCTCCTCCAGCACCGGGATGGAATAAAGCGGGCCTTCGCCGACACCGCTGCCGATTTTGCCGTTCCAGCGGTTGGCGGAAATCAGCGCCGGATAGAAATCCTCGAGTTTGAACCACGCCTTATCGGTCAGCTTCGGATTGTTAAGAAACTCGTCCAGCGGTGAAATCCAGTCCGCCGAGACAAATTGCCAGTTGCGCATTGGACCCGTCATGATCACGGAGAATTCTCCGCGCTGCTGCGACAGATCGGCGGCGAGCTTGGTGAAATATTCGGATTCCGGAAGAATCAGATATTCGACATTGATTCCCGTCAGCTTACGGAACTCCGGGATCAACGGCAGCAGCGACTCGGTAAACGGGTGCTTGTTCAACCCGATCGTCAGCGACTGCCCCGCGGCCTGCCGCCAATCCACCTTCGCCTGCCGGAAATACGACAGTGCCTCGTCTTCCTGTGCTTGCGCGCCCGTAACGGCGCCCATCGCGCAAAGAACCCCAAACATCAGTCCGGTCAGCCACCCACGTCGCGAGCGCATGCGTTTCCCCTTTTCAACAGGTCCTGTTGGCGAGCCTTACGCCCGTCGTTGACACCTGTTTAAGCCCTTCCACGCGAGGCGGAAAGCCGCGCGGCGTGTTGTCAGCCGGTCTGGCCGCTGCGACAGTGCCGCCATCGAGAGAATCGATCCAAACGGAGAACAATCATGCATCCCAAAGGTAAAGTCTGCGTCGTCACCGGCGCTGCCAGCGGTATCGGCGAGGCCGTGGCGCGCGCCTTCGTCGCGGCGGGCGCGCGCGGAGTCGCGATCGCCGACGTCAACGCGGAAAAACTGGCGAAAGTGGCTGGGGAAATCGGCGCGCTCGCGGTGCCCACCGATGTCTCGAACGAAGCCGCGATTCAGGCGCTGATCGCCGCGACGGAAGCGAAATTCGGACCGGTCGATATCTATTATTCGAACGCGGGCATTTCGCGCCCCGGCATGGAAGACGCCTCCGACGCCGATTGGGACCTGAACTGGCGAATCCACGTCCTGTCCCACGTCTTCGCCGCGCGGGTTTTGGTGCCAGGCATGCTGGCGCGCGGGTCGGGATATTTGCTGAACACCGCCTCCGCCGCCGGCCTGCTGACGTCGATGAACTCCATGGCTTACGGCGTGACCAAGGCGGCCGGCGTCTCCCTCGCCGAGCATCTGGCGATCCAGTACGGCGACAAAGGCATCGGCGTTTCCGTTCTGTGTCCGCAATCCGTCCTGACCGGAATGACCAGCGGCCGTCCGGGCGCGGCCAGCGTCGACGGAGTCATGACCGCGGACGAAGTCGCGAAGATCGTGCTGGAGGCGATGGAAGCGGAACGCTTTATGATCCTCTCCCACCCCACCGTGCACGAATACGAACAACGCAAGACCCGCGACCGCAATCGCTGGTTAACCGGAATGCGCCGCCTGCGGAACAAAATCCGCGGCGCGCCGGCGTAACGACCTCACGCGCCGTGATCGAGATGTCCCTGGGCCAGCCGCACCAGGGCATCCCGTATCTTCCGGTCGATGACGATGCCTTCCGCCATCAGGCGAGCCCGGGTCTTGTAACTCCGCTCGCCGGGAATGCGGATTTCGTCCACGCCGTCCTGGCGCGGAGTCGCTTTCACCGTTTCGATCCGTTGGGCGATTTCGCGCCGGTAGTCTTCCGGCGCGACGAAAAGATCCGGCTTGAAGGCGATGAACAAATATCCACCAATGTCGCCAGGTGTCCGTGCCGCGCACGCCAGCGCACCGATCGCGTCCATCGCCAGCGCCAGACCGAATCCCTTATATCCGCCCTCCGGGCCCCCGAACGGCAATAACGCGCCGCGACGCGCCGCCTGTGCGTCCGTTGTCGGGTGGCCGTTGGGACCCAAAGCGACCCCTTCGGGAATCGCCGCGCCAATCCGCGAGCGATATTGCAGATCGGTTCCCATGAACGCCGAGGTGCCCATGTCGATGACCAGCGGATCGCCCTCCGCCGGGAACCCAAAAGCGATTGGATTCGTGCCAAGCGCCGGCCGCGTGCCGCCAAAAGGCGCGACCGAAGGCGGCGCCGCCACGGTGTGAATCGAAACCAGCCCGGCGCGCGCCATCATTTCGCAAAAATACGCGCTGCGCCCGGTCATGTGCGTGTTGGCCATGGACACGATGGCGAGCCCCGCCGCCTCTGCCTTGGCGATCGCGATCTCCGTCGTGCGGTAGGCCGCGACCATGCCGTTGTTGTTGCCGCCATCGACCAGCGCCGTGGAGGCGGTCTCCCGCAGGATCGAAACCGGCCGCCGCGGCTCGCGAAACAATGGCGAGTCAACAACGTTGAGAAGCTTCGGCAGGCCCGAATACTCGTAACCGCACAAGGCGGCATCGAGAACATGATCGGTCAGAATCCGCGAATCGTCCTCGTCGTGGCCCGCGCCGCGCATCGCCGCCTCGCCAAGCGCGCGAGCTTCGGCCACGGTCAAATGAATTCGGTCGGTCTCGCTCATCCCAGTGCCCTCGATGTCATGCCCGGCGCGCGAGGTCTTCGCCCGCCAGGCGCGTTTTTCCTCCCCCGTGTATCGCCGAACCCGGCGCCGCCGAACAGGGGAGGGCGGTCTCGACACGCCGGGAAAACAATGTTGCGATCCGTCCCCTCAACAGCGACTTCAGGAGGAACCGATGTCCCAAACCGATTTTCCAGTGTTCGATACCATTCTTTACGATGAGCCACGCCCAGGGGTGGCACGGGTAACACTTAACCGGCCAGAAAAGCGCAATGCGCAGAATATGCAGATGACATACGATCTGAACAGCGCCTTCGATCACGCGCTGAGGCAACCGAATGTGAAGATTATCGTTCTCGCGGCGGTCGGCCAACATTTCAGCTCAGGCCACGATCTCTCCGGCGACGGCTCCAAAACCTGGAAAGATTTTCCCGTCGTCGGCACCTGGGCCAACTTCGACCGGCCTGGCGCGGAGGGCCGCCATTCCCGCGAAATGGAAATCTATCTGGAAATCACGGAACGTTGGCGTAACATGTCGAAGCCGATGATCGCGCAGATTCAGGGCAATTGCATGACCGGCGGGCTGATGCTGGCCTGGTGCTCGGATCTGATTATCGCCAGCGACGACGCGCGATTTGTTTGCACGTCCGGCAAAATGGGTGGTTCCGGCGTCGAGTTCTATGCCTATCCGTGGGAAATCGGACCGCGCCGTGCCAAAATGTGGCTACTCACCGGCGAATTATCGGCCGCGAAAGCGGAACAATACGGGATGGTGAACGAAGTCGTGCCGCGCGGGGATCTGGAAAAATATACGCTGGATCTGGCGGAACGGCTGACGGGACATACGTCCTGGACACTGAACATGACGAAGGCGCAGGTGAACCACGCCCAGGACTCGATGGGACGGCGGACGTCGATGAATTACGCGTTCATGGTTCATCAGTTGGGACATGCTCACAGAGAGTTGACCGTCGGCGCGGCGATCGACCCGGATACGCTGCCGGAAAACCTCCGCCAGCATTACCTGCGGCGGCAGGAACGCGCGAAAGCCGCGAAACCGGCCGAATAAACCCCATGGTTGCGCCCGCCCGATGTTCGTCGAATACTGACGGCGCGGCGCCCCCTGGCGGGGCGGCTCCAATGGCCGAATGGCGGCCCCAGACCGACGCTTAAAGGAGGACGAAAAATGTCATTCTACAAAGGTATGACCTGCGAAAACGTGACCATCGCCGGTCACGGAGGCACTCCCATCACCGCCTACGTCGCCAAACCCGCCGGTCCTGGGCCTTTCCCCGGGGTGGTGCTGATCCACCATCTGCCCGGCTGGAGCGAACTGTATATCGAGACAACCCGCCGCTTCGCGCACCACGGATATATGGCGATCTGCGCCAATCTGTACGAACGCGAAGGCGGCGGCAGCGATGGCAACCCGGACGACGTGGCGGCGAAAGTGCGCGCCGATGGCGGGATCGCCGACGCGCAAATGGTCGGCGACACCGAAGCCGCGGTCAAATGGATGCGCGCGCAGAAGGAAAACAACGGCAAGGTCGGCCTGATCGGCTCCTGCTCCGGCGGCCGCCACGCCTTCATCTATGGCTGCCAGCGCAACGACGTCGATGCGATCGTCGAACAGTGGGGCGGCGGCGTCGTGATGTCGGCCGAGGAACTGAACGCGAAAAAACCCGTCGCGCCGATCGACATGACCGCGAACCTCAGCGCCCCGCTGCTGGGCCTGTTCGGCAACGAAGACCGTTCCCCCAGCCCCGAGCAGGTGAACCAGCACGAGGCCGAACTGAAGAAAAACGGCAAAACCTACGAGTTCCACCGTTACGATGGCGCGGGCCACGGATTCTTCTACTGGCACCGCCCGATGTACCGGCCGGAACAGGCGGCGGACGGCTGGAACAAGATCTGGGCCTTCTTCGGCAAATATCTTTCCAAATAGGAGAAAGCGATATGTGCACGTCGATCGTCGAGATCGTACGGGCCGAGGGCATGGCGAAACGCGGGGACCAATGGTTCCCGCTGTCGCAATCCGTGGTCGCCTACGACCACGCGCGCCACGCGCCCTTGGGCGATGTCATCACGCTCGATTTCTTCAACACGGACCTTGGCGCCGGCGCGCGCGCCGCGGTCGAACTGACCCTGGACTCCGCGAAGGAACTACGCGCGGCTCTGGACCGGGCCATCGCCGCGGCCGATTACGAGGAAGCGGAAGTGCGCGGCAAAGGCGCCATGCTGAAACTCGTGCACAGCGCCTGAATACGTCAACGTGGATCGCGGCGCCGCGATCCACGTACCGCGCGCGTGCCGGTCACGCGTGCAAGCCCGGTGCCTCCTGCCCGGTCCGCGCCACATATTCCGTATATCCGCCATCGTAAAAATGCACGCCCTCCGGCGTAAGCTCCAACACCCGGTTCGACAACGCCGCCAGAAAATGCCGGTCATGGGACACGAACAGCATCGTGCCCTCGTAATCCGCCAGCGCCCGGATCAGCATTTCCTTCGTCGCGATATCCAGATGGTTCGTCGGTTCGTCCAGCACCAGAAAATTCGGCGGATCGAACAGCATCAACGCCATCGCCAGCCGCGCTTTCTCGCCGCCCGACAACACCCGGCACCGCTTTTCCACCTCGTCGCCCGAAAACCCGAACCCGCCGGCCAGCGCGCGCAACGGCCCCTGACCCGCCCGGGGAAACGCCGACTCCAACATCTCGAACACGGTGCGGTCGCCGTCCAGCGTGTCCATCGCGTGCTGCGCGAAATACCCAAGTTTCACACTGCCGCCGAGTTTCACCGACCCCTCGTCCGGCTCGATCGCGCCCGCCACCAGTTTGAGAAGAGTCGATTTCCCCGCGCCGTTGATGCCAAGCACGCAGCACCGCTCCCGCCGCCGCACCAATAAATCCAGACCTTCGTAGATCGGCCGGTCGCCATACCTCTTATGCACACCCCGCAAATTCGCCACGTCCTCCCCCGATCTGGGCGCCGGCGGAAACTCGAATCCCAATGTCTGCCGCCGCTTCGGCGGCTCCACCCGATCGATTTTGTCGAGTTTTTTGACCCGGCTCTGCACCTGCGCGGCGTGCGAGGCCCGCGCCTTAAATCGTTCGATGAAATTGATTTCCTTCGCCAACATCGCCTGCTGACGTTCGAATTGCGCCTGCTGATGCTTTTCGTTCAGCGCCCGCTGCTGTTCGTAAAATTCGTAATCTCCGGTGAACGACGTCAACACCCCGCCATCGATTTCGATCGTCTTGTTAATGACCCGGTTCATGAACTCCCGGTCGTGCGAGGTCATCAGCAGCGCCCCGTCGTACCCCGCCAAAAACTGCTCCAGCCAGATCAGACTTTCCAAATCCAGATGGTTGCTCGGCTCGTCCAAAAGCATGACATCGGGCCGCATCAACAAAATGCGGCCCAGCGCCACCCGGGTCTTCCATCCCCCGGACAACAGCCCGACATCGCCGTCCATGGCCTCCTGGCTGAACCCCAGCCCGTGCAACACCTCGCGGGCCTTGCTGTCCAGCGCGTAGCCCCCCAGTTCCTCGAACCGCGCCTGGACCTCCCCGAACCGCTCCAGGATCGCGTCGAGTTCGTCCGCCTGATCGGAGTCCGCCATGGCCGCCTCCAGCGCCGCCAGTTCGGTGGCGACCTCGCTGACCGCGCCAGCCCCCTCCATCACTTCGGCCACCGCGCTCCGGCCCGCCATCTCCCCGGCATCCTGGCTGAAATAGCCGATGGTGATCCCGCGATCGACCAAAACCTGACCCTCGTCCGGTTCCTCCTGGCCCGCGATCATGCGGAACAACGTGGTCTTGCCGGCGCCGTTGGGGCCGACCAGGCCGATTTTTTCGCCCTTCTGCAACGCGGCCGAGGCCTCGATGAAGATCAGGCGCTTGCCGTTCTGCTTGCCGATGTTGTCCAGGCGAATCATGGGGCCCCGTCGCGTGTTTCCGTCGCCGCGCGCATACAGCAGGTCGCGCGGCACGGGAACCGGCCGCCCGTTGGCGGCCGCCAGCCCTTCCGCTACGTTCCGTCCGGTTCTCTCCACACGCACTCTCGAAGATCGGACCATCGGAGGAAACGATGTCGACTCTCCCGCGCCGATGGATCGCGCGCGCCATCCTGTGCGGGGCGCTGGCCTGCGCGCCCGCCCGCGCGGACACCGTGCCGCCCGACATTCTGTCCTCGGCGCGCGCTTTGGCCGACATGATCCAGGCCGCGCGCGCGGTGATCAGCGAGAGCCAGACGCTGATCAACGATCCCTCCATTGGCGACAAGGGTCTTACCGGCCAGGTGGTGCTGGCGCGCACCCTCGCGGGTTACAAAGCCGCGACCGGCCGCGACCCGGTGGCGGGCGACCAAACCACGCGCGAGGCGCGTCTGTTGAAATGGCAGATGGAGGCGATCGTCGAGGCGGTCGACTCGCACCAGGCGACCATCAATGTCCGGGGCACCGGCTTCAAGGCCTTCATCCCGGCCGCCTTCACGCGTCTGGTCAACGAGGCCTTCGCCCGCCGTGCCGGCACCGAAGCGCATGTCAAACAAACCGCGCCGCGCCCCTTGATTCGCAACCGCAAGGCATTGCCCGACGCCGCGGAGAGCGCCGCCATCGCCGAGCATTTCCTCTCGCCCACGTGGCCGAAAGGCCAGGCGCTGGCGATCGACGGCGCCAACGGCCCGCGCCCGGCGTTCCGGATCTTGTTCCCGGAATATTATTCCGAGTCGTGCATGAGCTGCCACGGCCTGCCTAAAGGCTCGATCGACATCACGGGATACCCGCGCGAGGGCGCGAAGGCCGGAGATCTCGGCGGCGTTCTCAGCATCACCATCGCGCGATGATGCGAAGGGCGGAGCCGCCGCGGTGACGCCCGGGGTCTTGTCCCGGCTGTCGGTCGCGGCGCGGCTGCGGCTGCTCGCCTTCAGTTTGATTTTCGCCATCGCGCTCAGCAATCTTTACCTGACCAGCGTCCTGCGCCAGGCCTCGGACACCGCGCGCGACGCCGCCGCGACGGTGACCCGGATCGAAACCGTCCGCCAGACCCGCGCCGCCTTCGACGCGCTGCGCTACTGGCAGGCCGACCTCTCGGTCTCGCTGCTGATGACATCGGAACGCCAGGTCGAAGCGGCGCGCGAGCGGCTGGACCGGCGCCTCGCCGACCTCGCGGCCTTCGCGCCCGACGAGGCGAACGCCCTGCGCGCCGACGCCGCCGCCTTCGACCGGATCGCCGGACGCGCGGTCGAGGCCTATACCGGCGACCAGCGCATGGACGGCAACATTCTGTTCGCCGAAGCGCGCGGCCATGGCGCGTCCGTCAGCGAACGCCTCGACCGGCTGGAAGCGGCGCTGGCGGAACGGGAGCGCGCGGCGCACGAAGCCGTGCAACGCGACGGGCAGGCGGCGGATCGCGTCTCGCTGGCGACGGTGGTCTCGGCGATCCTGTTCGGCGCCGGAATGACGGCGCTGACATTGCGCTCGATCCTGGCGCCGTTACGGGGCCTCGTGGCGGAAGTCCGGCGGATCGGGACGGGGGATACCGCCTCCGTCGCGCCGGCCGAAACCCACGGCGAGTTCGGCGAACTGGCCCGCGCTTTGGCCATGCTGCGCGAGGGCCTGCTGGAACGCGCGCGGCTGGAACAGGCGGCCGAGCACCAGCGGCGGACGATCGCCCAGGCGATCGAAACGATCTCCGATGGTTTTTCGCTGTATGGGGCGGATCGGCGTCTGGTTTTGTTCAATGCCACCTACCGCGCGCTGTACGCGGGCACGCCGGTTGCGCTGGACGTGGGCACGCCGTTTCCGGTTCTGCTGCGCGCCGCGGTGGCGGCGGGGATCGTCAGACCCAGCGACGCGCGGGCGGAGGCGTGGATCGCGCGTCGAACGGAGGCGGCGCCCGCCGCCGCCGATCCGGGCCCGGTGGAATGCCGGTTCGGCGACCGCTGGGTGCGCATCGCCGAACGCGAAACCCACGACGGCGGCATCGTCTCCGTCTGCACCGACATCACCGAACTAAAGGAACGGCAACTCGCGCTGGAGCACGCGACGCAGGTGAAGTCCATGTTCCTGGCCAACATGAGTCACGAATTGCGCACGCCGCTGAACGCCATCATCGGCTACAGTCAGTTGTTGCGCGAGGACGCGGAGGACGGCGGCGCGGACCAAACCGTCGCCGATCTGAAAAAGATCGAAATGGCGGGCAATCATTTGCTGGATCTGATCAACAGCGTGCTCGATCTGTCGAAACTCGAAGCGGGCCGCATGGAGGTGCTGATCGAACCGGTGCATGTACCGTCGTTGCTTTCCGACGTCGAACAAATGATCGCGCCAATGATCGCGCGCAACGCGAACCGGCTGCAAACGGTGTGCGATCCCGCCATCGGAACAGTGGAAACCGATCCGGCGAAATTGCGGCAGTCGTTGTTGAACCTGCTCAGCAACGCCGCGAAATTCACGCATGAAGGCACGATCCGGCTGACCGTCGATCCGGCGGGGGAGGGGCGGTTGCGCTTCAGCGTCTCCGACACCGGGATCGGTTTGAGCGAAGAACAAATCGGCAAATTGTTCGAACCGTTTCGTCAGGCCGATGCGTCCACGACCCGCCGTTACGGCGGCACCGGTCTCGGCCTCTCGATCACCCGGAGTCTCATCCAGTTACTGGGCGGCGATGTCACGGTGACCAGCACTTTGGGCGCCGGGTCCATTTTCACGATCGAACTGCCGGCCCCGCCCGTGGCGCGGAGCGCCTCCGCGGACCGGGACGACGAAGATATTATTGTTTGAAGACAATGAAATGAACCCGGACCTGACGACGCGGGGCGGCTTGACCGGCGTTATGACCGCCGGCGGTTAACAGGCGCTGGACGGGCGGGGATGCGACGCGTCCCCGCCATGTGTCGGTCACGCCCGGCGCACCGCCAGGATCGTGACATCGTCCGCCTGCGCCGCCCCGCCGCCAAACGCGAAAACCGCGTCCATCAAATGGTTCGTCAACGCCGCTGCGCCCCGGTCAACCGCCCCAGCCAGACAATCCAGCGTCGCGGGCCGCCCAAATATCGTCCCATCTTCCCGTTCCATGTCGTGCACGCCGTCGCTGATCGCCACCAACGCGTCACCTGGGCCGAGTGTCAGAACGCCCGTGCGGAACACCGCCTCCGGCTCGAAACCCAATGGCACATCCGGCGGGCTGACCAGTTCGTAAGGCGCGCCGCCGCGCGGCAGCACGTAAGGACGGACGTGACCGGCGTTGACGTAGCGGAGTTCGCCGCTCGCCGTGTCCAAAAATCCCATGAACAAAGTGAGAAAGTTGCAGAACGGATTGTTTTTGCAAAGCTCGTCGTTCATCGCCCGCGCGACCTCGTCCGGCATGGGCGCCATGCCGCGATGCCCGGCCATGAGCAGCGCCGTGGCGCGCAGCAGGCTCCGGGCGCGCGCCATGAACAGCGCGGCGGGCATGCCCTTGCCGGACACATCGCCGACCGCGATGCACAGCGTGCCCGGAACGATTTCGAAGGCATCGTAAAAATCGCCGCCGACTTCCCGCGCGGGCCGCATCGCGCCGTGGACCTCGACCGGCGTCGCGCCGCCGATGGCCGGGAATTCCGTGGGCACCATGCTGAGTTGCTGCTCGCGGGCCTCCGCCAGTTCGGTTTCCATCCGCGCCAAATGCCGCCGCAGCTCCGCGCGCAGCCGGTATTTTTCCAGAACCGCGCCCAACCGGGCCTTCAGCAGGGCCGGGTTGAAGGGTTTCGGGAGATAATCCTCGGCGCCCAATTCCAGGCAGCGGACGACGGTGTCCAGCTCGGTGGCGGCGGAGATCATGATAACCGGCGTGGTTTCCAACCGCTTTTCCGCGTTCAGCGTTTCCAGTACCTGGATGCCGTTCTTGCGCGGCATCATCACGTCCAGCAGAATCAGATCGAAGGGCGCGGCCGCGTTCATCTCCAGCGCCTCCTGCCCGTCCACCGCGCTTTCGATGCTTGTATAGCCGAGCCGCCGCAGTCGCCGGATCAAAACTTCGCGGTTGTCGGGATTATCGTCCGCGACCAGCAGACGCGCCTGGGCGATCGGGGTCATGTCGCCAGCAACAGCACCTTGGTCTGGCTGGGGACGGTGCGGACGCCCGGCGCATTTGTGGAGTTCTGCAACGACGCGGAGGTCAGCCGCGTCGCCGGCATGCCCGCGACCAGCACCGTGAACGCCCCGGTCAAATGCCGCGATGGCCCCATGACCAGCCCAGAGGCGACCCCAAGCGCGATGCCCGGATTGTCGCCGTTCGTCATCGGCGTGACCGTCGCCATGTTATGCGCGGGCGCCGCCATGAACAGGATATGCACCTGCGACGGCACCGCCGTCGGCCCCATCGCGATGTTCGGATAGGGAATCGGAATCGGCGCCGGCGCGGGCGGCGCGGGCGTCAGGCAGACATCCGGAAACGCGTTGTCCATGCCCATCATTTGCGTGTTCGCGAACATGCGGCGGTGTCCTCAACCCATGTGAATTTGGTCGGCGTCCATCCGGACGACCTTGTCGGCGGTCACGAACGCGGTCCGCGCGTTCAGTTGCAGCGTGCCCTCGGCGCGGTGGTCGATGTCGCCCGCGCGCAACTGGTCGGTTTCCTCGATGTAACGGCTGCCGCGTTTGGCGCGGGTCAACACGTGGTCCGCGAAGGTTTCCAGGATTTCGCCGACCGAGCGGATTTTCGCGACATGCCAGGCGATCTTGCGCCCGACCTGAAGGAATTCGTCCACGACGAAACGGGCGATGCCCGCGTGCAAACCGATTTCGGGCGCCGAGATCCGCGCCGCGCCGCCCGCGTCAATGTTCGCCGCGCCGCCCGCCATCAGTGAAATATCCCCGCGTACGGCGACAATACTCAAATCGCCCTCCGCCCACAGACAGGGCGCCGCGCCGGAGGGCCGTTCCAGCACCGACAGCACCCAGACGGTTCCGTCCGCGACATCCACCAGCACGCGGTCCCCCGGTTCCGGCCGAACCAGACAGCCGAAGGCGATGCGCGCGTCCTGAACCAGGCCCTCTCGTTCGATCCGGGCTGACCGCCCGTCGCGCGTCAGCAGCACCGCCGCCCCGCCCAGGGTCAGGTCCGGACCTTCGCGTGACTGGCTTTCGGTCGGCGCGGTCAGCGGTGTGTTCAAGGAAATGGCCGTCATGTCATGGGTCTCCGCGCCGGTGAATATGCCGTCATTTGCGTGCCTGCTCGTGCCACGCCGCCGCCTGCAGGCGAGCCTTGTCGGTCGGCAGGGCGCCCCGGCGCGAGGGGATCGCCGCGTCCTTGTCCACGATCGCGTGGAAATTCGTTCGCTCCAGGGTCACGCCGCGCAGATCGGCTCCGGTCAGGTTCGCGTGGCTGAAATCGGCGTAGGTGAGGTCGGCGCCCATGAAGTTCGCCCCCTCCGCCGCCAAATTCGTGGCGATGAACTGATACAGCCTGGCCTTGACGAATATGGCGTTGTCCGCGAGCGCCTCGATGGCGATCGCATTGGTCAGATCGGCGCCGGTCAGGTTCGCGCCCGCCAAATTCGCTTTCATCAACACCGCTCTCGGCATTTTCGCGCCGGTCAGGTTGGCGCCCGACAGGTTCGCGCCGGTGAACAAACATTGTGTCAGATCGGCGCCGGACAGATCGCAGCCGGAAAAATCCGCGTCCCCGAACATGCAGCCGCCAAACGCGAAGCCGGGCATCGCGCGGCCCGAGAAATTCGCCCCGGCCATCGTGGTCTGAAAGAACGTCGCGCCCTCCAGCCGCGCCGCCCGCAGATCGGCGTTCAGAAACGCCGCGCCGCGCCAGGCGCTGCCGGTCAGGTCGATGCCCTCTGTCGCGCAATCCACCACGACCGCGCGCAGGAACACGACCCCGGCGAAGCCGGTCTCCTTCAGCGCGCACCCACTGAATGTCGCGAGTTCCAGAACCGCCCCCGCGAACCGCGCGCCTTCCAGATCGCATTTGATGAATTTCGCTTTTCCCGCGTTCGTCTCCGCCAGCACCGCCCCGGCCATCGCGCATTCGACGACCGAGGCACCGGACAAATCCGCGCCTGACAGATCGGCTCCGGTGAAATCGCACTGGTTGAACACCGCCTGCGCCAAAACGGCACGGGACAGCCGCGCGCCGCGAAAATCGACATTGTCGAAAATCGCGCCGAGATAATCGCCCCCGGCCAGATCGGCGCCCGCGAGCGAAATTTTCGAAATATGCTCGCCATCGGCGATCAGGCGCGCGAGTTCGTCCGCCGTCACGACGCGACTCCCTCGGGCGGCTGATAAACCGGCTGGTAACGCATGCGCGTCCGCAGCATCCCGCCCCGCCGCGTTTCCTCGTCCAGCCGCGCGCGCGCCAAATTGGCCTCGTAAACACACATGCCCGTCAGATTCGCCCCGCGCAGATCGGCGCGCGCCATGTCCGCCCCAGACAAATTGCCGAGACGCAGATCGGCGCGCGACAGATTGGCGGCGACCATCCGGCAGCCCGTCGCGTTCACGAAGGTCAGCACCGCGTTGGCGAGACTCGCGCCTGACAAATCCGCCCCCGCCAGCACCGCGCTGTTCAAATTCGCCCCGGTTATGACGGTCTCTCGCAAATTGGCCTCCGTCAGATCGGCCCCCGCCATATGCGCCGCCAGCAACGACGAGCCGCTGACAAACACCGTCTTCCGCATCTTCGCCCGGATCAGCCGGATGCCCGACAGGTTCGTCTCCAGAAACACCGCCTGCTCCAGATCGGCGCCCGACAAATCCGCGCCCTGCAAATCGCATTCGAGGAATTTCGCCTTCGACAGCACGATCCCGCGCGCCTTCAACCCGCGCAACGACAATTTCATCGCCAACAGATTCCGCGCCTGGACACCGGTCAAATCGGCGCGAAGCAGGATCGTTTCGGAAATATCCGCTTCCTCCAGATCCGCCCCCGCCAGCGAGGCATCGGTCAGGTCCGCCCCCGCCAGTATCGCCTTCTTCATCGCCGCCGCCCGCAACGACGCACCGGTCAGATCGGATTTTCCCAGATTGGCGCCATCCAGAACCGCGTTGTCGAACACGCACCCGGCCATCCGCGCATGCGCCAGCACCGCGTTGGTCAAATTGGCCCCGATAAACGACGTGCCCGCCAAATTCGCGCCATCCAGACACACACCCGACAAATCGATCCCGTTCAGATCGAGTCCGGACAAATCCGCGCCATGCAAATCGTACAAGGCCCGCGCCGCCGCCGTATCGCCCGCCACCAGCCGCCGGATTTCCGCCGAACGTTCCTCGGACGAACCATCCGCCGGGTCCTGGTGCTGCGCGGTCAGGCGGTAACCGTCGCGCACCGCCGCCTCCGCCTTCAGCCATTGTTCCGCCAGCTCCGGCCGCGCCAACTGTGCCTCCAGCGCGAACGTCAAAACCCCGAGCACCCGCATCGCCGCGATCTGTTGTTCCATCTCCGCCCGCATCCCCGCGGCGGAAAAGCGCGGCGGCCCCTTCGCCTTGGCGTTCAATGCCTTTTCGATGTCTTCCTCGGACATCCCACCGGCGGCGAGCTGCTTCGCCATCTCAGCCTTCGCCGCCGCCGCCGAGGCTTCCGCCTTGGCTTTCGCCGCCTCGGCTTCTTCCTCCGCGGCCGCGACGAAAGCGGGCAATTCCTCCAGCGTCGGCATCTCCGCCTCCGGCGGCAGCGGCGCCACAAACTCTTCCGGGTCCAGCCCCTGGGCTTTCGCCTGCGCCACCGCCTCCGCCCGCTGCCGCTCCGCGCGTTTGCGCTGACGCGCAAAGATAATTTTCAGCGCCGACGTCTCCTCGGCCGGCGTGGCGAGCGCCGGGTCCGGTTGCAACCACGCCGCCGGGACCAGATCGGCGTCGCGCAACGCATGCATCGCGCCGCCCTTGGTGTCCACGCGCTTCACCATGACCGCGTGAAAGTCTTCCTTTGGGCGGAGCGCGCCGATCGGATCGGCGCCCAACACGATGCGCGCGATGTCGGTGCCATCTTCCTCGGCCAAACGGGCGTGACCGTGGTGGATCAACGCGAGCCGCTCGCGGTGCGGAAAAAACCACACCGTGGTCAGGGTCAGCGGCACTTCCTCGAACCCATCCGGCGCGGCCTTTCGCACCAAAAACGCCCGCGGGGCGATGCCGGGAAGTTGTCCCTTCAGCAGCTTGTGCCGAGGGTGAAGATTTTTGAACGCGTACGTTTCGGTGCCGGTCAGCGGTTCCGGCAGCCATTGATCGGGCTGCGCGACATTGAAAAAACGCCAGTCGATGTCGCGCGCGAACCCCGGAAAATCCTGCTTCAACCAATTATCGTCATAGGTCCCCGTCAGCTTCGCCCGCGACGGCCAGGTCTGATCGACCGGCCCAAAACTGGCGGGCACCCGGGCACCGTCGCGGCTAAGCTTCGGATTGAGCACATTCTGCACGGCGACCAAACCATCCGCCGTCTCCGTCAACCCCTTGCCGCCCGGATTTCCGGCGAACCCCGGACCTCCATACGTATGAGCCCAGTCCATCGGCGTTTCGAGGAATGGCACGGGCTGCGTGATCTCGCCCGCGCGGCGGTCGAGGGTGCGGTCGCCGTAGACGTCCAGCAGTTTGATGACGGACCCCAGTTGAATGCCGGTCCGTACCAAAGGCGCGGGGACGCCTTCCGGCGCATGGGCCTGGGTCACGGCCAGGAATTCCGGGCGTGTTTTGGGAATGACGGCGTCGAGAGGCTGGTCGGGCGGCAGTTCCTCGCCCAGGAGCGGCCACATGGCGGTTTCGGGGAGGAGGGTGGGGGTGTGGCCGATGGGAAGGAAGGCGATGACGGCGACGCCGAGACGGAACTCGCGCTTGAATTCGAAGGGGCGGGTGAGGAGGCTGAGGGTTTGAGGTTTGATGATTTTCATAAGACGATCAAATCGTTGCCACACTGGGGACCGCGCGTGTCTCCAGAATGAACGGAGAAAAACACGGGTACGCGTAGGATCCGTTGGCCGTTGCCCGGACTGGCACCGAATCGAGGCTGATGAGTGAGCGACGCCATCTCAACATTTTAAAGAATCAAATGCAGTATGGCTGTTTTTATGTTCGCGGCGGAAACTGTGGATATTTTCATCCCTGGGTTGGTGTAGATCTCGAGACCAGTGTTGGTTACTGTTCCCCCGGACGTCTGAATATTAAAGCCGGAGGTGCTGGAAATATTAACGCCCCCGAATACAGATACGGTTAAGCCATAGCTGAACGTAACATTGTGCATCGCCACGAATGCGGCCGCGCCCCCCCAGGCATGCGTGACAGTCGGCCCATAGGTATCCGATAGATTGGGACCAATGACTGTCGAAGTCGAGGAGCCGCCAATATAAGAGACCGAGTTCAGGTTTACCGTCGAACTGCTGTCTTTCAAAACCCAGGAATCGCTTTTGCCGTTCACGACCGACGAACTGTCGCCATGAACCAGGGAATCGGCTTTTCCCCATACTTCCGACTTACTGATCACGGAGGTGTTGGTTCCTCCATATGCAGTGCCCCCTATCACGGTCGTGCTATTTCCGTTAATTTGCGTAACTGAATCTCCGTTGATCCAGCCGTATGAATTTTTATAGACCCATAAATTGTTATTATCCATCACTAGGCAGTTGATCTTCCCCTCGCTGCCCCAGTTCAAATACGACCCGGCTGTCGATCCGTCTTGTTTTCCATACTGACCTTGTGTGGCAGGCTGACCCACGCTCGGAGGCACCGACGCCCCGATGTCGCTCTGCACGGTTCCGAACCATTGGCCGCGTAATTCACCGAGACCAACAGGATCGAGAAAAGTCGGAATTGCGGCGCTGATCGCGCCTGGTGCGCCGGATGAACCGCCGCCAGCCTTTGGATCGGACTCGAACGTGACCGTATCGGCCGACAGGGGCCGCGCGCTCTTGCCCGACGCGAAAACATTCACAACTCGCGGCGACATCACGCTCAGCGATTCCTCGCCCGCCTTCCCATGCATCACTATCTTGTTATCGCCATGATCCCTCTGGATCGTCTTATGTTTGTCGGCGGGCAACGACATCGGCGGCATCGTCAACGCGTTCGGCACGTTGCCCGTGATCAACGGCCGGTCCGGATCGCCTTCCAAAAACGAAACCACCAACTTGTGGCCTACATGCGGCAACACCTGGTCGCCGTAATGCGATCCCGCCCGCGCCTGTGCCACCCGGATCCAGCACGAACTCCGATCGTCCCGCTTCCCCTGCCGGTCCCAATGGAACTGCACATGGACCCGGCCGTACTGATCGCAATGAATCGCCTCGCCCGAGGGTCCCGTCACCGTCGCCGTCTGCGCCCCCCGCATATACGGCCGGGGAGTCACCCGCTCCGGCCGGAACGGAACATTCGCCGGAATCGCCACATATTCGTTCGAATATTCCACATCCACCACATCGCTGGTATCGAGGCCTGGACCGAAGGCGCGATGACGTACCTCGGTGAGCAAATAGCGGACGCCGCGCCCGTCCGGCTCCGCGGTGATCGTGACCTGGCGTCCCGGATCGAATCCGGAACAATACCCGGTGCCGAAGACGCGGCGGTGACGGGATTCTTCCAGTTCCACGCGCGTCCGCGTCAACAGCCGCCCGGTTTCCCGGTCGTTATAATACCCGGGATATTCGTACATCTCGTGCTTAACAATCCGCGGCACATCCAATGTCGTCGGCGTATCGACCAGCAACTGCCGTGTCGGCGATTCGAAGTCGTAATCGTTCAACGTCCATTTGCCCGGCCGGAACGAGCAATCGACGTTCATCTCGCGCAACGAGTCGAAATCCTTGCTCCGCGAGACGGAGACCGTCGCGGGCACGCAAACCCCGGTGGCCGCGTTACGATCGCCAATCACCAGCGTGTGTTTGTTGGCGGTGTGCTCGTGCCAGTAAAATAACCCGAGATGTTCCATCAGCCGGGAAACGAAATCCAGCGCCGATTCCTGATACTGCACGCAATATTCGACCGGCTTGTAATCGCCGCGCACGACACGGAATTCCACATTGACCAGGTCCTGATCCTGGAACACCGTGCTCAGAATGTCCGGAATGCTCTGATTTTGAAAAATCCGGCAATCCGAGGTGCAACTCAGGAACCACAGCCGCGGCACGACCTCCATCTGAAACCGGCGATGCCCGTGGTGGTCGCGGCCCTGTCCCACGATGCGGCGGACATGGCCATGGATGGGCCGCCGCCGGTCCGGGTCGTTGTCGTGCATCCACAGCGTCACCGGCATGCCCAAAAGCGCGTCGACCGCAGGGTCCGCCTCTTCCGTCACCGCATCGACACGATACAGAAAACAGGCGGACAGCCGGTCCTCGCCCTCCAGCCGCGTGATCGCGAGCCGTTCCGGGTCGAGCGAGGAGTCCATGGTCAGGAACCGTGGCGCGGTTTGCGTGTGCTGCGACAGGGGTCTCTATCTCCCCTTCGGTGGCCGTAACAGTTTCGATGTCGCGGCGGTTTCGAGCCTGCGGTCAGGCCGGTAACATGTCAAACGGTAACGCGCGCGCCGGCGAAATTCAGTCCGCCTGGAGTGCCGCCTCCCGATCCGCCACGATGCGGAACGTTCCCAGCATGCCGCCGATCTCGAACATCTCTCGCACCAGATCGTTGCATCCGCACAGCGTCATCTGGATCGCGCCAGTGGCGCAACGCCGTTTGATGGCGATGAACGCGCGAAATCCGGCGCTTGTCAGATGCGGGACCCGGTCGAGATCGACGACCAGCGCGCGAATGCCGGTGCCGCACAGCGCGAAGGCTTTCGCCGTCAGGGCGGGCGAGGACGATGTGTCCAGTGCCCCCACCAGCGCGACGATCGCGGTCTCGCCTTCTCGTGTTTCAACAATATCCATTTGGCTGCCCCGATCGAGTCAATGCGCCGCGACGAATTTGCGGAGTGTCAAATGATTCTGCCCGCCCGCACGTTCGTGCGCGACCTCGTCCATCAGGCGCCGGACAAACAGAATCCCGAGCCCGCCGGCCTCGTCGTTGTCCGTTTCCATCGGCTCGGGCAACGGACGTTCGGTCGGATCGAAGGGGATGCCGTCATCGACGAAACGCAGTGTCACGGCTTCGGTATCGGCCTCCAGCGTCAGTTCGATTTTGTGGTCGTCGATATCGGCATAGCCGTGCAACATGATGTTGGTCAGCACTTCTTCCAGCGCGACCTGCATGACGGCCAGCAACCGGGGAGGATAGTCCGCCTCTCCGATCGTGGCATCGAGCCACTCCGCCGCCCGCCCGACCTCGTACGGTTCGTTATCGATCAGTAGTGTGCCCTGGATGTCCATCGGTCTCCGCGACGGTTGTTCGTTGCCGTCCGATCCTGACAGACCGCCGGTCCGCCGGTCAATCGGGCGCGTCACCGCCCGATTGCGAAACGCTTGAAGCAATCCGCGATCCGATCGATGGAAGCATCGCATGTTGGGTGGCCTCCCGATCGGGACGGAAAATCCGCGCACCGCGAGCCGGCGTTTTCGGGCCGCTATTATCGCGCGCGTCCAAATGGCCCAGATGGTGGGTTGGAACGAGATCCTGTCATGCCACTCTGGACGCGATGGAGCCCGCCCGAGACCGCGCGCCGCCGACAGGTTTCTTCCGGGTATCGATCGAAATCGCCGGCCGGCCGCATGGATTTCGCTCGGTATCGTCTGGTTCCGTCCCCGGGACGGTCTCCCAACCCGGCCGGAAAGTTCGGTAGGCTGTTCTCGGTGGCCGTGCACCCAAAACGAGCTGTCGGCGATAATACCGGAGCGCGGTTCAACACCTCAGCGGCGGCTTCAAGGTCAGGCCAGATATCCGTGGCGACGGGCCAAAGGCATTTTACGGTCGGCCCGCGAACGCGCGGATCGAGGAACTCTGTTCGACCTGGATCGATACCGGCGATTCGGCGGTCCTAACGGGAATCGAGCGTGAGTGGCGCCAGCGCTGTTTCAGTATCGTCACGCATCTTCCTCTGGGCCGGTTCGTCCCGCCGGGGGACTGGCGGGAGAAGATGAACGCGATCCTGAAGGGCCCGGTGCCGGTGTTCGGGAACGTGACGAAAGGATAGTCCTAAGTAAAATATCTTGTTCTGAACACGGAAATGCCGCATGTTGCGTTCGACGAGGATTGCCCGGCCAGGACTCCGCGAAATATCTGTCGTTGAAAAATCCTCGATTCGCGCACGATATGCACGAACGGATTATGGCTGTGGGCGCGCCACTTTGGCCAGAGTCACGCAAAGCCGCGTCAGGACCAGCCAGGTGCCATGCGGGCTTATTGCCTCGTTGCCCATCCGCGGGGTGTCCGAACCTGTCGATCATCCCACGCGGAATCGACGGCCGGACGCTTCCGGATGACCGGAGGATTGCCTGGATCACCGCCGGTCAATCGACCACGGCATCCGCGCGATGCTGGCGAACCGGCGGAAAGGGTCGCAACAAGGCAGACGTTCCGCCCGCCGCGCCCTTCATACGCTGGACCGGCCTGGGCATCCGCCAGTGCTCGACCGCGCTTAGCGGAACGCCGCCTTGACCTCCCGAGCCAATAGCCGGATCGCCTCCCGCTCCGCCGCGTGATCGGCCAGGCCCGCGCAATTCGTTTCCAGTTGCACGCCCGACAGCCCGATGTCGCGTTGCAGGTCTTTCAACTTCCCCACCACGGTATCGGGCGAGCCAATGAACACCGAACCGCGCATGGTTTCCTCGAGCGTGATCTCCGTCAGGCGCTTTGAGGTTTTCCAGCGCGCGTGATCCGGCGGTGTGTTTTGCCGCCGGGCCGAGTCGGCGAGAAGGCGGCTTTGGTTCTGGAAATGCCGCATCAGCGTGGGCCCGTAGGCCTCCTGGGCCGCCGCATCGGTTTTGGCGACAAACCCGGGGCAACGAAGATAAACTGGCGCCTCCCCGGGATGGCCGGCGTCGGTCCAGGCTTTACGGTAGACGTCGATGTGCGGCTTAAACATCCGCGCATCTTCGTGCCGCGCGGACAGGAACAAGCCCATGCCCGCCTGGCCGGCCGCGGGAAAGGTTTCGACGCTCGCCGCCGCGATGCGAATCTCGGGCGTCGGTTGTTGCACTGGCCGCGGCACGACCGTGATGTCCTGAATGTCGTAAAACTTGCCCTTATAGGAGAAATTGTCCTGCCGCCAGGCGCGCTGGATGATCTCGAGACATTCAACCTCGCGGTCCTTGCTTTCGACATACGCGATGTTCAGCGCCTCGTAGGTCTTTACGACACCGCTACGCCCGACGCCGAAGATCAGCCGGCCCTTGGAGATGTGATCCACGATCGCCGCTTCCTCGGCGATTCGAAGCGGGTTCGCCAGTGGCAGCACCTGCACGCTGGTCCCGATCCTGATTCTCTCGGTACGGGCCGCGATCGCGGCACCAAGGACCAGCGGACTGGCGGCGAGGGCGCGCGCTTTGTCGAAATGCAGTTCCGCCAGCCACATCACGTCCAGGCCGTATTCCTCGCTGGCGTCGACGATGTCGAACCCGGCGGCGAAGCAGTCGGCCTGGCTACGTCCGGCCAGCACCGGAAACTCGTGATAGATACCCAGTTCCATTGAATGAGACCTTCCCCGGCAGGGTCTTGTTATCGGCCGTTTTTGGTCCCCGTGCCGCCGCGCGTCAACCAAGGTGTCAGACCCCGGCCGCGTTCCATGGCTTTAGAGGAGGCGCCAAAGCGCTCGTGGCGGCGCCTGGCGGCCAGCTGTTTAGGCGTTCCCACCGGCGCCGCCCCGCATGGGTTGCCGGCGGAGATGGTCGAAAACGCCGTGCACCAGGAAATCCGCCGACTCGCGCGGACCGCGACGGTGGCGCAACAGGAGCAACCGGACATTGATGACCGGGAGGTGATCGCGGCGCTGAACGAGTTTGACGCGATGTGGTCGTCCCTGTTTACGGCCGAGCAGGCGCGCATCATCCATCTCCTGGAGGCACGCGTCACCATCGCCGGCGAGGGAATCGCGGTCGACCTGCGCACCGCGGGCATCGGGCCGGTCGTGCGCGACATGCTCGTCCGGCGCCCGGCGGAGGCTGTCGCATGACCATCCCATCGGAAACCATCCGCGTCGTCATTCCGCGGACCGTCAGGCCGCGCAATGGCCGCCCCCGCATTATGCCGCCCGAGGAGATCGACACGGTGGTGGACGGACCAGCACCCGACCAACGGCTCTTGCGCGCCATTGCGCGCGCAAGGGATTGGCGGCGGCGGTTGAAGCGGGGCGAGGTCGCGACGATCGAGGACATCGCTGCCGCCGAGGGCGTACGTGGCCTTCGGCCACGGTCCCTTGGGCCCTCTGGGCCAGCGATGCCAGGTCGTCAAAGCCTTTGCGCATGTCCGTGTGTCCGCACGACAGCCAGACATGGACATTCGGCGGCGGCGCGATCATCCGCGTATCGCCGCGATAACGGCTCGTAACGCGGGAAGCGGCGCGCCCGCGCGGACAGGATGCGGACGCCCGAGGGTAGCACGACCTCGATCGCCGCCGTTTCCCGGTTCCGGCGCCAAACCACAAAGGGACAGTGCCAAAGATGCGTCATCGGATCGTGACAACAGCCACTCGGGCACAAAATCCGCCGTTGCCAGGGAACCTAGCCGCCTTTCGCGCACCTGACGCCGCCAGCCGTGCAGCAGGCTCGGGCAATGTCGTGACGGGCCGCGAAACCGGCGACCTGGGCGCCGGGCTCGTGGCTTTCCGCGACGATACCCAGCTTCTCAGACACGCTCCAGCGGCGGCGGCGTCCGCGGCCCGTAATGATCTCGATGCTTCCGTCCGCCACTGTCCTTAACCCCGGCCTTAAGGTGCTCCTTATGGAGGGAGTGTCGGCACCGCGGGGCCGAGGAACAAGGCGGGATGGCCGGACGCTTACGATACAGGCGTCTGGAGTGGCCACCGGCCGCGCCATCGCCGAAGCGCTCAACGCCCGAGGCATCCGCACGGCGCGCGGCGGGGCGTGGCACGATTCGACGGCGCGGATTCTTTTGGCGCGGGACCCGGGGGTGGCCTGACCGTCGCCTGCTTTCGCCGCCTTCCGTGAGAAATTTAGGCGACGTGCCCGGCGCGTAAGAAAATTTCGTCGAGGTATTAGTGGGATAAGAAAAATGTCTGGCGGAGAGACAGGGATTCGAACCCTGGGTACGCTTTCACGCACACACGCTTTCCAAGCGTGCGCCTTAAGCCACTCGGCCATCTCTCCGGCGCCGCCGCTCATTACCAGACACGACGCCTCGCGCAAGCCCAATTCCGCGGCCCCGGCGCATGTGGACGCGCAGGGGCTGTGCCTCGAACCGCTCGAGGCGCATCCCCACCCGCCGGTCCACATACCGGACCGTGCCGGTCAGGTCTTGCGTTTCGCGCCGGTCCGGGCGAACCTGTCCTCCGACCACCACATACACCAATCCCTGGGGATGCGTGCGCCATGAACGACTCTACGATCGTCACCGATTCCACCAAGCGTTTCAAATGGGTGGGCACCCGCCCCATTCGCCCCGACGGCGTGCCGAAGGTGACGGGACGCGCGATGTATGGCGCCGACCTGAAACTGCCGGGCATGCTTTTTGGCAAGGTGCTCCGCTCGCCGCACGCCCATGCGCGAATCCTGAAGATCGACACCTCGAAGGCCGAGGCCCTGCCTGGCGTCAAAGCCGTCTGCACCGCCGCCGACCTTCCCGAACAGAAGAACGAGTTCATCGGCCCGGAACGCGTCGCCGTGAACTTCTGGCACGTCACCCGTAATATCCTCGCGCGCGAGAAAGCCCTCTACGAAGGCCACGCCATCGCCGCCGTCGCCGCGACCTCGGCGTCCATCGCGGAAGAGGCCGCGAGCCTGATCGAAGTGACCTACGAAGTTCTCCCGCACGTCATCGATGTCGACGAGGCGATGAAGCCGGACGCGCCGCTGCTGTTCGAGAACATGAAGACCCGTGGCCTCGCCACCGAGCCCGAAGGCTTCTCCAACATCTCCAAGCGCCTCGAATTCGTCGTCGGCGACATCGACAAGGGCTTCGCCGAAGCCGACGTGATCATGGAGAAGGAATTCAAAACCGCCGCCGTGCATCAGGCCTATATCGAGCCGCACGCCTGCGTCGCGAAGATGGAAGCCGACGGGCAGGGCGAAATCTGGACCTCCAGCCAGGGCCATTTCCAGATCCGCGCGCTCACCGCGAAACTTCTGGGCTCCAAAATCGGCGACCTCCGCGTCTCCCCGGCCGAAATCGGCGGCGGATTCGGCGGTAAAACCATCGCCTACCTCGAACCCGTCGCCGCCGTGCTGTCGCGCAAATCCGGCCTGCCGGTCCGGCTGCAAATGACGCGCGAGGACGTGTTCCGCGGCACCGGCCCGACCTCGGGCTCGTCGATGTGGGCCAAGGTCGGCGTCAAGAAAGACGGCACCATCGTCGCCGCCGACGCCATCTTCAAGTTCCAGGCCGGCGCCCATCCCGGTTCGCCCGTGATGAATGCCTGCCTGTGCTCCTACTCGCCGTACGATATCCCGAATGCGCGCGCGGTCGGTTACGACGTCGTCAGCAATCGCCCCAAGGCCGCCGCCTATCGCGCGCCTGGCGCGCCCATCGGCCATTGGGCGGTCGAAAGCGTGATCGACATGTGCGCCAAGGCGATCGGCATGGATCCGGTCGATCTGCGACTGAAAAACGTCGCGGGAATCGGCACGCCCACCATCGCCGGTCCGAAACACGCCCATGCCGGCTTCCGCGAAACGCTGGAAGCGCTGAAGGCGCACCCGGCCTATACCGCGCCGCCCACGGGTAAAAATCAGGGCCGCGGCATCGCCGCCGGATACTGGTTCAACGGCGGCGGCGAATCCTCCGCCACGCTGCAGGTCAACGCCGACGGCACCGTTCTGGTCGCCACCGGTTCGCCCGATATCGGCGGCTCCCGCGCCTCCATGGCCATCATGGCCGCCGAGACCCTGGGCGTCGATTACAACACGGTGCGGGCGATCGTGGCCGACACCGGTTCGGTCGGTTACACCCATGTGACCGGCGGCTCCCGCGTGACCTTCGCCACCGGCACCGCCGTGGTGAACGCGACCAAGGCGGCGATCAAGGATCTCTGCAAGCGCGCCGCGATGATCTGGGACGTCGATCCCGAAGGCGTGATCTGGGAAGACGGCTTCGCCAAGCCGGCGGGTGCGAACGTGGGCGACTTCAAGCCGCTCTCGATCGCCGAACTCGGCGGTAAGGCGGCGGCGACGGGCGGACCGATCACCGCCTCCGCCGGCGTCAATGCCGGCGCGCAGGCGCCCGGCTTCGGCGTGCATCTCGTCGATGTCGAAGTCGATCCGGAAACCGGACACGTGCAAATTCTGCGCTATGTCGCCGCGCAGGATGTCGGCCGCGCCATCCACCCGAGCTATGTCGAAGGACAGATCCAGGGCGGTGTCGCGCAGGGCGTGGGTTGGGCGCTGAGCGAGGAATATATATACAACAACAAGGGCTTGCTCGATAATCCGGGCTTCCTCGACTACCGCTGCCCGGTCGCGTCCGATCTGCCGATGATCGAAACGATCCTGGTCGAAGTGCCGAACCCGGTCCACCCGTACGGCGCCAAGGGCGTCGGCGAGGTCTGCATCTGCCCGCCGATGGCCGCCATCGGCAACGCCATCCAACACGCGACCGGCGTGCGCATGACCGACCTGCCAATGTCGCCGCCGCGCGTGCTGGAAGCGCTGTCGGCGAAGTAAGACCATGACGGCCACTGTCACCTTCACCGCGGGCTTCGCGCGCAAATACACCGCCGGTGTGCGCGAGTTCGAGGTGGAGGCGAAGAACCTCCGCGGTGTGATCCGGGCCATGGAAGAAATGTTCCCTGGTCTGGGCCACACGCTGGAGGAAGAAACCAACGTCGCCATCAACGGCGAACTACACGAAACCGGTTACTTCCAACTGGTGCCGCCGGGGGCGGAGGTGTTCTTCATCCCCCGAATCGAGGGCGGGTAGCACCGCCGGGGCTCCGCCCCGGACCCCGCGAGGGGCTTTGCCCCTTCGAACCCCACCAGGGCCGGAGCCCTGGACCCGTTTCATTGGGGGAGATGAGAAAGGGGGCTTACGGCCGTGGTGGAACCGCCTCGGATGGTCCCCTTCTTCATCTCACCTAAACAAGACGGCATCCAAGGCCCTGCCTTGGCGGGGGTCGAGGGGGCAGCGCCCCCCGTGGGGTCTGGGGCAAAGCCCCAGTTCAGGGGAACCCCACCATGTATCTGCCAACCCGCGCCCACCGCACCCCGATCATGGGCCTGAACGGCGCCGTCGCCACCAACCATCCTTTGGCAACCCAGGCCGGTCTCGACGTGCTCCGCGCCGGCGGCAACGCCATTGATGCCACCGTCGCCATCGGCCTCTCCCTCAGCGTCGTCGAGCCCATGATGTCCGGCCTTGGCGGCGACGGATTCTTCCAGGTCCACCGCGCCGCCACCGGCCAGACCCGTTGCTGGAACGGTACCGGCGCCGCGCCCTTTTCCGCCACGCCGGAGCGCTTCAAGGCGGCGGGCATCGCCGTACGCGGGCCTTTGAGCGTCTCAACGCCCGGCTTCCTCGCGGGTCTGTTCGCCATGCATGCGGCCGAGGGCCGGTTGACCTGGTCTGGCCTCTGCGCCGCCGCCATCGCCCAGGCGCGCGACGGTTTTTTTGTCACCCACCATTACCGCCACTTCGCCAATGTCCATCGCGATGTCCTGACACCCGACCCGCGCAGCACCGCCGTCTTTCTGGGTGGCCTCGCGTCCGGAGAACCGCCGCTGGCGGCCATTCTCCGCCAGCCCGACCTCGCTCGCACACTGGAAGAAATCGCCATGGGCGGCGCCGAAACCTTCTACCGCGGCGCCCTGGCCAAACGCCTCGCCGCCGGCATGAAAGACGCGGGCGTCTTGGTTGACGAACGCGACCTGGCCGAGTGCCAGCCCGAAATTCAGGATCCGGTCGAGATCGCCTACCGCGGGTTCCGCGTGACCCAGACGCCGCCGAACTCCACCGGATTTTCCATGCTGCAAATGCTGAAAATCGTGGAGCGTTTCGACATTCCGGCCCTCGACGCCGCCCAACGGGTCCACGTGCTGGTGGAGGCGAAGAAGCGTGTCTTCCTCGACCGCGAACGTTTCGGCACCGATCCGCGCCATGGCACCGTACCGCTGGACCGGCTGCTGTCCGATGCCTACGCGGACGAACTGGCGGCCTCGATCGACATGCGTAAAGCGGCGGAGATCGCGCTGGCGGAACCCGAAAGGGCAGGGGACACCACCTATTTCGCCGTCGTCGATGCCGAGGGCAACGCGGTCTCCGCCATTCAGAGCATCAACTCCGGCTTCGGTTCCGGGGTCACCGCGGGCGATACCGGGATTTTGCTCAATAATCGCATGGCCTACTGGCACCTGACGCCCGGCCACGCCAACCGGCTGGTCCCGGGGAAACGCGTCCGCCACACCATGAACGCGCCCATGGTGTTCAAGGACAACCGCCTCTGGGCCGTGGAAGGCACCCCCGGCGCCGACAATCAGATCCAGATCAACCTCCAGGTCCTCACCTCCATGATGGACCTGGGCGCCGACCCCCAAATGGCCCTGGAAGCCCCCCGCTGGACCTCCACCCAACAAGGACAGGGCGCCAACTGGCCGCACGACGGCGACGGGCGGCTGACCGTCGAACCGGGTTTCGGGCCCGAGGTTCTCGCGGGCCTCGAACGTCTGGGCCACCGCCTGCATCGCGTTGGACCGCTGGAAGGCCCGTGCAGCGTCGAGGCCATCCGGATCATGGACAACGGCGTCCGCATGGCCGGCTCCGATCCGCGCCGGGACGGATGGGCCGCCGCTTACTGATCTCCGGCGGCGGGTATCCGGCCGGACAGCGTCCGCCGTTTTCAGGCGAGCAACCGGGATGCCTCCCGCCACAGCGACGCCAGCAGTTCGCCCGCCGGTTCAACTCGCGCCAGGGCCGCGGATTGTCCGGCCCATGCCTGCATCCGGTCGAGGTCGCCGGCTTTTGTTCCGGCATCGCGCATCCCCTGAGTCAGCGCGCGTTGAATGGGATAGGGCGCCGGCGCGGGGGCGCCCGGTGCCGCCGCCGCGCGAGCGTATCCCGTCGCGATGCCACGTCCCGGCCGGCCAGAGAAGGCGAGTGTGACCATCGTCTGCTCCGGCGGTGTTCGTCCGATCGCGTCAGCCCAGGCGGGGTGAAGGTTTGCTTCGGGGCAGCGCAGGAACCCGGTGCCGATCTGTACCGCGGAGGCGCCGAGCAGCAGGGCCGCGGCGATACCGCGGGCGTCCGCGATGCCGCCGGTGGCGACGACGGGCACTTTCACCGCGTCGGCGACGGCGGGCAGCAGAGAGAACAGTCCGACCATCGCCGCTTCGGCGTTTCCGGCCTCGAAGGCGCCGCGATGGCCGCCGGCTTCCATCCCCTGCGCCACCACCGCGTCCGCGCCCGCCGCCTCCGCCGCGCGGGCCTCCCCGACCGTGGTCGCGGTCGCGAACCATTTGATTCCGCGTGCCTTTAACCGCTGGACGAATTCCGGCGGATACAATCCCATGATCGAGGACACGATGGGTGGCCCCGCCTCCAGGATCGCCTCGCACTGCGCGGCGAAATCCGGCGCGGGTGCATCGGCGGCCTCGGGTGGCACTTCTGGTCCCCAGGCCGCGAGAAAGGCGCGTGTGCGGGATTCCGCCGCGGTATCGCGCACTGGCGGCGGATCGGGGATCCACAGGTTGATCTGGAACGCGCCGTTGCCGCCCCGGCGCGTGTCCGCCGCCCATTTCGCGATCGCCTGGGGGGACATCAGCAGAGCGCCACAGGCGCCCAATCCGCCGGCCGCGCCGATGGCGATCGAGAGAGAGGGCGGGCAGGCGCCCGCCATGGGGGCCAGCAGGATCGGCGCGCGAAGGCCATGCGCCTCGCGAAAAGTCATGGCACGGGCGAGTTCGGGACGGATGGCGGGCATGGCGGTTCTGTCTCGCGATGAGGTTGTTCCGGAAGGGGCTTATTCGACCCGCGGCATGACCTCGGCCGCGAAGCGTTGTAGGCGGGCGATGCTTTCTTCGATCGAGGCGCCGCGAAAATCGAAGATCAATTCGTGCACGCCGATCGCGGCGAAGGAACGAATGTCGCCCGCGATGTCGCCGGGGTCGCCGGTGAAGCCCCGGCGCGACCCGTCGGCGTTCGGCAGGCCGGTGTCGTAGAGAGGGGCTTTATAGGAAATTTCGATTTTCGAAAAATCCCGTCCTTCCGCCTCCGTCATGCGTTTCAGCGTGTCCAGATGCGCCCGCATTTCCTGAGGTGGCAGCGGCACCGCGGCGATCGCGCCCACGGGGTGCCACCCGTCGCCGTGCTTCGCTGTCCGGCGCAGCGCCGCCCGCGAATGTCCGCCCACCCAGATCGGCGGGTGCGGCTTCTGCAACGGAAACGGCTCCGAACGGATGTTCGAATATTTGTAAAATTCGCCCGCGAAGCTGGCCGGCGATTGTGTCCACAACTGCTTGAAGATCGCGATCCACTCGTCCGTCACCGCGCCCCGGCGCGCGAAATCGGGGCTGTCCAAAGCCTCGAATTCTTCCTTCAGCCAGCCAACCCCAACGCCCAGGGTGACGCGTCCTCCGGAGAGCACGTCCAGCGAGGCCACCATTTTCGCGGTCAGAACCGGGTTGCGGTAGGGCAGCACAAGTACTGAAGTGACAAGCCGCAGCTTCTCCGTCGCCCCCGCGACCACGCCCAAAATGGAAAACGTTTCGAGCGCGTCGCCGCCGCCAGGATGCTTGCGATCGACGGTGTAGGGGTAATCGGACTCGCTGGTCACCGGAAATACGATGTGGTCCGCGATCTCGGCGGAATGGAAGCCGAGCCGCTCGCCTTCGCGCGCCAGCGACAGCACGCCTTCGCGTGTCGCGGTTGGACCGCGGGTCGGCAGATAGAATCCGTAACGCATGGTCGTGTCCCCTTGGCCCGTTGTCCCAGCGGCCAGATTACGGGCCGCGAGGCGCCGCGCAAGCGCCGATCGCTTCGCCGGGGGCGCAGCGGAAGAGGAGGCGCAAGGCGCGAAACCCGTCGAACCGCCTGGACAGCACCCTTTCGCGCCGGCCCCGCGCGCGTTGCGGCGCCCGATGGGATGCTCGGCAATCGGTGCGTCAACTCAACCGACCGGTAAGGTGACGCGCGAAGAGGAACGCGTCGATCGATCCAAACTACCGCGTCATGGTCCGCGAAGGCGGACCAATCACGATTTGCGGTGCCGGACTGGCGAAAGACGTGGATGGACGACATTCGGCGACCATGAGGACGCTTTGTCAGCACCGTGCAAGTTCGTGTCCCGGCGAGTCGGTGCCTGGAAATCGAAGGAATGCCTTCTTCGCGGCGATGGGTCTGTTCACCCTACAAACAGCCCATGCGGACGCGAGACACCCCCGATGAGAAAACCAGCGACTGGAGAGAGGTGTGCGATAGAGCCGCCCGCATGGTTCAAAGGGAGGGGGCTCAGTCTTCCCGACCCCTGTCCGGGAGTGGCGGTGCGTGCCTTCGGTGTTATTCCTGGCCGTCGCGTTACAGCAACACGCAGTAATCCGACGCGAAGCTGACGGTCACCGGACTGCCTTCTTCCAGCATTTCCGTCGGCGGCCGCCGCACGATCAACTGGCCGTCCGGCCAATCGACGACGTATTGAATGAAATCGCCGTGGAACATGCGGCGGTGGATCGTGCCTTGGATCGCGTTGGCCTCGTTGCCGCCGAAATGGACGTAGGACGAGCGCAGCGCGAGCAGTTTTCCGTCGCGCTTGCCGGCGGTGGCGCGGATCTGGGTGCCCGCTTTGGTTTCGAAGACCATGGTGCCATCGGGATCGGTGCCTTTCACCCGGCCCTCGACCATGTTCGCGGAGCCCACGAAATCGGCCACGAAGCGGCTGACGGGGCGGTTGAAGATGTCCTCAGGGGAGCCGAGTTGTTCGATCTTGCCGCCGTTCATGACGATGACGCGGTCGGAGATGGCGAGGGCTTCTTCCTGGTCGTGGGTGACGTACAGCGAGGTAATGTCGAGGCGGCGTTGCAGTTCGCGCAGTTCGACGCGCATTTCCGCGCGCAGACGGGCGTCGAGGTTCGACAGCGGCTCGTCGAACAGGACGACGGTTGGGGAGAAGGCGATGGCGCGGGCGACGGCGACGCGTTGTTGCTGTCCGCCGGACAGGTTCGAGGACGGGCGGTCGGCGTATTGCGTCATCTGCACCATGTCGAGAACCCGGGCGACATTCGCCGAGATATCGGCCTGAGAGGATTTGCGCACGCGCAATCCGTAGGCGACGTTTTCGAACACGGTCATGTGCGGCCAGATGGCGTAGGACTGGAACACCATCGACACGCCGCGTTTTTCCGAGGGGATTTTCGGGCCTTTGCCGCCAGCCCAAACGGTTTCGCCATTCAGGCGGATGGTGCCGCTGTAGGGGTTTTCGAGGCCCGCGATGGCGCGGAGCGAGGTGGTTTTGCCGCAACCGGAGGGACCGAGCAGCGTGACCAGTTCGCCCGGCGCGATGGCGAAGCTGACGCCGTCGACCGCGGTGGTCTCGCCATAACGGACGACGAGGTCGGAAACTTCGATACGGGGCGTGGCGGTCATGTCTGGTTTCCTGTCACCTTGCGGGCCACCCGGAACATGATCGCGACGGCGATGAAGACCATGAGGGTTTGGAGCAAGGCCATGGCGGCGGAGAGTTCCGAACTGGCGGTCAGCCAGGAGTTGACGATCGAGGGCGCGATCACTTTGGAGTGCGGTCCCATCAGGAACACGGAGACGCCAAGTTCGCGCACCGAGGCGATGAAGATAAGAAGCCAGGCGGCGACGAGTCCCGGTTTCAGCAGCGGCAGCGTGACGGTGCGCATCTGATGCGTCCAGGAGGCGCCGCAGACCCGGGCGCATTCCTCAAGGCTCTTGTCCACCTGCAGCACGACGCCGGCGATGGTGCGGAGACCCAGTGGCAGGAACACGGTGAAATAGGCGATGCCGAGCAGCCACAACGTCCCGTAAATCGGGATGGGGATGTTGATCCACGCCCAGAGCAGGCCGAGGCCGAAGACCAGTCTTGGTACCGCCTGGGGGACCATGACGACGTATTCCATGAGAATGCGTCCGGGCATGTTGGAGCGGTAGATGATCCAGGCGATGACTCCGATGACCGGGACGCCCAGTGTGGAGACGGAAATGCCCAGAATCATGCTGTTGAAGAAGGCGGGTCCGAGGGAGCCCATGGTGAAGGCTTGTTCGTAGTTCGCCAAGGTGAACTGCATTTGCGGAATGATGACGGTGGCGAATTTCTGGAAGGATGTCAGGGTCAGCGCGGCCAGCGGCAGGATCACGGCGACGACGATGTAACCCCAGGCGATTCCCATCAGCGGGTACTTCGCGGCGCCGACGTCCATGGGGCGGGGGCGGAAGGCTTTGCCGGTGATGGTGGCGTAGCTTCCGTGGCGCATGATCACGCGGGCGATGCCGAGTGTCACCAGCATGGCGCCGAACAGCGACAATCCCATCGCGGCGGCGTGACCGTAATCCGGGGGATATGACAGCGCGGATTCCCAGATCGCGGTAGTGACGACATAGAAACGGCCGGGGATGCCAAGGACGAAGGCGGCGGCGAAGGACCCCAGCATTTCGGCGAAGACGAAGATGGTGGCGCTGAGCACGCCGGGGGCGACCATGGGCAGGGTGATTTTAATGGTTGTGCGGAATTTGCTGGCGCCCAACACGCGGGAACTTTCCTCCAGCGAGGGATCCATGGATTTCATGGAGGCGGAGATCATGACAAAGGCGACGGTGCCCTCGAACAGCGCCATGACCCAGGCGATTCCCTGGGGGGAATAAATATTGAAAAAATCGCTGCTGAAACCGAGGGAGCGCCAGAACTGGTTGCCAAGCCCGGTTTTGGGACCGAGGAGGACACCCCAGGCGAGGGCGCCGATGAGGGGAGTCATATAGTAGGGCAGTTCCATCAGGCGCTCGAGGCGCTCGCGCCCAGGAATTTCCGTCCGGGTGAGGATCCAAGCCTGAACGAAGCCGAAGAACACCGCGAGGACCGTTGCCACAGAGGCCACCAGCAGTGTGTTGCCGATGATCCGCGGTTCCTCGAACAGTTGGAGGTAGTTGCCGACGCCCCATTCCTCTGGCGGGAATAGTTGCGGGTCGCCGATGTTCAGCGAGGAGGTGATCAGGAACGCGATGGGGTAGAGCACCAGCGCGCCGACGACCAGGATCAGGATCGGGACGATCCAGTTTCTTAAATCGAATTTCGCCATGGGTCTCAGTCCGCGCGGGTCAGGACGCGCACGCGATGGTTCTCGCTGTCGCCGATGTAGAGTTTGCCGTCGGGGCCGACCGTGGCGCCGTGCGGGCGTCCGAGGCAGGCCTGCCCGCCTTGCGCGCCGTCCTCGCCGGGCCCGGCGGTGCCGTTGCCGGCGATCGAGCGGACGATCCAGGTGGCGGCGTCGATTACGCGGATGGCGTGGTTTTCGGTATCGACGACGAAGATGTCGCCGTTGGGCGCGACCGCCATTTCCTTGGGCGCGGCGAAGACGGCCACTTTGGCGTCGCCGCCATCGCCGGCATAGCCGCGCTCGCCGGTGCCCGCGACGGTTTGGATGATCCCGTCGCGGATTTGGCGGATACAGCTTCCCTGGCGTTCCATCACATAGAGCGAGCCGTCGGGCGCCAGGGCGACGGCTCGCGCGCCGAACACACCGGCTTTCTCGGCCGGGCCGCCGTCGCCGTCGTGTTTGGCCTCGCCGGTGCCCGCGAAGGTGGAAATCGCGCCGGTTTTCAGATCGACGACGCGGACGCGGTGGTCCGCGACGTCGGCGACGAACAGCCGCGCATCGCCGCGATCGAGCGCGAGGCCGTTCGGTTCCACGAGGCCCGCGGTGGCGGCGGGGCCGCCATCGCCGGAGTATTCCTTGGAGCCGTTACCCGCGAGCGTGGAGATGGTTCCATCCGCCGCGATCTTTCTGACGCGCCCGTTCAGACGGTCGGCGGTGTAAATATTTTTCGCGGCGTCGACGACGATTCCGTAGGGTTCGTTCATCTTCGCGGCCGTGGCGGGGCCGCCGTCGCCGTCGAATCCGCGCTCGCTCGTGCCCGCGACCGTAACGATCGCGCCGGTCTTCATGTCGATCTTGCAAATTCGATGATTGAACGTATCGGAAAAAATCAGGTTTTTATCTGCATCGAAGGCGAGATCGAACGGATTGTTCAAAAGAGCCGCCCGCGCGGGACCGCCGTCGCCCGCGAGTCCTTGCGCGCCCGTGCCCGCGACCGTGCCAATCGTCCAACCGGTTTTGTCCGCCATGGTCCGCTTCCCTCCGTTGGCCGCATCCATGGTTGTCGAGGGCGCCCTGTCAAGCGTAAGCTTTCCGCCAGAAAAGCTGTTCCGGAGGACGCGACGATGGACAACCAGACCACGCTCGGGCGGGATTTAGGCGCCGCGAAGGCGATTTACGACAGGCTGGAGGACCGCTGCCTGATGCGCGATCAGGTCGGCGCCAGCGAGGCCTACTACGACCTGATCCGCGCGGGACGGCCGCTGGCGGAAATCGTCGCCGAGGGGGTGCGTATCCACGCGCCCTTCACTCATGTGCCGTACCATGAGCGGCTGGACGACGGGTACCCGAATTTCGTTAACAACGACCATTGCCTGCTCAGCGCCCGCGCCACCATCAATCTGAACAAGATGGTGCCGGAGAAGTTCGCGATGCTGCCGATGGCGCAGACCATCTGGTACATCCCGACCGGCCTCGATATCTGGAACCAGAAGATCAACAAGGCGCCGGGACACTACACCCGTCACCGCGGCAATCTGGGCGAGGTCACCGCGCCGCCGCCGCCGGTCGTCTATTGGGAAGACCAGGAAGCGACGAAGCTCGACGGTCCGTTGAAGGAGCGGCTGAACCACTGGATGACGCAGGTGCATCGCGGCAATGTCGTCGATGCCTATAAGGTGTTCCTCGGTTTGATGGAAAACGGCGGGGAGCGGAAAGAGGTGCTCGCCGAGATGTGCTTCGCGGGCCTGATCGACGTGCAGGACCGGATTCTGCACAACCGGTCCTATACGACGGGGCACAAGGCCTATCGCGCCCGCTCCACCGTGGAAATCGGCTCCATGCTGGGCTGGGAAAACGCCCATAACGTCGTTTACGCGGGCGCGCTGGATATCGCGGTCGGGCCGCGCTGGTATTCCACGTACGAACTCGCCTGCAACTTCGTGAAAATGAACATCGAGGGCGAATCCCTGCACGCCGTGCCCTATGGCGGCGTCAGCGAGGCGGAACTTTCCACATTGCGCCAGACCGGCCCCGTGACCGACGAGGAGGCGGCGCGCCTTGTCGAGATCGTGCTGCGGCAAGACGAAATGGTGACGCTGGAGGAGATTACCCGGCTGCTGAAGGCCGGTAAGAATCCGCGGCGTATCCTGGACGCGCTGCAATTGGCGATCGGGCAGGTCGTGCTGGAAACGCATGTGCCCGAAAACTTCAACATGCCGCATCATTGCTACGAGTACCACAACACGCTGGCGTGGTTCTGGGACAATTTCGACCATCCGCGCCGCCTGCGCCTGCTGTATGTCGCGGCGAGCTTCCTGAGCCGTGTCGCCTACAACATGGTCGGGCTGAACGACGTTCATCCGATGGCCTATAAGACGCCGTCCGTGGGTGGGCTGTCGCAGGGGCAGATCCTCGACAAGGTCGATGCCGCGATTTGTTCGTTGAACGGGCCGGACAGCGTGGGCTGGACCCAGGCCTATTGCGACAATTTCTCCGATCGCGGGCCGCTGGTCGCGCGGATCGCCTTGGCCGCCGCGAAACTGGGCAACGATCCGCACAACCAGGAAATCGCCCAGTGCATGCTGATGGATTACGGCACGAACCAGTTGGCGGGCCGGGACAGGCTGCTGCTCGCGGCCGCCTATCACACCGCCATGCACCGTAAATACGGCGATCCGCTGGAACCGGCGAAGCGCTTCGCCAAAGCCTTCGACATGGCGGAGCTTGTGGCCTGATGAGCCTGTCCATCGCCCCCATCGATCCCGTATCGCGTCCGTTCTTCGCGGGCGTGGTGTCCGGGATCGACATCACCAAACCTTTGACGACAGAGCAGGCGAGGGCGATTGAGGCGGGGATGGACCAGTACGGAGTGCTGGTCTTCCACGACCAGCATTTCGACGACGAGTCGCAACTCGCGTTCAGCCGCAACTTTGGAGATTTGGAGGAAGCCACCGGCGACCTGAATTTCCACAAGGCGCGGCGGCTGGGCTCGGCTTTGGTGAACGACATCTCGAACCTCGACATGAACAACCAGGTGCTGGCGCGGGATTCGCGCCGGCGTTTGTTCAGTCTGGGCAACCGGCTCTGGCACTCCGACAGTTCGTTCAAGGAAGTTCCAGCAAAATTTTCGTTGTTGTCGGCGCGGGTCATTCCGTCCGCGGGCGGGAATACCGAATTCGCGGACATGCGGGTGGCTTATGATTCGCTCGACGACGAGTTGAAGGCGGAGTGCGAGAACCTGATCTGCGAGCACAGTCAGCGTTACTCGCGCGGCGTGCTGGGGTTCGCGGATTTCACCGAGGAAGACAAAATTCGGTTCAAGCCGGTTTTGCAACGTCTGGTGCGCCGTCATCCCTCGACCGGCCGAAAGTCGCTGTTCCTGGCGTCGCACGCGGGCGCCATTCAGGGGTGGCCGGTGCCGGAGGCGCGGCAGTTCCTGCGCGATCTGACGGAGCACGCGACCCAGCGAAAATTCGTCTATTCGCACGTGTGGAAACAATACGATCTGGTAATGTGGGACAATCGCGCCACCATGCACCGGGCTCGTCCCTTCCCGGATTCCGAGGTCCGCGACATGCACCGCACGACGGTGGCATCGGAACGTTCCACGATGGCGGAGGCGGCCTGACGCGGCGAAATGGCGGATATCCAGGAGGCCAGCCTCTACGATCGGGATTTTTACGAGTGGGCCCTCGGTCAGGCCCGCGCGGTCGCGGCGTTGCGCGATGCGGCGAGGCGTCCGGGGAGCAATTTCCCGCCAGAACTTCACGCGCTCGACTGGGACAATCTGATCGAGGAGTTGGACGGTTTGGCCAGAGGCGTCAGGTCGGAGCTTCGCAAGCGGATCGGAACCATTGTCGAGCATCTCGCGAAGCTGGAACTCAGCACGGTTCGCGAGCCCAGGCGGGGTTGGGAAGAAACCGTGCAACGGTCCCGCTTCGAACTGGAAGACCTGCTGGAGCAGAACCCGTCATTGCGGAGGGAACTGCCGGACATTCTGAGTTCGCCTTTGACGGCCAAGGCGGCGCGATTCGCGACGGACGCTTTGATCCGTCGAGGCGAGGTCCCGCTGCAAACCGTTCCCCCGAATTATGGCCCGGACGATATTATCGAAAATTGGTGGCCGGCCCCAAAAGGAATCGAAGAATGATCAAGATGATGTCCCTGCTCACGCGGAAACCCCATCTGACGCATGAGCAGTTCGTCGATCACTGGATGAACATTCACGGCCCGCTGGCGCTCGCGGTGCCGGGCGTGCGTCGCTATGTGCAGTCGCACATTGTCGGCACGCGGTCGCGGCCGGATATTCCGGACACGGATGTGGAGATCGATGGGTTCGCGGAGCTTTGGTACGACGATATGGAGGCCGCCCAACGTGCCGCCGCCTCGCCAGAGATGAAGATTCTGACGGACGACGGCGCGTTGTTCATTGGGCGGATCAAGTCCTATGTGATCGACGAGAAGCAGATTATTCCGCCGCCGCCTGCGTGACCGCCTCGTAGGGTTTACGCTTCACTTTCGCCATGTTGATGCCCTCGATCCGCATCAGGCGCGTCGCCGCCTTGCGTTCCGGGGAGTGCAGCACGCCGACGTCGTAGAGATACGCGTCGCCCGGCTTCATCGTGTAGTTGTGGTTGAACTTCGCTTTGCCGGGTCCGGTCTCGGTCGGGCGTGCCAGGCAATCCCAGGCGGTCATGATCGTTTCGCCGGCGGCCTGGCCGTAGATGGCCCAGGAAGGACCGTGATCGTGGGGGTTGGAGCCTTTGGCGCCGGTGTAGCCATGGGCCAGGACGGTGAAGCCGAGATCGGCGTCTTCGTGCAGGATGTGGCGTTCCGGGGTGCCCTCGGGGATATAGGTGGCGATGAAGTCGGGATCGCTCAGCGCCTGCTGCACGAGGTCGCGGACTTTCTCGCGCCCGGGCGATCCGGGCGTGGCGGTCAGCGCGGTGCGGCAGTCCGCGACGAATTTGTCTAATTTGCTGGCCATTCTTTCGTTCTCCTGTTCAGCGGCGATAAGGGTAGCACTGGGCGCGATCGAGGGTGAGGCCGAAATGGCGGCCCAAGGCCTCAATGGCGTCCGCGTGGTCGATATAGGGATCGGCGTTGGCGGGGCCGACGACGATGCTGGCGCCGCCGGATTTTCCTCCGGGGGGGAGCATCGCGGTCACGAGGCCCTTGCCGTCCTGATTGCGTAAGGTCAGAAAAATCGGCATCGATTTCGCGATGTGGGATTCCTTGCCGATGTCCTGCTCGATGTAGACGCTGGTCAGCGGCTTGAAGCTTTCGGCGGCGCGTTCGCGCTCTCGCCGAAAATGCTTCTCCACGGCGTGCCGCATCTCGGCGGATTCGGCCTCGGCCTCGGCTTCCGTCATCAGACGGAACCATGTCTCGTCGTTGGGCGCGTCGCAAACGTATTCCATACCGGCTCCGGTCTGGCGATCCGTGCTTGGACTGATTTCCATGGGCAGCTTAGGATGGAATCTCGACAGCGCGCAACGGAGCGGACAAGTGGCTGATAACGACGGGGATGTTTTCGACTATGTGATCGTGGGCAGCGGCGCCGCGGGCTCGATTCTGTGCCGTCGGCTGACGGAGGACCCGGGGGTCACGGTTTGCGTGCTGGAGTGCGGGCCGCCGGACCGGCATCCGTTTATTCATATCCCCGCCGGCTTCATCAAGATGCTTTTTAACCCCACTTACACCTGGCAATTCCAGACGGAACCGGGGGAGGGGACCAACGGCCGACGCATTCCGACGACGCAGGGGCGGACTCTGGGCGGTGGCAGTTCGATCAATGGCATGATCTATAACCGCGGACAACGCGCCGATTTCGACAACTGGGCGCAGCGCGGCAATCGCGGCTGGGGCTATGTCGATATTCTCCCCTATTTCAAGCGTGGGGAGAACCGGGTGGGCGGAGGCGACGACCGCATCCATGGCCGCGGTGGGAGTTTGCCCGTCACCGACATGGACTGGTTTCATCCGGTTTGCGACGCGTTCATGGAAGGCGCGGGGGAACTGGGGATTCCGCGCTGCGCCGATTACAATTCCGGCGATAACCAGGCGGGCGTGGGTTATTTCCAGCGGCTGATCAACCGTGGTTACCGCCATTCCGCCGCGCGGGTGTTTCTGCATCCGGCGGCGTCGACCGGACAGCTCGACATTCGCACGGACGCGCGCGCGTCGAAAATCCTGTTCGAGGGGACTCGCGCGACGGGTGTTCGCTACATCGACGATCGCGACCGGAAGACGGTGCGCCAGGTTTACGCGCGTAAGGAAGTCATCGTTTCGTCCGGCACCGCCAACACCGCGCGTCTGCTGCAAATTTCAGGGGTTGGGCCCGCGTCGCTGCTCGGCGACCTGGGGGTTCCGGTGATCGCCGATCTGCCCGTCGGCGAGAATTTCCGCGATCATTACGCCGCCCGCCTGGTCGCGCGCGTGAAAAACATCAAAACCATCAACGAAATGGCCAAGGGCTTCGGCCTCGCCGCGCAAATCGCGCGGTGGGCGCTCGGAAAGCCGTCGATCCTGTCGGTCAGCCCGTCCTTGGTGCACTGGTTCTGGAAGTCCGAGGACACGATGGACCAGCCGGACCTGCAGGGCGTCTTCACCCCGGCGAGCTATAAGCAAGGGTTTGTCGGATTGCTCGACGATTATCCCGGAATGACCGCCGGGGTCTGGCAGCACCGTCCGGAAAGCACGGGTTACGTGCGTGCGAAATCCACCGATGTCTTCGTCGATCCCACGATACAGCCGAATTACCTGAAGGACCCGATGGACCGCCGTGTCATGATCAACGGTATGAAACTCGCGCGGAAATTGCTGCACACGCGGGCGCTGGCGCCTTATTTCGATTGCGACGAACTGCCGGGGCCGGGCGTGCGAACGGACGACGAGTGGCTGGATTTCGGGCGGCAATACGGTTCCACCTGTTACCATCTGATCGGCACCGCGCGGATGGGACCCGAATCGGACAAAACCTCCGTGGTCAACGACAGGCTCCAAATTCATGGGTTGCAGGGCATTCGCGTGGTCGATGCCTCGATCATGCCGAACATGCCGTCGGCGAATACCTATGCCTCGACCATGATGATCGCGGAAAAGGCGTCGGACATGATAAGAGGTCGCGAACCGCTCGCCCCCGTGGAAGGAATCGCCGCGTGACACAGACCGAAAAAGCCATCGCCTTCCGCGCCTTGCACGATGCGCCGGGTGCTTTCCTGATCGCCAACGCCTGGGATGCGGGCTCGGCGAAACTGCTGGCGGGCCTGGGGTTCAAGGCGCTGGCGACGTCGTCGGGGGCGAAGGCCGGTGTGTTGGGCCGCAAGGACGGGCAGGTGACGCGGGAAGAGGCCGCGATCAACGCCCGGACCATCGTGGACGCCACCGATCTGCCGGTCTCCGCCGACATGGAAAAAGGCTTTGGCGATACCCCGATGGACGCCGCGCTGACGATCGCGCTGGGAGCCTCCGTCGGCCTGGTCGGCGCGTCCATCGAGGACGCGACGGGCGATCCATCGTATCCGCTGATGGATATCGGCCTCGCGGCGGAACGAATCGCCGCGGCGGCCCAGGTCGCGCAAGGGTTCGGGTTTCCATTCCTGCTGACGGCGCGGACGGAAAATTACCTGCGCGGCAACCCCGATCTGAACGACACCATCGCCCGTCTCCAGGCCTTCGAGGCCGCCGGTGCCGATGTCCTGATGGCGCCTGGGCTGCCCGACCTGGACGCGGTGCGGGCCGTCTGCTCGTCGGTGTCGAAGCCCGTGAACTTCATGGCGGGCATCCGCGGTAAATCCTTCACGGTGCCCGAGCTGGCCGCCGCGGGGGTGAAGCGGATCAGCCTCGCGACATCGCTGTTCCGCGCCGCGATGACCGGCGCGATGAACGCGGCCATGGAGGTCCGGGACCACGGCACCTTCTCGTATCTTGACGGCACCATGCCGACGCCGGATTGGAACAGGTTCATGACGTGATCGCACGTCCGTCCTTCGTTCGCTTCGCCTGAAAGGTTCTCCATGTCCGATACGCCGCCCGATCGCCTCTGCAACAACCCGGCCAGCCCGTTTTACGACGAGGCCGCGCTGGCCCGTGGAATCGGCATTAAATTCAAAGACATCGAACGTCATACGGTCGAGGAATACTGCATCAGCGAAGGCTGGGTCCGTATGGCCGTCGGCAAAACCGTCGATCGCAAAGGCCGGCCTTTGACCATGAAACTGAACGGCCCCGTCGAGGCATGGTTCCGCGACGACGCGACCGAGTGAAGCGGGCTGGAGGGGCGTTCCTCTCGGCATGGGCCGGGGGCGGCGCCCAGGTTTCTCTCAAAACATAGGCGCCATGCCGGGTGCCGCGCGGGCCGCGTGGCGGTTTTGCCGGGATCGTGACATGATCGGCGGGCCGGTTGTTTTGGCGGGAGGGAAGCTTTGTCATGGCTGAAGTGCCTGTACCGCTCGCGCCGGAGCGTTTATATCGGCGGACGGATCCCGCCGCGCTCGATTTCGCCGACACGTCCGGCATGGCGCGGCTCCCTGGGCTGATCCACCAGCCGCGCGCGCGGGAGGCGATTGGCTTCGGGACCTGTGTAGGGCAGGCGGGCTTCAATATTTTCGCGATTGGGGACGCCGCTGACCGGGTGCGCGAATCCGTGCGTTTGATGTTGGACGAGGCGGCGTTGACCCGGCCGGGTCCGCCGGACTGGGTTTATGTCGACAATTTCGTCGATCCGCGGCGGCCGCGTGCCTTGTCTTTACCGGCGGGCCGGGCGCCTGGGTTTCAGAAGGCGGTACACGATCTGATCGCCGAGTTGAAAGCGGCGCTCCCGGCCGTGTTCGAAAGCGAGGACTATCAAAAGCGGCGCGCGGCGGTTCAGCAGGGGATTCAGGCCAAGGGTCAGGCGGTATTCGCGGCGTTGAACGAGAAGGCGCAGGAGAAGGGGGTGGCGATTTTGCGCACACCCGCCGGATTCACGCTGGCGCCTGTGCGCGACGGCAAAATCGTTCCGCCGGCCGATTTCAATGCCTGGCTGCGCGACGAACAGCACGCCGCGCAACAGGCGATCGAATCGTTGGAAAAGGACCTGGAAGATACGCTGCGCGGCATGTCGCGGCTGGAAAAGGAAACCCGCGACGCGACCCAGGCGCTGGAGCGCGATACCGCGCGTTTCGCCATGGAACATACGGTGCGGCAGGTCAAAGCCGCGTACGAGGACCTGCCAGGGGTGCTCGCGCATATCGACGCGATGGCGGCCGACCTTCTTGAAAATATCCAGCTTTTCGTGGCGCGTCAGGAAGCCGCCGCCGATCCGGCCGCGATCGCGCGGCTCGATAGCGCGTTGGAGCGGTACGAGATCAATGTCGTTGTCTCGCAATTCGATCACGGTTCCGACGCGCCGGTGGTGGAGGAGCTCAACCCCACGCTTTCCAACCTCGTTGGACGGGTCGAGTATTTGCAAAGCCAGGGCGCGTTGGTAACGAATTTCGGCATGATCAAGGCGGGGGCCTTGCATCGGGCGAATGGCGGCACGCTGCTGCTCGACGCGCGCGCGTTGTTGTCGGAGCCGTACTCGTGGTCGGCGCTGAAGCGGGCGTTGACGCGGGGCGAGATCGTCATCGAGGACGTGACCCGGTTCGTTGGCCTGACCGCGACGGTTTCGCTGGAACCCGACCCGATTCCGTTGAATATCAAGATCGTTCTGTTCGGCGACCGTAATCTGTACTATCTTCTGTCGAGCGCCGATCCCGATCTGGCCCGGCATTTCAAGGTGCTCGCCGATTTCGACGACGAATGCGAGCGCGGCGTCGAAAACGAAATGATGCTCGCGCGGATCATTGGCGGGATCGCGTACGCGGAGGGGTTGAAGCCGCTCGACCGCGACGCGGTGGGGCGCGCGATCGAGCACGCGGCCCGGCTCGCCGAGGACCAGACTCGTTTGACCCTGCGGGTGGATTTGTTGCGCGATTTGTTGACCGAGGTCAGTCATTGGGCCGGTGTGGCGGGGCGCGCGGTGGCGACGCGCGACGATGTCGAGCATGCGATCGCCCAACAGATCGCGCGGGCGTCGCGCATACGCGATCGGGGCCGGGAGATGATTCTGCGCGATATCGCGTTGATCGATACATCCGGTGCCCGTGTGGGCCAGATCAATGGTCTGAGCGTTATGTCCTTGGGAGGGTTCGCCTTCGGAAAGCCGTCGCGGATCACCTGCGGCGTGCGTCCCGGCGCGGGGCGCATCGTGGACATCGAACGGGAGGTGGAACTGGGCGGTCCCTTGCATTCCAAGGGGGTGCTTATTTTGTCGGGATATCTGGCGGGACGTTACGGTCAGGACACTCCGATTTCGCTGAACGCCAGTCTTGTGTTCGAACAATCCTATGGCGGCGTCGACGGCGACAGCGCGTCCTCGACCGAGCTTTACGCGTTGTTGTCGGCGATTTCGGAGATTCCGTTGCGCCAGGATATCGCCGTGACCGGTTCGGTCAATCAGCATGGGATCGTGCAGGCGATTGGCGGGGCGAACGACAAGATCGAAGGATATTTCGATATTTGCGCCGCCCGCGGTCTGACCGGGACGCAGGGGGTGATGATTCCCGCCAGTAACGCCCAGCATTTGATGCTGCGCGCCGATGTGGTGGCGGCCTGCGCGGCGGGAAAATTCGCGATCTGGCCGATTGAAACGATCGACCAGGGCATGGCGTTGTTGACGGGACATCCGATGAGCGAACGCGGGCCCGACGGCGGCTGGCCCGAAGGCAGTGTCAACCGCGCGGTCGCCGCCCGCCTGAAAAAATTCCTTCAGGTGATCAAGGACGCGGGCGGCAGGCCGGATGAGTTGCCGCGGGCGGCGAAACCATGAGCGCTCCCGGTTTTCGCAGGTTGATTCTCGAACTCGGCGTGGGCGCGACCGGTCCGTCGTCTCCCAGGGAGGCCGCGGCGTTCGCGAAGTCGCTGGGGTTGGAGCTTTTGGCGGTGTTTGTCGAGGACGAGGCGTTGTTGCATGCCAGCGCCTTGCCGTTTTCCCGCGAGATCGATCCGGTTACGCATCGTTGGCGCCCGCTGGAACCGGAACGGCTGGAAAACGAGATGCGCGCGGCGGCGGCATGGGCGCGCGAGCGGTTCTCGACCGCCGCGAAAGAAGCCGGCATCCCCGAAACATTCGAAATTCGCCGCGGCGATCCCGGACCCTTGGCGGCCGGGCTTTGCGTCGAAACCGATATTGTCGCGGTGTCGCCGTCCCGGATTGGCGGCGCGACTCATGGCTTTCAACGGTTGACCGCGACCGCGCAGGGATCTCCGGCCGCGGTGTTGTGGTTGCCGCCCAATGCCGCTCCGCGTCGCGGACCGATCGTGGCGGCCGCGGCGGACGCGGCGGATCCCTGTATCGCCGCTGCCCGTCAGATCGCGGAACGAATCGGGGAGGTGCTTGCGGTGGCGATGCCCAGGGGGGGAGATTATCCCGTGGCGGGCGTTTCGGCGGAGGAGTTGGCGGGTGCGCTCAACGACGCGGGGGAGCGCATGATCGCGCTGTCGCGGACCGGACCTTTTGGGGAAGTGGCCGCGGAGCTTTCGGCCCGGCGGGGCGTGCCGGTGCTGGTTCTGGAATAACACGGCGATCCCGGGGAGATCTCATGCCCGAAACGTTGATTATCGGCGCGGGTCAGGCGGGTCTGACCATGAGTCACGCGTTAAGCAAACTGGGCCGCCCGCATCTGGTGCTGGAACGCGGCCGGGTTGGCGAGCGCTGGCGATCCGAGCGTTGGACCGGGATGCATTTTCAGACGCCCAACGCGCTGGTTCGATTGCCGGGCTTTCCGCTCTCGCTCGTCAATCCCAACGGGTACGCCACGGCCGCGCAGATCGCCGATTTTCTCGACGATTACGCGCGGTTCGCGGGTGTGCCGGTTCGCCGCGGGGTGGCGGTCACCGGTCTGCGGGTGGGGGAGGGCGGGTTTATCGCGGAAACCTCGGATGGGCCCATGGCGGCGGACAATGTCGTTGTCGCCACCGGTCCGTTTCAACGTCCGATCGTGCCGCCGTTGTTGCCGGAAACGCCGGATATTCTCCAGATGCACGCGAGCCGGTATCGCGATCCCCGACAATTGCCGGCGGGCGCGGTGTTGGTCGTGGGCGCGGGGGCTTCGGGTTCGCAGATCGCGCATGAGCTGATGCGGGCGGGACGTCAGGTCTACTTCTCCGTCAGCCGGCACCGGCGCGCGCCGCGGCGTTACCGGGGGCACGATCACATCTGGTGGTGGATCGAAACGGGGATGGATCAGACTCCGGCGGCGAAGCGCGGGCCGGATCGGGGGCCTTTGGTGCATACGGGCGCTTATGGTGGCGGCACCATCGATTTCCGGCGTTTCGCGGACCAGGGGATGGTGCTGTTGGGACGGGCGGAGCGGGCGGTGGATGGGGTCATGGGGTTCGGGCCGGATTTGATGGACAATCTGGCGCAGGGCGATGCCGCGTATTTCGCGTTCATGGATTTCGTCGATGCGCATATCGCCAGGCACGGCATGAATTCGCCGGAAGATCCGGCGGCGCGGGTTCTGGCGCCGGCGCCGCCGGGTTTGGAGACGCCGGTTCGGAGTCTGGACCTGCGCGTGGCCGGGGTCGGCGCGGTGATTTGGGCGACCGGCTATGGGTTCGATTTCGGTTGGATCGATGTGCCGGTTCTCGATGGCAGGGGGATGCCGGTGCATCGCGACGGCGTGACCGAGGTGCCTGGCCTGTATTTCCTCGGTCTGCCGTTTCTGTCGCGGATGAGTTCGTCGTTTCTGTTCGGCGTTGGCCAGGACTCGGCGGCGCTGGCCGCGCATATCGCGGCGCGGCGGTCAGATGTTTGAGATTTTCTCCCAGGTCAGTTCGCGGTGCTCGGTTTTGCCGCCGGGGATGGCGCGCGGCGGCGGCTGAAGGATCATGAGCCCGTTTTCGAAACGGACGCCGCGAGGTTGTTCGGAGCCGATCCGGCTGGGGTCGGGCGCGGTGTCGACCGTGGTGACGAGGCGCTTGCCGTCGTAGGTATAGGTACCGCAGTAGCCGCTGTATTCGCGTTTTTCGCCGGCGGGAATCGCGGCGCGGCCGTCGATCATCATCACGGCCATGCGGTTGTCCGGGGTGAAGACGATCCGGCCCAGACCCTGGCCGTCGTAGGGTGGCGGGAGTTCGTTGCCCTCGCCATCGCGAGAGACGGCGCGGACGAGGCGCCAGGTTCCGGTGAGTTCGGCCATTGTGGGTTCCTCCGTTGTTTGTCCGGGCACAGTGGCGGGTTCGGGCTCTGGGTCAAGCGCCGGGGCTTTGCCCCGGACCCCACGAGGGCTCCGCCCTTCGATCCCGCCCCAATGGGCCTTGGGGGCTGGCCCTTGGAACCCCGGGGTTTGGCCGGTTATTAAGGGAAGGCCATGCGAGGCTGTTGAGTCGTCCGTGGAAGGCCCTCCCTTAATAGCCGGCCAAAATCGATCGCGGTCCAGGGGACGTTTCCCTGGTGGGGTTCGAAGGGGCAAAGCCCCTCGCGGGGTCCGGGGCGGAGCCCTGGTGCCTGTCCGAGTCCCGGCCCGCGATTTGTCCCTGGACAACGCAAACGCGGGCATCTACATACGCTCCCTCACTCGGAACGCGGGAGACCCGAGCCGTCGCGCTATGACGGCTCGTCGTCGTTCGTACCGCGGTCCCTGGGGTCGAACAGAACAGGACCTGGGATCACATGGCGAAGAAGATCGTCGGCTATATCAAGCTGCAAATTCCGGCCGGTAAGGCCAATCCGTCCCCGCCGGTGGGACCGGCTCTGGGCCAGCGCGGCCTGAACATCATGAACTTCGTGAAGGAATTCAATGCCTTCACCCAGAACATCGAGCCAGGCACGCCGACGCCCGTGGTCATCACGGCCTATGCCGACCGCAGCTTCACGTTCATCACGAAAACGCCGCCGAACACCTACTTTTTGAAGAAGGCGGCGAAGATCGACAAGGGCAGCCCCACCGTCGGCAAGGGCGCCGCGGTCGGCCGGGTCACGCAGTCGCAACTGCGCGAGATCGCCGAGATCAAGATGAAAGACATGAACGCCAACGACATCGACGCCGCCATCCGCATGCTGGCCGGTTCCGCGAAGTCGATGGGTCTCACGGTCGTGGAGGGCTGAGCGATGAAACAGGGCAAACGTCTGAAGGCGGCCTACGCGGCCGTGGATGTCAACAAATCCTACTCGCTGGACGAAGCGATCAAGCTGATCAAGTCCGGCGCCAAGGCGAAGTTCGACGAGACGGTCGAGCTGTCGCTGAACCTCGGCATCGATCCGCGTCACGCGGACCAGATGGTGCGTGGGCTGACCAATCTTCCCAACGGCACCGGTAAGACGGTCCGCGTGGGCGTGTTCGCGCGTGGACCGAAGGCCGACGAGGCCACTGCGGCCGGCGCCGACGTGGTTGGCGCCGACGATCTGGCCGAGAAGATTCAGGCCGGCGAGATCAACTTCGATCGCTGCATCGCGACTCCGGACATGATGGGTCTGGTGGGGCGCCTCGGCAAAATCCTCGGACCGCGTGGCCTGATGCCGAATCCGCGTCTGGGCACGGTGACGATGAACGTCAAGGACGCCGTCACGGCGGCCAAGGGCGGGCAGGTCGAGTTCCGCGCCGAAAAGGCCGGGATCATTCACGCCGGCATCGGCAAGGTCAGCTTCGACGAGGCGGCGCTGCTGGAAAACGCCCGTGCTTTGGCCGACGCCGTGCAGAAGGCCCGTCCGACCGGCGCCAAGGGCACTTATATGAAGGCGGCCGCGGTCAGCAGCACGATGGGACCCGGCATCCGGGTCGATGTCGGCTCTCTGGGCGCCGGCACCTGATACAGAATACGCCGCTGTCCGGTTCTCCGGGCGGCGGTGGGCAGGACATCGAAAGATGTCCGAACCTGTCCAAGACCGCGCGTTACCGTAACAGGTATTAAGGAGCTTTCGGGCTCGCGAGTGGGAGACGGGGTGCCAGACAATACGCGAAAGCGGGGCGTTTGGTGGTTCCGGCTTTAAGGTGGCGCTTCCTTCGGAAGTGGCACGGGACAGGCGAACCGGACCGGTGGGGTAACCTTCCGGTCTTTGGGCAACCCGGTGTTGGCTGGCGAAAGCCAAAAGACACCAAAACGGAGACGATGCGTGGACCGTACGGAAAAACGCGAATTCGTCGCTGAGCTCAATTCCGCGTTGCAGGCCACTTCCATGGTCGTCGTCGCCCGTAATGGGGGACTGACGGTCGCGGAAGCCTCGGATCTGCGGCGCAAGATGCGAGCCTCGGGATCGACGTACAAGGTCGCGAAAAACCGGCTGGCCCATCTGGCTCTGGAAGGGACCCCGTTCGACGGCATTAAGCCGATGCTGAAAGGTCCGACCGCGCTCGCGTGGTCGACCGACGCGGTATCGGTCGCGAAAGCCGCCGTCGAGTTCGCCAAGACCAACGATAAGTTCGAAGTGATTGGAGGCGCCCTTGGCGCCCGTACGCTGAACGCGGACGGGATCAAGGCGCTCGCCGATCTGCCGAGCCTGGATGTGCTGCGCGCCGGTCTCGTGGGGATGATTTCCACCCCCGCGACCCGAATCGCCGCGATCCTTCAGGCGCCGGGCGGACAGCTCGCCAGGGTCTTTGGGGCCTACGCCAGGAAAGATGAGGCTGAAGCCGAAGCCGCTTAGCCGCCGGCCGGGCAACCGGCTCGCGCGGAACCAACCAACACCCCATGATACCGTAAGGACGAACGAAAATGGCTGATCTACAAAAACTGGCTGAAGAACTGTCCAGCCTGACCGTGCTGGAAGCCGCCGAGCTGTCGAAGCTGCTCGAAGAGAAGTGGGGCGTCTCCGCCGCCGCGCCGGTCGCCGCCGCCGCCCCCGTGGCCGCCGTGGCCGCCGCCCCGGTCGAAGAGCAGACCGAGTTCACCGTCATCCTGGCCTCTGCCGGCGACAAAAAGATCAACGTTATCAAGGAAGTCCGCACCATCACCGGTCTCGGCCTGAAGGAAGCCAAGGACCTGGTCGAAGGCGCGCCGAAGCCCGTCAAGGAAAGCGTCGGCAAGGACGAAGTGGCGAAGATCAAGAAGATGCTGGAAGACGCCGGCGCGACCGTGGAGGTCAAGTAGCACGATTTTCGGCGATCTTCACCCGGATCGGGGGGCGGCCCCCGGTCCGGTTAAATCCGGCGATGGGTGGGAATCAATACGATTCCCGCCCCATCGTGCTTTCACGACCGACGACGGGTCTCGCTGCCGCGAGTCCCACCCCACGCAACGACAGGCGGGATAATCCATGAACGCGATCAACGGGTCGTTTACCGGGCGCAAGAGAATCCGCAAAAGCTTCGGGCGGATCCAGGAAGTGGCGCCCATGCCAAACCTGATCGACGTGCAGCGCGCCAGCTACGAGGCGTTCCTGCAATCGGATGTGAAACCCGACAACCGGACCCACACCGGCCTGCAGGAAGTTTTCAAAAGTGTCTTCCCGATCGACGATTTCGCCGGGCGCGGCCGCCTGGAATTCGTCGATTACGAGCTGGAAGAGCCGAAATACGACGTCGAAGAGTGCATCCAGCGCGGGATGACCTATGCCGCGCCGCTGAAGGTCACGCTCCGTCTCATTGTGTGGGACGTCGAGGAAGACACCGGCGCGCGCTCCATCCGCGACATCAAGGAACAGCCGGTTTACATGGGCGACATGCCGCTCATGACCGATAACGGCACCTTCATCATCAACGGCACCGAACGCGTCATCGTCAGCCAGATGCATCGTTCGCCCGGCGTGTTCTTCGATCACGACAAGGGCAAGACACATTCGTCCGGCAAATATTTGTTCGCGGCGCGGGTGATCCCCTATCGCGGCTCCTGGCTCGATTTCGAGTTCGACAGCAAGGACATCGTCTACGTCCGCATCGACCGGAAGCGGAAACTGCCGGTGACGACGCTGCTCTACGCGCTGGAAGGCGCGCAGACCGAGGCGTTGCGCGCGGCCCGCGAAGCCAAGGGCGAAACCGTCGAACCCGGCGAAATCCTCGGTATGGACCCCGAGGAAATACTTTCCCGATTTTATACCCAGGTGGTGTTCGATCGGACGCCGAAAGGTTGGGCGCGTCCCTTCGACCCCGAGGCGTTCCGCGGCATTAAACTGATGGAGCCGCTGGTCGATGCGGCCACCGGCGAAATCGTCGCCGACACCGAGGCGAAATTGACCATTCGCCAGCTTCGCCGCATCGCCGAGAACACCAAGGAAGTGCTCGTCGGCCGCGCCGATCTTTTGGGCCGCTATGTCGCCGAAGACCTCGTCAACATGGAAACCGGCGAAATCTACGCCGAAGCGGGCGAGGAATTGGCGGAAGCCCGCCTCGCCGCGCTGGAAGACGCGGGGATCACACGCCTGCCGACGCTCGCCGTCGACCAGTCGAACGGGCCCTGGATCCGCAACACGCTGGCGGTGGACAAGAACACCAACCGCGACGAAGCGCTGATCGACATCTACCGCATCATGCGTCCCGGCGAGCCGCCGACGCCTGAAACCGCCGAGGCGCTGTTCCGCGGCCTGTTTTTCGACTCCGACCGCTACGACCTCTCCGCCGTCGGCCGCGTGAAGATGAACATGCGGTTGAATTTCGATGTCGCGGACACCGTGCGTATCCTGCGCAAGGAAGACCTGGTCACGACGGTGAAAACCCTGTGCGACCTGAAGGACGGCCGCGGCCAGATCGACGACATCGACAATCTCGGCAACCGCCGCGTGCGCTCGGTCGGCGAGCTGATGGAAAACCAGTACCGCATCGGTCTGCTCCGTATGGAGCGCGCGATCCGCGAGCGCATGGGCTCCGTCGATATCGACAGCGTCATGCCGCACGATCTGATCAACGCGAAGCCGGCCGCCGCCGCCGTTCGGGAATTCTTCGGCTCGTCGCAGCTCAGCCAGTTCATGGATCAGACCAACCCTCTGTCCGAAGTCACCCATAAGCGGCGCTTGTCGGCGCTTGGGCCGGGCGGTTTGACCCGCGAACGCGCGGGCTTCGAAGTCCGCGACGTGCATCCGACCCATTACGGCCGCATCTGCCCGATTGAGACGCCGGAAGGCCCGAACATCGGTCTGATCAACTCGCTGGCGACCTATGCGAAAGTGAACAAGTACGGGTTCATCGAGACCCCGTATATGTTGGTCAAGGACGGCCAGGTCCAAAAGGAGCCGCTCTACCTCTCCGCGATGCAGGAAGAACGCCTGGTCGTGGCGCAGGCCGACGCGCCGATGGACAGCGAGGGCCGCTTCACTGAGGAACTGGTCTCCGTGCGTAAGCAGGGCGATTTCCGCCTGGTGAAACCGACGGACGTGACCGCGATCGACGTCTCGCCGAAGCAGTTGGTCTCCGTCGCCGCCGCGCTGATCCCGTTCCTCGAGAACGACGATGCGAACCGCGCGCTCATGGGCTCCAACATGCAACGGCAGGCGGTGCCTCTGATCCGCGCCGACGCGCCGTTGGTCGGGACCGGCATGGAAGCCGCCGTCGCCCGCGACTCCGGCGCGACGATCGTCGCCCGCCGCGGCGGCGTGGTCGATCAGATCGACGGCGCCCGCATCGTGGTCCGCGCGACCTCCGAGGACGCCACCACCAAGGGCGTGGACATCTATCGCCTGCGGAAATTCATGCGTTCGAACCAGTCGACCTGCATTAACCAGCGCCCGCTGGTTCGGGTCGGCGATCTCGTGGACGAAGGCGACATCATCGCCGACGGTCCTTCCACGGAACTCGGCGAACTGGCGCTGGGACGGAACGTGCTCGTCGCGTTCATGCCCTGGAACGGCTACAATTTCGAGGATTCGATTCTTATCAGCGAACGGATCGCGCGCGACGACGTGTTCACGTCCATTCATATCGAGGAATTCGAGGTGATGGCGCGCGACACCAAGCTCGGCCAGGAGGAAATCACCCGCGATATCCCAAATGTCGGCGAGGAAGCTCTCAAGAACCTCGACGAAGCGGGCATCGTCTATATCGGCGCGGAAGTGAACCCGGGCGACATTCTCGTCGGTAAGGTCACGCCGAAGGGCGAAAGCCCGATGACGCCGGAAGAGAAGTTGCTGCGCGCCATCTTCGGCGAAAAGGCCTCCGATGTTCGGGATACGTCATTAAAACTGCCGCCGGGGGTGACCGGGACGGTCGTCGATGTCCGCGTATTCAGCCGCCGTGGCGTCGATAAGGACGAGCGCGCGATGGCCATCGAGCGCGCCGAAATCGAACGCCTCGCCAAGGACCGCGACGACGAGCAGGCGATCCAGGAACGCTCCTTCCTGAACCGTCTCCGCGAGAAACTGCTTGGACGTAAGGCTGCCGGCGGGTTCCGCGGCATCAAATCGGGCACCGTGCTCGACGAGGCCGTGCTCGCCGAGCATCCCCGTGGCTCTTGGCGCCATATCGGCGTGCAGGATGACGCCGTGATGTCGGAGATCGAAATCCTGCGCCGCGAATACGACGTCGCCATCAAGCGCCTGCAGGACCGCTTCGAGTCCAAGGTCGAAAAACTGCAACGCGGCGACGAGTTACCGCCCGGCGTGATGAAAATGGTCAAGGTTTTCATCGCGGTGAAGCGCAAACTTCAACCGGGCGATAAGATGGCGGGCCGGCACGGCAACAAGGGTGTCGTCTCCCGAGTTGTCCCGGTGGAAGACATGCCCTTCCTCGAAGACGGCACCTCCGTCGATATCGTGCTGAACCCCTTGGGCGTGCCCTCGCGCATGAATGTCGGGCAAATCCTGGAAACCCATCTCGGGTGGGCTTGCGCGACTTTGGGAAAACAGGTCGGCGAACTGGTGGAAGAGTATCGCCGCACCGGCGCCCGCCGGGACGATCTGTTGCAACGGTTGCGCGAAATTTACGGCGAGACCGTCTACGCCAACCAGATCGCGCCGATGACCACGGAGCAATTGGTGGAACTGTCGGAAAACCTGAAAAAGGGCATTCCGATCGCCACGCCGGTCTTCGACGGCGCCCGCATGTCGGACATTGAGGGCATGCTGACCCGCGCTGGTCTCAACACCTCCGGCCAGGTCGTGCTGACCGACGGGCGCACGGGCGAGTCCTTCGAACGCAAGGTGACCGTTGGCTACATCTATATGTTGAAGCTGCATCATCTCGTCGATGACAAGATCCATGCCCGTTCGATCGGCCCGTACAGCCTCGTGACCCAGCAACCGTTGGGCGGTAAGGCGCAGTTCGGCGGACAGCGCTTCGGCGAGATGGAGGTGTGGGCGCTCGAAGCCTACGGCGCCGCATACACGTTGCAGGAGATGTTGACGGTGAAGTCGGACGACGTGTCCGGCCGCACCAAGGTTTACGAGGCCATCGTGCGCGAGCAGGACAACTTCGAGGCCGGCATTCCCGAAAGCTTCAACGTGCTGGTCAAGGAGCTTAAATCCCTTGGTCTGAACGTCGATCTTGACAACCGTGCGGCGTAAGGGGCGTGCCGGGGCTCCGCCCCGGACCCCGCTCAGGGGCTTTGCCCCCGAGACCCCCACCAGGGAAACGTTCCCTGGACCGCGATCGGTGGGTTGGTCCCAGGAGGGGGCCATCCTCGCCGTTTCAACATCCGTGTTGGCCCCCTCCTGGGACCAACCCAAAGTCATGGTTCCAAGGGCCGCTGCCCTTGGCGGGGTCCAGGGGCAGAGCCCCTGGTCGGGGTCTGGGGCGAAGCCCCGGCGCTCCCTCATCCCGCAGAGTTTCAACGTCAGAGGATCAGGCGCATGAATGAACTGATGAAAATCCTTGGCCAGGGCGGCCAGGCGATGACGTTCGATCAAATCCGCATTCAGATCGCGAGCCCGGAGCAAATCCGCTCCTGGTCCTTCGGCGAGATCAAGAAGCCGGAAACCATCAACTACCGCACCTTCAAGCCGGAACGGGACGGGCTGTTCTGCGCCCGCATCTTCGGCCCGATCAAGGACTACGAGTGCCTGTGCGGTAAATACAAGCGCATGAAGTTCCGCGGCATCATCTGCGAGAAATGCGGCGTCGAGGTCACCCTCGCCAAGGTCCGTCGCGAACGCATGGGCCACATCGAACTCGCGAGCCCCGTCGCGCATATCTGGTTCCTGAAGTCGCTGCCCTCCCGCATCGGCCTGATGGTCGATCTGACGCTGAAGGAACTCGAGAAAATCCTGTATTTCGAGAGCTATGTCGTTCTCGAGCCCGGCACCACCGACCTGAAGCTGTTGCAGCTTCTGACGGAAGACCAACTCATGTCCAAGCAGGACGAGTTCGGCGAAGACCAGTTCGAGGTCGGCATTGGCGCCGAGGCGATCAAGAAGGTTCTTAATCGGATCGACATCGACGCCGAGAAAGTTCGCCTGCGCGCCGACCTGAAGGAGACGACCTCCGAGGCCAAGCGTAAAAAACTGGTCAAGCGCCTGAAGCTGATCGAGGCTTTTGGCGAGTCCGGCAGCCGTCCCGACTGGATGATCCTGGACGTCGTGCCGGTGATTCCGCCGGAACTGCGTCCGCTGGTGCCGCTCGACGGCGGCCGTTTCGCGACGTCGGACCTGAACGATCTGTATCGCCGCGTCATCAACCGTAACAACCGCCTGAAGCGGCTGATCGAGCTGCGCGCGCCGGATATCATTGTCCGTAACGAAAAGCGCATGCTTCAGGAGTCTGTCGATGCGTTGTTCGACAATGGCCGCCGGGGCCGCGCGATCACGGGCGCGAACAAGCGTCCCTTGAAGTCGCTGTCCGACATGCTGAAGGGCAAGCAAGGCCGCTTCCGCCAGAACCTGCTCGGTAAGCGGGTCGATTACTCCGGCCGCTCCGTTATCGTCGTCGGGCCGGAACTGAAACTGCACCAGTGCGGCCTGCCGAAGAAAATGGCTTTGGAGCTGTTCAAGCCGTTCATCTACTCGAAGCTGGAGAAATACGGCCACGCCACCACGATCAAGGCCGCCAAGCGGATGGTGGAAAAGGAACGGCCCGAGGTGTGGGATATCCTCGAAGAGGTGATCCGCGAACATCCCGTCATGCTCAATCGCGCGCCGACGCTGCATCGTCTCGGCATTCAGGCGTTTGAGCCGGTGTTAATTGAAGGAAAAGCGATCCAGTTGCATCCGCTGGTCTGCACTGCCTTCAACGCCGACTTCGACGGCGACCAGATGGCGGTCCATGTGCCGCTCTCGCTGGAAGCGCAGCTTGAGGCGCGCGTGCTGATGATGTCGACGAACAACATCCTCTCGCCCGCCAACGGCAAGCCGATCATCGTGCCCAGCCAGGACATCGTTCTCGGCATTTACTATCTGTCGCTGGAAACGCCGATGTTCCGGGATACTCCGGATCAGGAGGCGCCGGCCTTCGGCACGATCGGCGATATCGAGCACGCGCTGTTCGCGAAGCGCATCACGCTGCACGACAAGATCCGCGCCCGGATGGAAAATATCGACGCGGGCGGCAATGTCGTTCGTTCCGTCGTTGCCACCACGGCGGGCCGGATGATGATCGCGCAGATCCTGCCGAAGCACCCGAACGTGCCCTTCGACCTGATCAACCGCATGCTGACCAAGAAGCTCGTCTCCGACGTGATCGACATGGTCTATCGCCACTGCGGCCAGAAGGAATGCGTGATTTTCGCGGATCGTCTGATGGGACTCGGCTTCTCCCAGGCGGCGCGCGCGGGCATTTCCTTCGGCAAGGACGACATGATCATCCCGGTCGAAAAGGGCGAGATGATCCATCGCACCCAGACCGAGGTGAAGGAGTTCGAGCAGCAGTACCAGGAAGGTCTTATTACCTCCGGCGAACGTTACAACAAGGTCGTCGATGCCTGGTCGCGCTGCACCGAAGAGGTCGCGGGCGCGATGATGAAGGAGATCTCCAAGCAGGAGAAAGGCGTCGCCACCAACTCCGTGTGGATGATGTCGCACTCCGGCGCGCGTGGGTCGCCCGCGCAGATGCGCCAGCTCGCGGGGATGCGCGGCCTGATGGCCAAGCCCTCGGGCGAGATCATCGAGCAGCCGATCATCGCGAACTTCAAGGAAGGCCTGACGGTTCTCGAATATTTCAATTCTACTCATGGCGCGCGTAAGGGCCTCGCGGACACGGCGTTGAAGACGGCGAACTCCGGGTATCTGACGCGGCGTCTTGTGGACGTGGCGCAGGATTGCATCATCGTCGAAGAGGATTGCGGCACCACCCGCGGTCTGACGGTGCGCGCGGTCATGGATGGCGGCGAGGTGGTTTCGTCCTTGTCCGAACGGACGTTGGGCCGGACCACGGCGGAAGACGTGCTCGATCCCGCCACTGGCGCGGTTCTGGTCGCGGAAAACACGCTGATCGAGGAAGACGAGGCCGATCTGATCGAACGCTCCGGCGTCGAGCAGTTCCGCATTCGCTCCGTTCTCACCTGCGAATCCGCTGTCGGCGTCTGCGGCCATTGCTACGGCCGCGATCTGGCGCGGGGCACGACCGTCAATATCGGCGAGGCGGTCGGTGTCATCGCCGCGCAGTCGATCGGCGAACCCGGCACGCAGTTGACGATGCGCACCTTCCACATCGGCGGCGCGGCCCAGCGCGGCGCGGAGCAATCCTCCGTCGAGGCCAGCCACGACGGCACCGTGGAAATCAAGAACCGCAACGTCGTCATGAACAGCCAGGGCGCGCCGATCGTCATGAGCCGGAACTGCGAAATTGTTCTGACCGACGACAAGGGCCGCGAACGCGCCCGGTTCCGGGTGCCTTACGGCGCGCGGTTGCTGGTGGACGAGGGCGCGACGGTCGACCGGTTGCAGAAACTGGCGGAATGGGACCCCTACACCCTTCCCATCATCACCGAGCGCGCCGGTAAGATCGAATACCTCGATCTGATCGAGGGCGTAACGCTGATGGAACGGATGGACGAGGTGACCGGCCTCACGTCGAAAGTCGTGGTCGATTACAAGTCCGGCGCCAAGGCCGCCGATCTGCGTCCCCGCCTGCAGTTGAAGGACGACAAGGGCGAAGTGGCCCGCCTCGAAACCGGCAACGACGCGCGTTACTTCCTGTCGCCTGACTCGATCCTCTCGGTCGACAATGGCGTGCAGGTGGCGGCGGGCGACGTGCTGGCGCGGATCCCGCGCGAGGGCAGCAAAACCCGCGACATCACCGGCGGTCTGCCGCGCGTGGCGGAATTGTTCGAGGCCCGCCGTCCGAAAGACCACGCCGTTATCGCGGAATGCGACGGGCGCGTGGAATTCGGCAAGGATTACAAGGCGAAACGGCGCATCATCGTGAAGAACGACGAGACGCAGGAAGAAACCGAGTATCTGATCCCGAAAGGCAAGCACGTCTCGGTGCAGGAAGGCGATTTCGTGCGCCGCGGCGATCCCTTGGTCGACGGCCCCCGCGTGCCGCACGACATCCTGAAGGTGCTCGGCGTCGAAGCGTTGTCGGACTACCTCGTCAACGAAATCCAGGACGTGTACCGGTTGCAGGGCGTGAAGATCAACGACAAGCACATCGAGGTGATCGTTCGCCAGATGTTGCAGAAAGTCGAGATCACCGACCCCGGCGACACGACTTTCCTGGCCGGGGAACAGGTCGATCGCACCGAGTTCGACCACATCAACAGCCGTCTGATGAAGGACGACCGTCCGGCCGTGGCGATGCCGGTGCTGCAAGGCATCACCAAGGCCTCGCTGCAGACGAACAGTTTTATTAGTGCCGCTTCCTTCCAGGAAACGACACGGGTTCTGACCGAGGCTTCGACAGCGGGTAAGACCGATTCGCTGATGGGGTTGAAGGAGAACGTGATCGTCGGACGTCTGATCCCGGCGGGCACGGGTGCCGTGATGAACCGTCTGCGCGCCATCGCCGCGGGCCGCGACGCGCAGCACCTCGGTGTGTCGCAACCGCGGATCGCGAACGCCGACGCGGCCGAGTAAGCGCCGGACCACGAAAGCAAAAGGCCGGTGTCCGCGAGGACACCGGCCTTTTTTCATGGGCCACGCTGTCTTACGGCGTGTGCCAGTCCAGCGAACGGGTCACCGCCCGTGCCCAACTCTCCGAGAGATGGCGCCGCCGGGCCGGGTCCATGCCGGGCGTCCAGGTCTCGGCGGCGGACCAATTGCGGCGCAGGTCGTCCAACCCGCGCCAGTACCCCACCGCCAGGCCGGCCGCGTAGGCCGCGCCGAGCGCGGTCGTCTCCAGCACCGTCGGCCGGGTCACCGGTGTATCCAGAATATCGGCCTGAAACCCCATCAGCAGCCGGTTGACGATCATGCCGCCATCGACCCGCAACGACCGCAGGGGGACCCCCGAGTCCTGTTCCATCGCGCGAACGACGTCCATTGTCTGAAACGCCACCGCCTCCAGCGCCGCCCGCGCCAAATGCGCTTTCGTCGCGAACCCGGTCAGACCGGCGACGACGCCGCGCGCGTCCGCCCGCCAATAAGGCGCGTAGAGTCCCGAAAACGCGGGCACGAAATAGACATCGCCATTATCCGGGACCGAGGCCGCCAAGGCCTCGATCTCGCCGCTGGCGCGGATAATGCCGAGATTGTCGCGCAGCCACTGGACCGCGGCCCCGGCGATGGCGACAGAGCCTTCCAGCGCATAGGTCGCGGGGGCATTCCCCAGTTTCGCGGCGACGGTCGTGAGCAGTCCATGCCGCGAGACCACCGGCGATGTGCCCGTGTTCATCAACAGGAAACACCCGGTGCCATAGGTGTTCTTCGCCTCGCCCGGTTCGAAGCACGTCTGGCCCATCAGCGCCGCCTGCTGGTCGCCCAGAATGCCCGCGATGGGCACACCTTCCAGCACGCCTCGGCCTTCGCCCAGTACCGCCGAGGACGGAACGATCTCCGGCAAAACCGAACGCGGCACGCCAAACGCCGAGAGTAAATCGTCGTCCCAGTCCAATGTCGAAAGATTCATGAGTTGCGTGCGGCTGGCGTTGGTGACGTCGGTCGCGTGCCGCCCGGCCAGGTGCCACATCAGCCAGGCGTCGATCGTCCCGAACGCGAGGTCTTCCGTCCGTCCCGCGTGGTCGAGAAGCCAGCGCAGCTTCAACGCGGAAAAGTAACTGGCCAGCGGCAGACCTGTTTTCGCCCGGAACCGGTCCGGTCCGCCGTCGCGCGCCATCTCCGCGACCATCGGTTCCACGCGCGTGTCCTGCCAGACCAGGGCGTTGTGCACCGCCCGGCCCGTGCGCCGGTCCCACAGCACCGTGGTCTCTCGCTGGTTCGTTACACCGACGGCGGCGAGGTCCGCCGTGGTCAAGGACGCCTCGCGCAGCGCGGTTTCGATCGTCCAGCGCACCGCGTCCAGGATTTCCTCGGGGTCGTGTTCCACCCAGCCGGGCCGCGGGTAAATCTGCCGGTGCTCCTTGCGCGCCAAGGCGATCGTCGCGCCCGTCCGATCGAAGACGATGAAGCGCGTCGATGTCGTGCCCTGATCGATTGCTCCGATATATCGCCGCATCGTTTCCGCCTGTTTTCAATCGGGGCCGAGTTTGCCACATCTCCCGCGCCGTTCCAGGCCCGTGTCCGTTTTGTTACAGCGCCAACACCATCGACACCTCGTCCCCATGGGCTGTTTCCGCGGTAAACCCCAGCTCCCGCGCCAGCCGCATCATGCGCCCATTGTCGCGCAGCACCGATCCGATCAGGCGAGACAGTCCGCGTTGCCGCGCGACCTCGATAATCCGCCGCATCATGGCGGTTCCCAGGCCGAGACCGTGAACGTCGCCGCGGATAAGAATGGCGAACTCGGCGGTGTCGCCATCGGGATCGGCATGCAGCCGGACGACACCCAAAGGCAGTTCGTCCCCTTCCCGGAACCCCAGCAACGCCATTTCCCGGTCGTAATCGATCTGCGTCAGACGTATCATCAACGGTTCCGAGAAATCGCGCATCGCGCCATGGAAGCGGGCGCGAATGTCCTCGGGCGGCACCGCGTCCAGAAACCGACGTAGCAGTGCCGCGTCGTCCGGCCGGATTGGCCGCAGCCGCACTTGCGTGCCGTCGCGCGCCACGATCGTCGTCTCCATTTCCCGGGGATAGGGCACGATCGCCGAGGGCACCCGTTTCCCGTCGGCCAGCTTCACCCTTGCGTCCACCGCGACGACCCCATTGGCGTCGGCCAGGATCGGATTGATGTCGAGTTCCACCACCTCCGGATGATCCAGCATCAGCCGGGACACCGCGACCAACGCGCGGGCCAGCGCATCCAGATCGACCGGCGGCCGCCCCCGATACCCCCGCAACAGCCGTGCCACCCGCGTCCGCCCGATCATGCCATGGGCGAGTTCCAGGTCCAGCGGCGGCAGCGCCAACGCGGTATCGCCGATCGCCTCCACGCCGACGCCGCCCTGACCGAACAGGATCACCGGTCCGAAGGTCGGATCGACGCTGGCGCCAAGAATAAGTTCGAAGGCGCCGGGACGTTGGGCCATCGCCTCGACGGTGAACCCATCGACGCCTTCGATGCGTGCCAGCATCGACTCCGCCGCCGCCCGAACCGCGTCCGCGCCAGAAAGATCCAGCACCACGCCGCCCACATCGGATTTGTGCAGCACGGTGCGCGACTGTATTTTCAGCGCGACGGCCCCGCCCAGTTCGGCGGCGGCGCGTCCCGCTTCCTCTGGCGAGGCGGCGGTCAAGAACGCGACAACCGGGATACCGTGCGCCGCGATCAACGCCTTCGCCTCCGCCGCCTCCATCCACGGCCGCGCCGATCCCTCGATCAGCCCTTTGGCTCGCGTGGTATCGACGTCCGGTTCCGCGTCTTCGCCCAAGGCGGGCACCCGTAACATCAGCCGCTGATTTCGCGCGAACTCCGCCAGTTCCGCCGCGCCGCCGATCGCGCTCTCGATTGAGTCGAAGGCCGGAACACCCGCCTCCGCGAATCGTGTCCGGATCGCCGCGCCATCCACCGCGGTCAACCAGCACGCCAGCAGGTTCGGCGCGCCGTATTTCGGCCGTCCCGCCCAGGCGGCGAGCAATCCTTGGGCGGCCTCGACCGAGGACGCGACGCCCGTCGGGCAGTTCAGCGCCAGAATCGTGTCGATGCCCGGATCGGCCTGCAACGCGCGCAACGCGGCCTTGTAGCGGTCCGCGGTCGCGTCGCCGATGATATCGACCGGATTGGCGCGCGACCAGGCCGGAGGCATCGCCGCGTCCAGCGCCGCCATTGTCGCTGGCGACAACTCCGCCATGACCCCGCCGGTATCCAGCCAGGCGTCGGTGGCCAGCACGCCGAATCCGCCGCCATTGGTCAGGATCGCCAGCCGCTCGCCCCGCCGCGGGCTGGTCGCGCGCGACAAGGTCTCGGCCGCCGAGAACAAATCCCCCAACCCCTGAACCCGTAGCAAGCCCGCCCGGCGGAAGGCCGCGTCGTATACCGCGTCCGCGCCCGCCAGCGCCCCCGTATGCGACCGCGCCGCCGCCGAGGCCGCGGGATGGCGGCCCGACTTCACCACGATCACCGGCTTGCCCCGCGCCGCCGCCCGCGCCGCGCTCATGAATTTCCGCGCCGAGGTAACGCTTTCCACATACAGCAGCACCGCCTTGGTGCCGGGATCGGAGGCCGCGTAATCCAGCAAATCCCCGAAATCGACGTCCGCCATGTCCCCCAGCGAAATCAAATACCGGAACCCCACGTTGTGCGCGTGGCCCCAGTCCATCAGCGCCGCCGCCACCGCGCCCGACTGGGTAAAGCACGCGATCCCGCCGTCCCGCGCTGGCACCGGCCCGAAACTCGCGTTCACCCCCGCGCCCGGCACTACCATGCCCAGGCAGTTCGGACCGACGATTCGAAGCAGCGCCGGACGCGCCGCCTCCAGCATCGCCCGCCGCCGCGCCAGACCCGCTTCCGCGCCGCCCTCGCCAAACCCGGCGGTGATCACCACGGCCCCCGCGCACCCACGCCGCGCCAGCGCCGCGATCAACCCCGGCACCGTGTCCGGCGGCGTCGCGATCACCGCCAGATCCGGATCCTCCGGCAAGGCCTCCACCGACGGATAACAGGCGATACCGTCAACCTCCGTCTCCCGAGGATTGACCCCCATGAGAAGCCCGGAAAACCCCGCCGCGCGCATGTTCGAAAGCACCAAATGCCCCACCGCCCGCGCCCGCCCCGACGCCCCAATCACCGCCACCCGCCGCGGCGCCAGCATGCGGTCGAGGTTCCGAACGGTCATGGATGCACCGGGGCGGGGGAGGGGACCGTTGGGGCTCCGCCCCAAACCCCGCCAGGGGCTTTGCCCCTGGACCCCACCAGGGGATCGTCCCCTGGACCGCGATCGGTTGGGGGATATGAGAAGGGGGGCCAACCGAGGCGGTTCGTCAGCCATCGTAGGCCCCCCTTCTCATATCCCCCAATGAATGGGTTCCAAGGGGCTATGCCCTTTGGTGGGGTCGAGGGGCAAAGCCCCCGTGGGGTTTGGGGCAAAGCCCCAATCCGGCCTCTCCCCCGCACCGTTGCGCCCATGGCCGCCTTCGGACCACACTCGCGGCCGGTGTATGCGCTGGGGGATGACATGGCGGGGCGTTTCGAGGGCCGGGTGGCGGTGGTGACGGGTGGGGTATCGGGCATTGGCGCGGGGATCGCGGCCAGGTTGGCGGCTGAGGGGGCCAGGTTGAGTTTGTGGGACATGGACGAGGCCGGTTTGGCCGCGTCCGGGGCGGCGCACACGGTTCGGTTGGATGTGACGGACTCGGCCGCGGTGCATCGCGCGGCGGAGTCGGCTGTGGCTGCTTTGGGATCGATCGACATTTTGGTGACCTCCGCCGGTATCACGGGCCCGAACATGCCCACCTGGGAATATCCGGTCGAGGCCTGGGATCGTGTGATCGATATCAATCTGAAGGGCGTTTTTTATTCGAATCGCGCGGTTGTGCCGTTCATGCGCGCCCGGAACAGCGGGCGGATCGTGAATATCGCGTCTATCGCGGGCAAGGACGGGAATCCGAATGCCTCGGCGTATTCGGCGTCGAAGGCGGGTGTCATTGGGCTGACGAAATCTTTGGGCAAGGAACTGGCGGACACCGGCATCCGCGTCAACTGCGTCACGCCCGCCGCCGTGAAGACCCCATTGTTCACGCAAATGACACAGCAGCAGATCGACTGGATGCTGTCGAAAATCCCCATCGGGCGGTTTGGCGAGATCGACGAGGTCGCCTCTTTGGTCCTGTGGCTCGCCAGCGACGAATGTTCCTTTTCCACCGGCGGTGTTTTCGACATTTCCGGCGGGCGCGCGGTTTACTGAGGGGGAGGTTTTTCATGGATTCCGAAACGATCGGCTTCATGCCAGCGACCGAATGGGCCGCGAAAATCCGGAGCAAGGAGATGTCGCCGGTCGAGGCTCTCAGCGCCTTGCTCGACCGCGTGACCGCGCTGGAACCGAAAGTCAACGCCTTCGCGCATCTGGCCGCGGACCAGGCCATGGACGCCGCGCGCGCGGCGGAAAAAGCGGTCATGAGCGGCGAACGTCTGGGCCGCCTGCACGGGGTGCCCGCGACGATCAAGGACCTCGCCTGGACCAAGGACATGCCGACGCAAAGCGGTTCCAACACGTCCAAGGGGTTCCAGCCCACCGAGGACACGCCGGTCGTGCCCCGCCTGAAAGCCGAGGGCGCGATTATTCTGGGTAAAACCACGACGTCCGAATTCGGCTGGAAAGGCGTCTCCGAAAGCCCGCTTACGGGCATCACTCATAATCCGTGGAAATTCGGCATGAACGCCGGCGCGTCCTCGGCGGGCGCGGGCGCGGCGTCCGCGGCGGGGTTCGGGCCGCTGCACCAGGGGAGCGACGGGGCCGGCTCGATCCGCATGCCCGCGCATTTCTGCGGTGTCTTCGGCATCAAACCCAGTTTTGGGCGGGTGCCGTATTATCCGGTGGGGACGGGGGATCTGACGTCGCATATGGGGCCACTGTCGCGGACGGTGGAAGATTCCGCGCTGATGCTGGAAGTCATGGCGGGCCCGCATCACCTGGATTACACGACTTTGGAAGCCTG